>JAWOIA010000020.1:0-35951 GCA_046484885.1 Desulfosarcina sp. | reverse complement strand
TTGACCATTTTATCGACGCCTTACCGCAACATGACAGGGAGGGGGAAAGATGGCCGAGGGGTTGATCGACTCTGTCGTCGACAGGAATTGGTGGTACCGGCTAAGGGCCTTCATGGACGCCAACTTAGTCAACCTGTTTGCCGGCGGTCTTTTTGCTCTTTTGGCCATCTTTCTTTTGTATCCCATTGTCTCGGTGCTGGTTTTCAGTCTGTGGGGTGACCATGGCTTCACGCTCGAGTTTTACGCCGAGTTTTTCGAATACAGTTTTTACTACTGGTCCCTGATCAACACCCTCATCCTCGGGTCCTCCACGATGATCCTGCTGGTGGTCATCGGGTTTTGCTTCGCCTACCTGACGACCCGCGGGCCGATGTGGTTGAGAAAGCCGCTTAAAATCATCGCGCTTCTGCCTCTGGCTGCGCCGCCGTACATTTTTTCGATCTCTCTGATAACACTTTTCGGCCGGAATGGACTGCTTAACAACCTTTTTCAATTGAATTTTAACATTTACAGTTGGACCGGTGTGATCACCGCCCAGGTGCTGGCTTTCCTGCCGCTCTCTTACATGATGATCGAAAACGTCCTGAATGCCGTCAACCCCAGTTTGGAAGAGTCGGCCAGCGACATGGGAGCTTCGGAATTCCGGATTATGCGGTCGATTACCATTCCGCTGGCCGCGCCCGGGCTGCTCAAAGCGGCGCTGCTGGTATTCGTGATGACCATTGCCGAGTTCGGCAACCCGGCCATCCTCGGTGGGCGGTTGCCGTTTCTGGCGCCCGATGCCTACTTGATGATTACCGGCGAAGCCGATTTCAACATGGCGAGTGTGCTTTCGGTGGTCTTGATCGCCCCCTGCATCCTCATTTTTATTCTGCACAACTTTTTTCTCTCCGGCAAAGGCTACACCACGATCGTCGGCAAACCGACCGCGGCTGAATCCCGACCGATCGACCCGGCAATCAAGATCCCTTTCCTGATCCTTTGCATTCCGGTCGCCATCATGGTGCTGCTCAGCTTCGGCGTGATCGTGTTCGGGTCCTTCGTCAAAATCGTCGGTGTCGACAATACCTTTGTCGTCGACCACATTTTGAACACCCAGTCCAACATCGCCATCTGGAACAGCTTCAAGGTTTCCCTGGGGGCCGGGTTATTCGGCGCTGTTGTAGGCACCTTGTTGGCCTATGTCATCATGCGTGGAAAATTTCACGGCCGAAAGCTCATGGAGATGATTGCGCTTTCGGGGTTCGCCCTGCCCGGAACGGTGATCGGCGTCGGCTACATCATCGCCTTCAATCGTCCGCCGTTTTTGCTTACCGGCACCATCTGGATCATCATTTTGAATTGCGTGTTTCGGTTTCTCGCTGTGGGTGTAGAGGCCGGGATCAGTAAACTGCACCAGATCAGTGTGGAAATCGAGGAGGCCGCTGCCGATTTAGGAGCAGATTTCCTTACGATTTTTTTCAAGGTGATTCTGCCTATCATGTTTTCGGCTTTCGTCGCCGGTTTCATATACACCTTCATGACTACCATGATGTCGCTCAGTTCGGTGATTTTCCTGGTAACGCCGGGCTACGACCTGGCATCGGTCTACATCTATCTGACAGCCCAGTTGGGTGAACTCGGGTTAGCGTCGGCCACCACGATCAAGGTGATTGCTATCGTGGCAGTCTCCATGGCCCTGCTGAAAGTGATTGCGAGAAAAACGGGCTTGGATGTCAAAAAGCAAGGAGCTTAGCGGATGGAGACCTCGAAAACGATCATGCTGGAGTTAAAAGAAATTTACAAGAGTTTCGGACGAGTGGAGGTCCTTAAGGGGATATCGGCTCAGATCGCCAAGGGTGAGCTCCTCACCTTCGTGGGGCCCAGTGGATGCGGCAAGACGACCTTGCTGAGGATTGTGGGTGGGTTCACCTCGGCGACCGCAGGTCGCGTAATTTTGGACGGCGAGGACATCAGCAACCTTCCCCCCAACATGCGCAATACCAAAATGGTCTTTCAAAGTTATGCCTTGTTCCCGCACCTGACGGTAGCTAAGAATGTAGGCTTCGGGTTGAAACTTCAGAAATGGTCCAAGAAAAAAATTGATGCGCGCGTTGAGGAGCTGTTAGCCCTGGTTCACCTGGAGGGTCTGGGCAACCGCACCATTGATCGTTTAAGCGGCGGACAGCAGCAACGCGTGGCTCTGGCTCGTGCGTTGGCGCTCGAACCCAAGGTGCTCCTTTTAGACGAGCCTCTCTCCAACCTGGACGCTAACCTTCGCATGGTCATGCGAGAGGAGATCCGGAATATCCAGGAGCGACTCCAGGTGACGACTATCTTCGTCACGCATGACCAGTACGAGGCCATGAGCATCTCCGACCGCTTACTTGTCCTGCACGAAGGCGTGATCCAGCAGATCGGTTCACCGATCGACATTTACGAGCGTCCGGCCAATGAGTTCATTGCCGGCTTCGTCGGCTATGTCAATTTCCTGGAGGGCCGGGTGGACAACACCCAGGCTGACACCCATTCGCTTGTGATCGCCACAGAGTTCGGCCGGCTGGAACTGGACCACACTCACCCGGACATCCGCCCTGGGGATCAGATTCTGATGGTGATCCGCCCCGAAACAGTTTCGCTGGCGCCAGGGGACAGCAGCGAGGCCACTAACACCTTCCAAGGCATCGTTCAAAGCCAGATGTACGCGGGCAGCCTCGCCAAGTACACGGTAAAATTCGGACACAAGGAAATGGTGATCGATCATTACAACCCCATGGGGTCCAGGAAGTACGGCAAGAAAGAGAAGGTCAAGGTCATCATCCCCCGCAACGTTCATATCCTGAAACGACAGGCGACCACTTAGGGCCCGAACGAATTCCAAACACCACCGTTCCGTCCGTCGCTCGCAAAGCAGCGCTGCCGCCGGATGGAAAAGGAAGTGAACACCTTGTCTTTTGAGATCATGCTGGTTGTCCTTGTGGGTTCAGCCCTGCATGCAATTTGGAACACACTGGTCAAATCCGGTTCAGACATCCTTCTCGACATGGTCTTGGTCACTACCGGTATTGCCGGCGTGACGGCGGTTGTCGTTTTCTTTCTGCCACTACCGCGGTCTGACAGTTGGGGGTGTCTGGCAATATCGGTTCTGATTCATCAAGCCTATTTTGGGTCTCTAATGCTTGCGTATCGGGGAGCAGATTTAAGTTTGGTCTATCCCATCATGCGCGGTACGGCACCAGTGCTCATTACCTTGATTGCAGCCGTCATGTTGGATGAACAGCCGTCGTGGGGCGGATGTGCGGGGATCCTTCTCGTCTCGATCGGAGTGTTGGTGCTTGCCGCGAACGCCTCTCCATCCAAAGGTGCCCGGCTTGCTCCAGTGGCGTTTGCTCTCCTGAATGCGGGAGTGATAGCAGCCGGTACCCTAGTCGACGGTTATGGTGCGCGGCTCTCCGGCAATGCGTTCAGCTATACCGGCTGGGTGCTCTTGCTGACGGCTATTCTCATTTTTGTCGGCGCGACTGCATGGCGTTGTGGACTGGTCATTCGTCATATTCGGGGCGGGTGGAAAAAGGGCATCATCGGCGGGGGTTGCACATATGCCTCCTACGCTCTCGCGCTTTGGGCCATGACCCACGCTCCCATAGCACTGGTGGCGGCTTTGCGGGAATCATCCATTGTTTTCACGGGAGTGGCGGCCCTTTTCGTATTGAGGGAAAAATTCAGCGCCTGGCGCTATGTCTCGATTTCCATGATCACCGCCGGCGCCGTAGCAATCAAGGTCTTTTAGAGGCGGCATCGCGCGCACGAGTTAACCGCCCTTATTATAACCGTTTGTTAGCAAAAAGATGATTTTAATTATTTTGACTAATAGTTTGGTTGGGATTTATATGAGGGCGGCCGGATGTTGTGGCTCGTGACTGCGGCCTTCGCTGGGTGGTCAGCGCACCCAGTGTTGGAAACCCACCCTCAACTCTTGAATTCATAGCGGAGGATAAGAATGGACAGAGGACCCGTTTTTCCCAGGAAGACCGCGATTTCCTACAAGACGGAAGAAAAAACCGTCATGCGCGGGTACAACCTCAGTGACCTGGCGGAGGAGGGGTATTCCTTTTGCGACGCCCTCTTCGTGCTTTACCAAGGCCGCATCCCCACCGAGTCTGAAGAGAAGATGTTGAAATACGAGATGGGTGTTTTCCTGGAGCACTCCATGTCGCCTTCGGCTGTGGCGGCCATTGGTGTCAGCGCCGGGCGGCCAAACCTGCCCTGTGCGATTGCAGCCGCTGTGAGTACTTTCGGCGGTGTGCACGGTCCAGGAGCTGCCCACGGTTATATGCTGAACAAGTACCTTGAACGCGCCCATCGCGACGGCAAAACACCCGAGGAAATAGCCAAGGTCTTAGTGGACGAGTACATGGACGCCGAGAAGCCCGTAATGGGTATGGGACAGCCCCAACACATAGACAGTGACCCTCGAGCAGAACCGATCCATGTCAAACAGGAGGAACTGGCGCTTGAGGGGGTCTACCTGCGGTTTCAGCGGGCTTTGGAGAAATATTTTCACGAGCGCCGTAAGCGGGAGGGTCGTTCACGGGTGGGCGTTAACGTTGTTGGTTCCGGCAACACGGCGCTGATGGAAATTGGTTTTTCACCCATGGCCGGATGGTGCCTTGGCAGCGTTTGTCGCGGTTGGAGCTGCGCCGCACATGCCCTGTTCAACATGAAGAAGGGCCGCGCCTGGGGCGCATCGCGCAATGAGCCCATGGTGCAGATGATCGATCTGTCAATGATCAAGTACGTAGGACCGGAAGACCGCATCGTACCCAAGCAGGAGGAACGGCAGGAATATGCGCGCAAGCAGAAAGAGGAAGGAGAATACAAGCAATGGGCGATTTGAATGATATCAAGCGAAAACGTGGTATCGGGAACCTGGACAGCCCCAAAATGCCCTTTGACTATTACAGCCGTGAATACGGTACCGTGCCGCGTGACACCAAGCGGGCTCCCTTTCAATGGGTGTCGGAGGTGGCCTACAAGAACGTTCACCGGATTGTGACGCGCGGTTACGATACCACCGAGTTGATGGAGGAGGGCTACGGGGTCGTCGACATATTGTTTATCGACTACCAGGCACGGATCCCATTGATCGAAGAAGAGCAGATGCTCAACTACGTGATGATCCTGGCGCTTGAAGACGGTCTATCGGCACCGGCCGCCTTATCGCGGATCGTTGCCCGCACCAAAACCTTCCTGACCCAGGCGGCGGCAGCGTCGATTCTGGCTTTCGGGCACGCCTACGGCGCCAATTCCGCCTTCGGGAACCGCCTGGAGAACTACTTGAAGAGGGCCGAGGCGCGGAACCTTAGCCCGGCGCAAGCCGCCGCGCTGCTGATCAAGGAAAGCGCCAATGAACCTGAGTCATTAGGGGTGTCCGGGCTTATGCTGAATGACCCGGCCGCCAAGCGCACGATCGCCCGGGCGGAAAAACTCGGCGTGGCCGGCAAATATATCGCTTTTATGAAGGAGATTGTTAAGACCGCCCAGTCCCAAAGCGAGGAAGCTGTGGATATCGATATGCTAGGTGCCACCGGCGCTGTCATGATGGACCTGGGGTTTTCGCCGGAAGCAACCTGGGCAATATTGGCCGTAACCCGCGCCCTGGCGGCTGGGGCCCACTATATCGAAGAGATCGAGCGTTACCCGTACATGCATCTGGGCGAAGCATTGACGCCCAAAGAAGACTATGACGGCCCCGAAGACCGACCGGTGCCGCCCCTCCAAGACCGCGCCAAGGTGGCCAAGTCAGGGGTCTGCAAATCGGTCGATGAGTGGATGGAGAACCGCTTGGAACGCATGAAACTGGTGGGCAGCGGCCATGCGGTGGTTGAGGAGATCGAGGACCCGAGCAAAAAATCCGGTATCAAGAAGGTAGGCAAACTTTAAACGGGGGATTGAAAACCATGGAAGTCGTCAAACCTGTCACGCGCAATGTCCTCCTCAACCCGGGTCCAGCCACCACCACCGACGCGGTGAAATATGCCCAGGTGGTTCCCGATATTTGCCCTCGCGAGAAAGCGTTCGTGGATGTCATGGACGAGGTCCGTCGTGAACTGATCAGGGTCGTACATGCTGACCCGCAAAGATACACAGCGGTGCTCTTTGCCGGTTCCGGGACGGTGATTCAGGATGTGCTGGTCAATTCGCTTGTTCCGGCCGGCAAGAAAATCTGTGTGGTCAACAACGGCGCCTACTCGGCCCGCATGGTCGAGATAGCCGCACACTACCACATCCCCTGCGTGGACCTGAAGTTTCCCACCACTGGCCTGCCGGACCTGAAAATCGTAAAGGATGCCCTGGCAAAAGACCCCGAAATCGCCGTGGTGGCTGCCACCCACCATGAGACCGGCACCGGCGTATTGAATCCGGTTCGGGAGATTGGAAAAATAGCCCACGACCGCGGCTGTGTATTTATCGCCGATACCATCTCGACCTACGGGCTGCTCCCACTTGACATCGAGCGGGAAAATATCGATTTCTGCATGTCTTCAGCCCAGAAGGGGCTGGCGGCCATGACCGGCGTCTCCTGGACGGTGGGCCGCATCAGCGAAATCCTCAAGTCGAAGGGATATCCCACCCGCTCCTACTACTGCAATCTGTTCATGCAGCACGATTTCTTCGAACGTGTTGGTGAAATGCACTTTACCCCACCGGTTCAGACCATTTATGCCCTGAAACAGGCCATTCAGGAATATTGGCAGGAAGGGGAACTGCCGCGCTATGAGCGTTTGACCAAATGCTGGGAGGCCATCCATCAGGGTCTGCAGGAAATTGGACTGGAATCCGTAATAGACAAAAAAATCCAGGGTAAATTGGTGGTTACCATCAAGGCTCCCCAGGACGGGAGGTTCGATTTCTTCAAACTGCACGACTACTGTTTCGAGCGCGGTTTCACTATCTACCCCGGCAAAATGTTCGGGCTTGAGACCTTCCGGTTGTGCAATCTCGGGGTGATTACCCACCGGGATATCGAGGATTTTTTCGTTGTCGCCAAGGAGGCCTTCCGCAAGATGGGCTATTCGTTGCCCATTCCCCTTTGAAGTTAAGTTGTTGAATCGAAGACGATCCACTAAAAACGGGTCAGACCGATTATTGGGATCAACCGATCAAACGGTCAAGGTAACAACGCCAAAAGGAGGTTTAAAAAGAGACATGGAAGACGATATCAAAACAATGGTCGCCAAAGCCCAAAAGGCCTTCGAGGAGTATCAATACTGGCCCCAGGCGAAAGTTGACGAAGTGGTCCAGGCGGTGGGCTGGATGTGGCAGAAGGAAGAGGTCCGCAAGGTCCTGGCCCGGACCGCTGTTGACGAATCCGAGATCGGGGTCTACGAGGACAAACTCGCCAAGATCAAGACCAAAACCCTGGGCACCCTCTGGGATCAGCGCGGCGTCAAGACCTGCGATCTGGTCGAGGAGGACCTGGCCCGCGGTATTCGCAAATACGCCAAGCCGATTGGGGTCATCGCCGATGTGGTGCCCTGCACCAACCCCGAGTCGACCATTTGCTGCATCGGCCTGAGCACTCTCAAGACCCGTAATGCCATGATCGTCTCCCCGCACCCCCGCACCCAGAAGAGCTCCTATCTGACGGTGGAATACGGCCGTGAGGCGCTGAAGAAGATCGGTGTGCCGGTGGACCTGCTGCAGTGCATCAAGAACACGAGCCATGCCAAGACCCAAGAGCTGATGGCCTGGTGCGACTTTGCCGTGGCCACCGGCGGTGCGGCTTTGGTCAAGGTCGTCTACGCCGCCGGCAAGCCGGCTCAAACGGTCAGCGCCGGGAACGTGGTCTCCTTGGTGGATGAGACGGTGCCCGACCTCCAGGCGACCGCCCGCAAGATCATGGTCTCCAAGATCGCCAACAACGCCGCTTCCTGTTCATCGGAAAATGCGGTTGCCCTCCATGAGAGCATCTACGACCAAATGATCGAGTGCCTCAAGCTAGAGGGTGGCTATCTGCTCAGCACCACTGAGCGCGAAACTCTGCGCAAATGCATGTGGCCGGACGGCAAAACCCTGAACCGCGACATCGTGGCCCGCAGTGCCGCCTTCATCGCCGACCTGGCCGGACTCAAGGTGCCGGAGACGACCAAGTTCCTCATGGTGATCGGTGAACGGATCGGCCCGCAGGACCGCTTTTCGGGCGAGAAGATCTCTCCGGTTCTCACCGTCTGGAAGTGGAGCGACCTGGATGAAATGCTGGACCGGCTGGAGAAGATCCTCGAATTTTCCGGCAAGGGGCATTCGGTTTCAATCCATACCGAGCTGGACGAGCGCCGGGTGAAGCTGGCGCTGCGGGCCAAGGTCGGCCGGGTGGTCTGCAACATGGGCCATACCGCGGCCAACAGCGGCGGCTGGACCGCCGGCCTGCCTTTTACCGACACTCTCGGCGGCGGAACCTGGGCTGGCAACATGACCAGCGAGAATGTCAACTGGAGGCACTTTTTGAACTACACGCTGGTCTCCATGCCCATCCCGGAGTACATTCCCAACGACGATGAGCTTTTCGGCGACTACCTCAAGAAGTGGGGGCGCGATTGATGCAGCGCGATCCTGGCGGTGGAAAACGGTGATGGGTTAAACCGGGGAGAACGGACCCCGGAGGGTGGCCACCGACGTTTCTCCGGTTTGCGTTGAGGCTCTCCAGAACCCCCGCTAACAAAAAGGGAAGGGCGGCGCATCGGCCATGATCAAAGCGGTCATTTTCGATTTCGGCCAGACACTTGTTGATTCAGCGGATGGGTTTCGAATGGCCGAAAAGCAGGCCCAGCAAAAACTTTTCGGCCACATGGCGCTCTCTCTCAAGGAGAAATTTGTCGAGCGCTACCGCCGGGTCCGTCAAGAATTCCACGGCCGCTCGAATTTCTCCCGGTCGGCCATGTGGCGGGAAGTTTATCATCACTATTGTCTGGTGCCCGACGAAGCTCTCCTGGGCCTTTGGGAGTCGCAGTATTGGGATATGGTCAAGGCCCAATCGGCTTTGTTTCCCGAGGCGCTGGGTGTTCTGGAGTCTCTCCAGTCGCGCTTTCGCGTCGCCCTGATCACCAACTCTCAGGGGCAGCCGGTTTCGAGCGCGCATCGGTACCATAATTTCCCCGCAATCGAGAAGTATTTCGAGGTGATTCTGGTGGCCGGGGAAAGCGGCATTGCACCAAAACCTGACCCCGAGCCGTTCAGACGCTGCCTTCAGGTCCTCGGGGTCGACCCTCCCGAAGCGATCTATGTCGGCGACGACTGGCGAAACGATGTCTGCGGAGCCAGGGGCGCCGGTCTTCATCCGGTGTGGATTCGGCATGCCAGCGTCAAGCGCACGTGGCCAGAAGTCGAAACCGATGTTCCGGTGATTACCCGCCTCGATGAGTTGTTGGGCCTGTGTTTGCTTCAGATCTGATGGAAGGGGAGGGCAGTTGACAAAGCGCGACCGCAGCCAGTATTCCGCCATCAATATCCATTGCAGCACCGAACGCTACCGTGGGCGTCATTTTTCCTTTCTGACCGAAGACCTGACCCTGCCCAATGGCCGCCGGACCGAATTGGCTATGATCCGCCACCCCGGTTCAATTGGCGTTGTGCCGCTGATGGATGATGGGCAGGTGCTGATGGAGCACCAATACCGGCCCTGTGTCCGGGCAACATTGCTGGAAATTCCGGCCGGAACCCTTGAGCCGGGTGAGTCGCCTCTGGCCTGCGCTCGGCGTGAACTGGAGGAGGAGACCGGGTACAAGGCGGCTGAGCTCATTGCACTTGGACGGGTCCACATTCTGCCGGCCTACTCGGATGAGGTCATCTATCTGTATGTTGCCCGGGGACTCGCTTTCATGCGTGCGCGACTCGATTCGGACGAGATCATCCGCACCCAGGTTTACCCGTTGGGACAGTTGATGGACATGATTGCTGAGGGTGCGATCACCGACGCCTTGACTGTTCTGGCCCTGCAACGGGTTTGGTTCCAGTTGTACGGTCAGTGAATTTCGGCAGCCCATTTAAAGACCATGTCCATCAGGCCCTTGAGAGATTCGGATAGGTACTTCTCCCGGTGATGCACCAGGTAGAATCTGCGCTTCATGGTGGGATCATCCAAGGAAATGGCTATCAGCCGCTTTTGCTCAATCTCCTCCTTGACCACTTTGCGCGAGATCAGAGCGATGCCGACGCCGTGTTCCACCGCGCGTTTGATGGCGCGGTTGCTGGACAGCTCCAGTGGGATCCGGATCGAAATGCCATGGCGCTGGATATAATCGTCGATTGCCTGCCGGGGGGCAGACTGCTCCTCGTGCATGATCAGCGGCTGACCTTCGAGGTCATGGGCGCGAAGCATGTGGCGACCCGCCAGGGGGTGGCTCCTGGGTGTGATAATGACCAGTTCGTCTTCAAGGACTTCCCGAACCACCAGCTTTTCGTGGTCGACCGGGTAGGAGATGAAGCCGATGTCGCATGATAGGCTGATGGTATGGTCGACCACCATGTCGGTGGGCAGGATGTTCATTGAAAGCCTTACCAGCGGATAGGCTTTGCAAAAGGGGATGACCACCTCCGGCAGGTAATAGTCCCCGAAGCTTTCACTGGATACTATGCGGATGTGACCGCGCTTGCGCTGCTGGAAATCACGGATGCTCTCCTCGGCATGGGTTTCCAAATCAAAGATTTTTTCCGCGATTTTGAAAAGCACCTCGCCGGCGTCGGTCAGCACCAGTTTTTTACCCACATAATCGATGAACTTGAGTTCGTAAAATTCCTGGAGGCGTTGAATGCCCTTGGTGACCGCCGGCTGGGTAATGAAAAGCCCTTCAGCCGCCAGGCTTAAATTGCCTGATTTTACGGCGAAGTAAAAAATCCTCAACTGGTTGAGGTTCATTCATTTTATCCTGGCTATCTGACAGCCGGCTAAGGGGATTTAAACGCATCGCCATCGACCTTACCACCAAAATTTCTCAAGGATATGGTACAAAGTAATAGCATAACCTGAAGTTATATAGAAACAAAATTTGTCATTCGGTTGGGGCCATTGCGCGCGTGACCCTGAAGATTATGGCTCAGGGCGGCAAATCGGTTTTCCAAACGACCTTCTGGAGGCGAATCGCGGTGGTGATGGGTTTAACGACCTGCACCCAGGGAGAGATGCACATGAAGGACCAAGCTCAAGTCGTTGTCATCGGGGGCGGGGTGTTCGGCACCAGCGTGGCTTACCATCTGGCAAAAATGGGGTGCAGTGATGTCGTGCTGGTGGACAAGGGGGAGCTGACCAGCGGTACCACCTTTCACTCGGTAGGCCTGGTTTCGCAGTTCCGGACATCGCCGGCATTGATGAGAATCATGAATTACACCATCCGTCTTTTCAAGGAGTTGGCCATGGGTGACGGTGGGGCCTCCCTGGGCTGGCGCACGGTCGGCAGTATGCGGCTGGCCTCAAGCCCCGACAGGCTCAAGGCGCTGAAGCGCGAGGTTAGCCGCGCCAAGGCCATCGGTCTGGCGGCGGACATCATATCCCCCAGGGAAGTGCTGGAGCGTTGCCCCTTTGTGTCCGACGAAGACCTTTACGGAGCGGTCTGGGTTCCGGACGATGGGCATATTGACCCCAACGGCATCACCTACGAGTTGGCTCGCCGGGCCCGATCCATGGGGGTTGAAATTATTACCCATGTGCGGGTCACCGACATCGAGATTTCACCGCTGCGGGAGGTTACCCGGGTGATCACCGACCACGGATCCATTCGCACCACCTGCGTCGTGAATGCAGCCGGCGAGTGGGCACCGCGAATAGCTGAAATGGTAGGGGTTTTCCTGCCGTTGGTTCCTTTGATGCACCAGTATTTGACCACTAAGCCCATTCCCGGCCACGAACTCGCACCGGACACACCAGTTATCCGTGACCCTGATAACTTGTTCTACTGCCGCGAAGATACGGGTGCCTACCTGATCGGCGCTTTTGAAACCGACCCCAAGGCGTGGTCGCCGGACGGCGTTTCCTGGGAGTTTAACCAGCAGCTGCTCAATCCGGAGTGGGACCTCTTCACGCCGGTCATGGAAAATGCCATCCGCCGCATCCCTATCCTGGCCGAAGCGCAGATTGTTGAGCTGATCAACGGACCGGATGCCTTTACCCCCGACGGTCATTACGCCCTTGGCCCGGTACCGGGGCTGCGTGGGTTTTTCGTGGCCGCCGGCGGGTCGATTAACGGGATCGCCGGCGCGGGAGGGGTGGGCAGAACCATTGCCGAGTGGATTCTGGAAGGTCAACCCAGCATCGACGTCCACGAGCTGGACGTCCGGCGCTTCGGGGCGTATCTGAAGAACCAGCCGTATCTGGTGGCCTCTTGTCGTGAAATCTACCGCTACTACTACCACATCCGCTATCCCGAGGATGAGAATGAATGGGGCCGCCCCTACCGAACGAGTCCCCTTTATGGACGCCTCAAAGATCTCGGTGCCGTTTTTGGCCACAAAAGCGGTTGGGAGCGGGTGAATCACTTCGATCCCGGCAACCAGTGGCGGCAGGCCGGCGCGGATCAGAAAACCTGGGGATGGGCGCGGCCGCCTCACTTTCGGCTGATTGGGGCGGAGGTCCTGGCAGCGCGCGAGCGGGTGGCCCTTTTCGATATGACCTCCTTTGGCAAGATCGATGTTCGCGGTGGCCAAGCGCTGGCGTTCCTGCAAAAACTTGCCGCCAATGACATCGACCAGCCGATTGGCAGCATCGTCTACACCCAGTTTTTGAACCACAAAGGCGGCATTGAAAGTGATGTGACGGTGACGCGCATGGCTGAAAATGAGTTCCGGATCATTTCAGGCACCGCTTTTGTCGCCCGTGACATGGGCTGGATGCGGCTGCATCGACCCAATGATGGTTCGGTGACAATCGATGATGTCACCGACCGTTTGGGCTGTCTGGGGCTTTGGGGCCCCAAGGCACGCCAGGTCCTCCAAGCCGTGAGCGCCAGCAACGTGTCCAACGTCGCTTTTCCCTATTTGACCGCCCGCATCATTGACATCCAAGGTGTAATGGTCTGGGCCCAACGAATCAGCTACGCGGGTGAACTGGGCTGGGAGCTTTACATCCCACCCGCAAAGGCCCTGAACGTGTTTGACGCGTTGATAGCGGCCGGCCAACCCTACGGCATCCGACCGGCCGGTTACAAAGCGCTCGATTCTCTCAGGATCGAAAAAGGCTATCTTTACTGGGGCGGGGACATCACGCCCGAAGATAACCCCTTCGAAGCGGGCCTGGGGTTCTGCGTATGTTTGAAAAAGCCGGGGTTCGTCGGCCGGGAGGCCTTGCTTGCCCTGCAGCAGCGCCGACTGCGCAGGCGCATCTGCGCGCTGACCATGGATGCCGGCGGCAATCTCTATGGCGGCGAGTCTGTCTATGCCGGGGGCCGCTTGGTTGGCCGTATCCGAACCGGCACCTACGGCCACACCATTGGCAAAGATATTGGGCTGGTGTATCTCCCGGTCGAGTTGGCGGAAGCAGGAGCCAATTTTGAGGTGCAAATCCTTGGGGAGCCAATCCCCGCCCAGGCGGTCGAATTGCCCTTGGTAGACCCCAGAGGTATAGGGATAAGAGTCTAGCTCAGTCAGTCCAAACTTTTTCGACCTCGCCGATGGCTTGGTCCAGAATATCCAGGGCCTGGTCCATTTCATCGTGGCTGATGGTGAGCGCGGGGGTAAGGGTTAAAATGTTGCCCATGGTGGTTTTGAAATTCAGACCCCGTGACAGGGCCGCATACATGACCGCTTCAGCCTCGCCGCTCGCACGCTGGCGCGTTTGACGATCTTTTACCAGTTCGATTCCCAAAAACAGGCCGATGCCTCGCACGTCTCCGATCAGCCGATGCCGTTTCTTCATCCGTTGCAGTTTTTCCAGGCTGTATTGACCCAGTTCCCGAGCGTGGCGGACCAGGTTGTGTTTTTCGATGTAAGCGATCGTCGCCAGGGCGGCCGCACACAATACCGGATTCTTTTCATGCGTGTAGTGGCCGAGGGCGCGGTCGGCGGCGATGTCCAGGTCCTCGCGGGCAATGACGGCGGCCATGGGCAAAACACCCCCGCCCAATCCTTTGCCGATGACCACCATATCCGGGACGATCCCAAAGTTTTCAAACGTGAACATTCGTCCCGTGCGTCCCAGGGCATGGGGGATTTCATCGAAGATGAGCAGGGTGCCATAACGATCGCAGGCCTCACGGACGGCTTGCCAGTACTCAGGCCTGGGAATGTAGGGCGTGCTGCGGATCGGCTCAGCGATCACTGCAGCAACATCACCTTCCTTCTCCAGGATATATTCGATGTAGCGCGCGCAGGTAAGGTCGCAACCGCCCCGTTTCCCGCAGCCGAAGATACAGCGATATTCGTCGGCGGGCGGTACATGTTCCGTACCTGGCATCAGCGGTCCTATGTTTTGGCGGAAGATCGCCTCACCGCCAATGGAAATGGTGTCCAGTGTGGCGCCATGGAAAGCGTCCCACATGGAGATCGTTTTGTGGCGACGGGTGGCGAGTCGTGCCAGCTTCAAGGCGATGCCGACCGCCTCGGCTCCGCCGGGGCAAAAGAGCGATTGATTCAGGGGGGCCGGTGCAATCTCGGAGAGTTTTTTTGCCAAGTCAACGGCCACCTGGTTGGTGTAGCGGCGTGTGCAAAAAGAGAGTTCATCGAGCTGGTGCTTTATGGCCGCAATGACCTCCGGGTTACCGAAACCGACCTGATGCACGTTGTTGCCGTGGAAATCCATGTAGCGTCGGCCCTGACTGTCTTGGATGTAAATGCCATCGCATGCGGACATGGTGTTCAGGCAGGGAGTGGAGAGGGACTGCTTTAAAAAATAGCGGGCATCCTGTGCCAAGAGGGCCCGGGTTTCAGCGTTCAACTGTCTTTCCTGCCATTGCTCGCGTTGCGGTGAGATGTTGATGTCGCCCTCGGATTGGTGAAGCTTGTCCATGAAGGTGGTTTCTCCTGTGGGAATCAGATTCAAATTGGAACAATTATACCTATCGCCCAGCCAGAAATGACCAATTGGCCCGATATCGGCGTTGCGTGAAAAATTTTATCCTCGGGATAGCAACCCTGTGCCTGCGGTAAAATTTTTCGTGCGCCTTGGTCTCTAACAAATTTGCCCGTTTCTGGACGGACACCGCCTATATATTTATGGCGGCGTTGGAATGTCAAAAGAAAATATCTCACGTATCGCATGACATTCGGTTGTTGGGTCACGCCATTTTTTCGCTTGCCGGGAATGTGCGACCTGCATAGAATGCCGCTTATCGGCTGCGTCTTCTCAAAAATTTGCTTCAAAAGGAGTGCTTCATGTCAAGACCGGATCCACCCATCAGCAAACGCATGCAGCGGGAACAAGGAGATGTGAACACCACTGCCAACCGCAGAAAATACTGGGAGCGGAGCCTCTCCTCGCAAGCACGGCGCTGGTTTGAGGAGGACTGCCGCTACTTCTTGCACCAAAGCCTCTCGACGCCGGTGTTGAACGTCCTCTCGGGGGCCGAGGGTATCTACATCAGAGACCTGGAAGGCAAACCATATATCGACATGCACGGCAACGGGGTCCACAACGCGGGCTTCAACAACCCTGCGGTCATCGCGGCTGTTCGCCGCCAGTTGGATGAGGGGCTGACCTTCTGCCCGCGCCGGTATACAAACATTCCGGCCATCAAACTTGCAAAAAAGCTGGCGGAAATCGCTCCCGGTGGGTTGTGTCGCAGCCTTTTTTGCCCCGGTGGTTCGGAGGCCATCGAAATGGCTCTGATGCTGGCTCGCCAGGTGACGGGTCGATTCAAAACCATCTCATTCTGGGACGCATTCCATGGAGCTGGCTTCGCAGCAGCGGGTGTCGGCGGTGAAGAGCATTTTCATGGAGGGATCGGCCCCCTGCTGCCTGGTGCATTCCATGTTGACTTCCCAAACTACTACCGCAACCCCTGGGGATTTACCCGTGAGGAGGATGTGGACAACGAATGCCTTCGGCAAATCGAGCAGGTGTTTGAACGTGAGCCAGAGATGTCGGCCGTCATCGCCGAGCCGATCTCTGCCAGCCCAGTTATTCCTTCCACCCGTTACTGGGATGGCGTTCGCAGATTGTGCGACCATTATGGTGCCCTGCTAATTTTCGATGAGATTATCGAGGGGTTCGGCCGCACGGGAAAAATGTTCGCCAGTGAGCACTTTGTAACTCCGGATGTGCTGGTGATAGGTAAGTCCCTGGGAGGTGGGCTGCTGCCCTTTGCCGGGATCGTCGCCCATGAAAAGCACAACGTTTTGCAACACCGCTCCATCGGTCATTATACCCATGAGAAGAACGCGCTTTGCGCGGCGGCTGCGCTGGCGGAGATTGATTTTATCGAAGCCAACGGACTGGCTGAACACAGCGCCCGGCTCGGAGCCTACAGCCTTCAGCGCCTAAATGCCATGAAGGAGCGGCACCCGTTGATTGGGCATGTGGCTGGTTTGGGGCTGCACATGGGCATCGATCTGGTCAAAGACGGTGCCACCAAAGAGCGGGCGGTGGATGAGGCCGAAATCGTGATGTTCAAATGCCTTGAAAGGGGCCTCTCTTTTAAAACCATCGATGGCAATGTCCTGACGCTGAGACCGGCACTGGTGATCACGAACGAAGAGATGGACCGCGCCTTGGATATTTTGGAGCAGGCCATCTCCGAGGTTGAAAGGGGCGAGGCTGACTAATCTTTCACCGTGACGCTTCTGCCAGGGTAAGCCCGCGCGACCAAGCTGGCCGCCAACCGCTTGTCGCAGCAGCCGAACTCATCGCTGGAACCCCAGATGACGATGCTGCCGTCGCGGTCGAAGCCGGCATAGGCACCCCCCAGAGGATCGACCTGCACGTCGGAAAAACCCAGATCGGCGATCGCCGCTCTGGTATTGTTCAAGATCTCACGATGCCAGCTATCCCCTGACCGAAGGCAAACCGTTCGGTTGAAGCCACCCCCGGTGATCAACACCACCAGGAATTTACCCGCATATCCTTGCGGCAGTTCCGTCTCGGCCACCATCTTGGCAGGATCTGGCCCGTGAACGATAAGAGCATTCAGCGCGTGCGCCCGTCGATCCAGTCGTTTCGCCTCCCCGATTCGTCCCGCTTTCAACATCTGATGCGCTTGGGTTTCATATCCCTGGGCCAACACCTTGACGGCGGCAGAATCAAGTCTACACCCCATACCGGTGAGCAAGCCGATGGCTTTGTCCAATTGCATCCTTGTTAAAAGACGGGTGATGATGCCCTCAAACGCCCTTTGTGTCTGGGGGTCGGTTTCCATGCTTCGTCCAGGCCTTGACCGGTCATGTGTGAAAAGGTTGGCAATCAGATCCTCAAGCGTTGTTTTTTACGAACCAGCGTGGAAAGGTCGACTCCTAAATTTTTAGCGGCATCGTTCAAGGATTTGGATCGTTCTAGTTCCTTTCTATAACTTGTGGCCATCCAGAAACAAGGAATTTTGGTCGAGATCAAGGCGCGCGAAAAATTTTTCCACAGCCATATAGTTGATATCCCATGGATAAAATTTTTAGCACAACGCCGATATCGGTCCAAATAACCGTTTATGGACAGACACTAATTCTGGACCCCATGAAACCCGCTCGGCCCGGCCCATCTTTTGGTGCTTCGCATAATCATCAACAGGCTTTAGAAAAAATTTGACGTGCCGATAAGAACCAGACAGATGGAGACGGTTTCTAAAGCGTCAGAAATAACCGTTTCTGGCATAATCTGACTCGATTTTATCTGAACCGCCTATTTGCTGATAGCGTAAGAACGTCTCGAAAGTTTTTTTTGACATGACAAATTGCGTCTATTACTGAAAAAATGGAAAATCCGGAATCGCTGAATCCAATCATCCTGGTTGTCGATGACGAACTCCGAATGTGTGAAAGTTTGGAGTGGCTTTTGAAAACCAAGGATTATGAAGTTTACACGGCGACCTGCGGCCAGGATGGATTGGCTCTGTTTGACAAAACGGCCTTCGACCTGGCTGTCTTGGATGTCCATTTACCGGACATGCTGGGCACCGAACTCCTGGAGAAGGTCAAAGCCAGAAACCCGGACACCCCGGTCATCGTAATGACTGGAGATGCCGATCTCGAATCAGCACTGGCCGCATTGCGGTGCGGTGCCTACGATTACCTCAGAAAACCGTTCGAATTCGAAGAGTTCCTCAAGACCGTTGAGAACGCGCTGAATCAAGGCCGACTCAAGTGGGAAAAGGAGACAATCAACCATAAGCTTTTGCGGTCCGAGGAGAAATACCGCTATCTGGTTCAGAACAGCCCAGACATCATCTACACGCTGGATGCGGATGGAAATTTCACCTTCATCAATGACGAATTGGAACACCTTTTGGGATTTACCGTTGAAGAGCTGATTGGAAAACACGTCAGCACGATTGTCTGCGAGGACGACCGGGACAAAGCCATTGGGTATTTCGACGGCAAGCGGTCGGGGGAACGCGACGCTTCCGGGATCGAGTTGCGATTGCAGGCAGTTGTGGGTGAACAGCAAAAAGACAGCCTTCGCAGATGTTTGACCGTCGAAGTCAAATCGATGGGGATTTTCGAGCAATCACCCATCGATGGGCAGAGACGTCATGTCGGCACCCATGGAGTGATCCGGGACATCAGCGAACGGCAGCGGCTGCACGCCCAGATTCAAAAAGACGAGCGGTTGAAATCTCTGGGCACGCTCGCCGGTGGCATCGCCCATGATTTTAACAATCTGCTGATGGGCATTCAGGGGCGCTCTTCATTGATTGCAATGGATTTGGAGGATTCGCATCCTGCTTTTGAGCACCTGCATGCCATCGATGACTGTATATACAGCGCGAGTCACCTCACCAAACAGCTGCTGGGCTTTGCGCGCGGCGGAAAGTACGAAGTCAAACCGGTTAATTTAAACGACCTGATCGTGAATAGTGCCCGAATTTTCGGTCGGACCAAAAAAGAGGTCACCATCGAAACCCAATTCCATGACACGACTATCGTGGTGGATGCCGATCCCAGGCAGATCGATCAGGTATTGCTGAACCTGTATGTCAATGCATGGCAGGCGATGCCTGAAGGAGGGACCCTGCGCCTGGAAACCGGGAAAGTCACCTTAGACACCAAGGACGCCACCCATCATCAGGTTGAGCCGGGGCGCTACGCCCGGCTGTCGGTTACTGACACCGGTGTCGGCATGGACCAAAAGACCCTCCAACGCATCTACGACCCATTTTTTTCGACGAAAGACAAAAGCCAGGGGGCGGGATTGGGGTTGGCGTCGGCTTATGGCATAATCAAAAATCATGCCGGGATCATTCACGCGCATAGTGAACTCGGCCATGGTACAACGTTTACCATTTATTTGCCGATTTCCGAAAAAACAGTTGCCAATGAAGATTCGTCGGCGCAGATGGTCAGCAACGGGTCCGGGACCATATTGCTGGTCGATGACGAGCACATGATCATTGAAGTCAACCAGGCTTTGCTCAAAAGACTGGGCTATCAGGTTATTGTTGCCAAGTGTGGTGAAGAAGCGGTGGAAGTTGTCCATCGCTTGGGGCAAGGTGTTGACTTGGTGATCTTGGACATGATCATGCCGGGTATGGACGGTGGCAAGACGTTCGACTGTATTCGAGAAATAAGTCCAGAGATGCCGATCCTGCTTTCCAGCGGGTATGCAATCAATGGTCGCGCGCAACAAATAATGGACAGAGGGTGCAACGGTTTTATTCAAAAACCGTTCAGCCTGGGCGAGCTTTCCCAAAAGGTCGGTCAACTATTGGACGACCAACGGGTTCCAGTTTAATCAGGGCCATCACCGGGACCATTGACTGCTTCTGGAAGCGCTCAAGATGGTGTTCCACAACAAAATGCCCTTTTTGTCCAACCGGGCGACAAAAATGTCAACGCCATCTTTGTGAGGGTAAATCGGCGAACCCTTGAAGTGGCGACCGTTTGCTCCCGACCGGCCGATTTTACCTTCCTGGTTCACCGTCGTCGATCGGTTGGTGTCAGTATGGTCAATGCCGGTTGATCCGAGAAAGGTGTTCCACCGAAAAACCCCGGCGCCGTCCAGTTTGGCCACGAACACATCCGCTCCCATGGCATTATGGGGATTGATCGGTGAGCCCCAGGTCGTTTTACTGATCCCTGTCACATAAACGTTGCCGTCACTGTCAGTCGCAATCAAGGCGTTATAAACTGTTGAATTCGGTGCTCCTAAAGCGGTGAGCCATTTCAAAGCGCCGCTGGGTGTAAATTTGGCTACGACGAACGCGTTGACACCGGGAAACGGGCTGACCGGTGTGCCCCAGGTGGTTTGCCTTTTCCCGATCACATAAAAATTGCCTTGGTCGTCGGTTGCAACGGATCGCCCATAATCATATGCCGAGGACCCTACAAAGGTGTTCCAATCGATTCCCGAATCAGCCCAGGCGCTGTTGCTGAAAGTCAACACCACTGCGAACACCACGGCACCAACTAGTCTGAATATTGCGGCCATTTCAAGTAAACCTTGTTTCTGGATGGGCACTTGTTAAGAAGCGCCATTTTTCGGTGGCGGTCAGCAAGCCAGGACCGCGGTGCATTACCGCTGTGGCTGCAGCCGGCTTTATTTCTTATTATTCGGCCGTCGAGAGCTGATCTTGAGCCGCATTTCGCAGCGGTCCGTCAGAGCGGGGAAGGTGGCCGCTGCTGTTTTGGGCGGCAATGCCCGCTATGTGCAAACGGCCGGAACAGGAACGTATACGGTGTTCTTGAGGCCAGCGGTTGTTGAATCGACATAACCATTGCAGCCACATGGGACCCCATTGCTGGTGCTCATGGTCTTTTCGTTCATGCGCTATTTTTACGGACAAGCCGGGGTGCCAATCGAGACCCGGTGGATGGTTGACGGGCAATGGGGAATCGACCACGTTGGCATCAGGGGGTTGACGATTCTCAGAAAATGTCCCCGATGCCCATGTAAACGATTAGCAGACAGGTAGACGGTCAACAACTTGATTTACATGGTTTAACCGATACTGCAGCTCCTAAATCATCCAGGTCAGGATGGCGGTTCCAAAGATGATGCCGATGATGCCAAAAAGCCGATGGGTTTGAACGGATATTTTTTCAAAATACCAATCCAGCATTTGGCTGTAGATCTTCCCCGGGTTGACGAACGCCACAACCGCTTCAGCGAGTGCCAGCAGGCCCACGATCCTGAGCACCCACGGGTGGGCGGTCGCTGATGCAGCCATCAGGAACAAGAGCCCAAAGAGCGCCGGGATGACCGCCAGGTACTTGAGCTGGAAAGCGCTGTACAAGCCTTTCAGCCAGGCGACGGTTTCCCGGGTGAAGAGGATCAGGCAGGTACAAAGGGCAATGAGTCCGAAACCTAGCAGATAGACGATCACTTTCATAGTCGCTGACTCCTTTGAGGTTGGGTCGTTAGGGGGCGCGTGAGGTCCGATCAGTGATTGCACCAATTCCTTTTTCTTGCGGGGGCTGCCTCCTGTATTCCTGTAACCCGTTCAGGTCATGGCCAGAAAAAATTGGTGAAAACGGGGATCGGCGGTCAATTCGGGGTGGAAGGCGGTCACCAGCAGCTTGCCCTGCCTGGCAGCGACGATGCGGCCGTCCGGCAATGTCAAAAGTTGCCGCGCCTTTCCATAAACGGCCTGGATGATCGGGGCACGGATAAAAACCGCGCGAAAAGGGGCCCTGTCGCCATTGATCAGGAATGGCACCGGCAGATCGATTTCGAAACTGTTCACCTGACGCCCAAAGGCGTTGCGCGCCACCTGAATGTCCATCACTGACAAGCGTGGTTGATCAGGCCGGTCACGCTGTGAAAGGAAAATGGCCCCGGCACACGTTCCCCAGATCGCGTGGGTTTGTCCAAACCGGCGCAACGGTTCAATCAGTCCGAACGCCGTCGCCAGCTTGCCGATGGTGGTTGACTCCCCGCCCGGGATGATCACCGCACTGAGCCCTTCCAGATGGATTGGCAGGCGAACCAGGCGGGCGGTTGCGCCAAGCGACCGAAGCATGGCGGCATGTTCGGCGAAATCGCCTTGCAGAGCCAATACGCCGATGTCCATTCCCGTTTCACTCCAACCGATCGGTTACCAGCCCCGTTTGGCTATCAATTCGGCTTCCGGGATATCTGAAATCTGGCGCCCGACCATGGGTTCGCCAAGATTCCGACTGATCTGAGCCAGGACCGCCGGGTCGTTAAAGTGGGTGGTTGCCTTGACGATCGCGTTCGCCCGCGTGGCCGGGTCTTCGGACTTAAAAATACCGGAACCCACAAAAACCCCATCCAGCCCCAACTGCATCATCATGGCGGCATCCGCCGGGGTGGCGATTCCTCCGGCTGCGAAATTGACGACGGATAAACGCCCCAGTTGGCGCGTTTCCCTGACAAGTTCAAGTGGTGCGCCGATTTTTTTGGCGTAGGACATCAATTCTTCTTCAGGCAGGGTCTGGAGGTGTCGGATCTCGCCCAGTACGCTGCGCGCGTGGCGGACAGCCTCAACCACGTCGCCGGTGCCGGCCTCGCCTTTGGTGCGGATCATGGCTGCCCCCTCACCGATTCGGCGCAGGGCTTCGCCCAGATTTCGGCAACCGCATACAAACGGTATCGTGAAGGTGTGTTTGTTGATGTGGTGGGCCTCATCCGCCGGCGTCAACACCTCGGATTCATCGATATAGTCTACACCGAGGGCTTCCAGAATCTGCGCCTCGACAAAATGTCCAATGCGGCATTTGGCCATCACCGGGATGGAAACCGTTTCCATAATCTGCAGAATCAGCTCCGGATCGCTCATGCGGGCAACGCCGCCATGGGCTCGAATGTCCGCCGGGACCCGTTCCAGGGCCATTACGGCCACTGCGCCGGCATCTTCGGCGATCTTGGCATGATCGGGGGTGACCACATCCATGATTACGCCCCCCTTGAGCATCTGTGCCAGCCCCTTTTTAACTGTGGGTGTTGCGACTTGCTGTTCCATGGTGCCTCCAACCAGGTTTTTTCTCGTATAACGCCTTTGCCCCTAACCGCTAACCGTTATCACACCCCATGGGACATTGCCAGAATAGATTGCGGGGATTTTTTTCATCCTGGGATAGCGATGGCGATGGCAGGCCCACCGCCCCAACCGCCCAGGCGGCTTGCAGCACCGCGGGCTGATCGCTTCAGGTGGCCCCTGAAGCGGCGAAGCTGCTGGTGGGCACGCCAAATTGACTTTTTGCGGGACGGCCCCTATCTATATCAAATATCCCGGCCTGACGCAGCGGCCGATCGGACGGCGTCGATGGCCGGGTCGACGGCCTGAGTCGTGTCGGCCTGAAAATGAAGCGCGATCGCTGGCGCCGGATAGGGGAGAAAAAACCATGTTGAAGATGGAATCCACGTCAAAACAACCACCGCAAAAAGTGAATGATCAGTTGAAAGCCTTCTTCGGAGAAGGCGGTCTGGGATTGGAACTGGTTGACGAGTCGAGCGGTTGTCTGACCTTTGAAGGCGGCGGGGGGCATGTCTCGGCCGTCTTGTGCACCGATAACGACGCAACCCGCGTTACCCTTGAGACGCGCGAATGGGAATACCACGTCCGTCGGTTTTTTAAAGGCCTGCACTGAAACGATCACTGGAAGCGCTTTCACCAACAGGGGCTTTGAATCTGGTCTGTGACGCCAGTTTTGTAAATGCGGCCCATGACCATTTACCAAAGTTTTTGACAGCCGCGATGGTATTGGGGTAGTCTTGGCCTAGACGTGCAGGAAACCCCGTTGCTCTTTTCAACGGCTGTCAATATGGTAAAAAGTCGGTATGGCTGTGTACCCCACCCCCCCCCAGGAGGCCGCATGAAGAACCGCCAGGAAAAAAGAGCCCATACACGGCTACATTACCCCGTACCGATTGAGATTTCATATATCGGCAAAGGCGATAACGTGGGTGCGCAGTCGCTCAACCATTGCGAGGGCGGCATGTGTTTTGAGTCCGGGTGCGCCTTTCATCCGGGGCAGGCTCTCCAGGTCCGGGTGAGTGTGTTCCATCCCCACGGCCCCTGCTCGGGCCTGTGTGAGGGGTTGCGCACCATTGCGACGGCGGAGGTAAAATGGTGCGCCGAGGTGCCCGGCAGCGATACCCCCCACTACCGGGTCGGCATCAAATTTTACGCTCCGGTCTACTGAAGGGCTGGAACCTGAGTCCGCGCGCCCATCTCTTGCCCTTACCATGGGTGCTTTCCATTTCCGTTGCGGTTGCCTACGTGATGAAGCGAGTCAACAACAAGCAATTCGGGGCCTGCCTGTTTTGTGTTCTGGTTCATCTGGCCCTGCTGTTCGGTCATGCGGGTGCCGGCAACTTATGGGCCCAGGAGGCGCCCCTTAGAATCGGCGTTCTTGCCATCCGAGGCCCGCATCAATGTCTGAGCAGCTGGTCGCCCACGGCTGATTATCTCACCCGGAACGTCCCGGGCCGACGCTTTGTCATCGTGCCGCTGACCCATGAGCAGATCCATTCCCATGTGGAAACAGGGGCGGTTGATTTTATTCTTTCCAATCCAGCCTACTATGTTGGATTGGAGTTCTGGTTTGGAGCCAATCGCATCGCAACGCTCAAAGAGCGGCACTCGAACGGTGTGGCCACCAAGTACGGCGGCGTTATTTTTTGCCGCAGCGATCGAAACGATATCCGCTCCCTGGGCGATCTCAAGGGCAAAAGCTTCCTGGCCGTGTCCGAATTCTCGCTGGGTGGGTGGCTGATGGCCTGGCGCGAGCTCAAAGAAAACGGGATCGACCCTCTGCGTGACTTCAAAGAACTTGGTTTCGATGAGACCCATGACCGGGTTGTGTATGCGGTCCGGGACCGCCTGATCGATGCGGGCACCGTCCGAACCAATACATTGGAAGAACTCAGCGCTGAAGGTAAAATCAACCTGGCCGATTATTACGTGTTCCCGCAGCTTCACGATAAGAGTATAAAGAGGCCCTATTTTTGCACCACGCGAGAATACCCAACCTGGCCCATGGCCAAGGTTCGGCACACCCCTGACGATTTGGCTGAAAAAGTTGCCATTGCCCTTCTGCAAATGCCGGCGGATTCACCTGCGGCCAGGGCGGCCGGCTGCGCAGGCTGGACCATCCCCTCGAATTATCGGCCGGTACACGACTGTCTGATGGCCTTGAAGGTCGGTCCGTACCGAGATCTGGGTAAAATCACCTTCACGGACGTGCTGCGCAGCTACGGCCACTGGATTATTTTCGCCAGTGCGGCCTTTTGCATTCTGGCGGCCTTCACCGGCGTGGTCTTGAAGCTTAACCGCAAGATAAAGGCCTCGCATGTGCGTTTAAAGCTGGAAATGGACCTGCGCAAAAAAAAGGATCTGGAATTAAAACAGGCCAAGGAGCTGGCCGAAACCGCCACCCGGGCCAAAAGTGAGTTTCTGGCCAACATGAGCCATGAAATCCGCACCCCCATGAACGGCGTCATTGCCGCGGCGGACTTGGCTTTGGGTGAAGCGGTGACGCCCAGAATTGGGCACTATCTGAAGATAATCCACAGTTCGGCCTACTCGCTGCTGGGAATCATCAACGACATTTTGGATTTCTCCAAGATCGAAGCAGGCAAGTTCGAACTGAAAGAGCGGGTTTTCAGGCTCACCGAGGTCTTTGACAGAGTCATTGAATTGTTCATCGGCAAAGCGGCCGAAAAAGGCATTGAAATGTTGGTCGACATCGACCCGGGTACACCCAAGGCTATCCAGGGTGACGCCTTGCGCCTGCAGCAGATTCTGACCAATCTGATCAGCAATGCTATTAAATTCACCGATTCGGGCGGCGTGATCCTGGTCCATGTCAAGGAGCTGAGGGAACCGATGGTGGGTGCGCAAGCAGACGAGTTGCATCTATCCTTTTCGGTGAAGGACACGGGCACCGGGATCGCCCCTGAATATATGCCTCTGCTTTTCGAACCCTTCAGCCAGGCCGATACGTCTTCGACGCGAAAATACGAAGGCACCGGCCTGGGCTTGAGCATCTGCAAACAGCTGGTAACGATGATGGGCGGCGAGATTGGGGTGGAAAGCGAGTTGGGGAAGGGCAGCACCTTTTTCTTCACGGTGCGCTTGCGCCGGCCCTCAGCCCAACCGGGCGCCAAGCTGGTGGTCCCTCCTGATATTCACGGCGTGAACGCACTGGTGGTCGACGACCAGGCCGACGGCAGGGCCATTATGCGCAAGATGCTGAAGACTTTGGGCTTCAAGGTTGAAGAATGCACTTGCGGAACTGAAGCCTTGAGTCGCTTGAAAGACAAGTCACTGCACAAGCAGCCGATCGAACTGATTATGCTGGATTGGAAAATGCCTGGGATGGATGGTATCGCGGTGGCCAAAAAAATCAGGCAGGAGTTGGGGCTGGCCATGCCCATTATCATGATGACGGCTTTCGGCAAGGAGGAGCAGCGCGTTGAGGCTGAAAAAGCGGGGATCAACGGTTTTCTGACCAAACCCATTTATCCGTCAACCCTGTTTGACGCCATCATGGACGGTTTCGGCAAGGAGGGTCTAAAGGGATCCAGCCGGGAAAAAGAGTTCACCACCAGAGCCTCAATTTACCGAAAACCACTGAAAGGCATTCGGATTCTGGTGGCCGAGGACAACCCCACCAACCAGCAGGTGGCCCAAGCCATATTGGAAGGGGCTGAGATCGTCGTCACCATCGTCGGCAACGGTGAAGAGGCCGTGCAGGCCATTGCAACCCAGCCCTTCGACGCTGTGCTGATGGATATACAGATGCCACGGATGAACGGCTACGAAGCCACACGGTTGATTCGGGGCCTGCCGCAAGGCGCTTCGATCCCCATCGTTGCCATGACGGCCCATGCCATGAAAGGCGACGAAGACAGATGCCTGGAAGCGGGCATGGATGGTTACATTTCCAAGCCGGTCAATCAGGATCGCCTGTTTCACACCCTGTGGCGTTTGTTGCGGACCCGCAACCGGTCGTCAGGCATTGTTGCACCGGGAGAAGACGAGCCACCCGTCGACCCTGAAGTCGATCATGGAGACGTTTTTAAAAAGGACCCGCCGCGTGTATCCGCAAACCGTTCGCAGGGCCAAAGGGGGCTTCCAGGCCGACTTCCCGGGCTTGATATTGACCGCACCTTGGCGGAATTGGACATCGACAGCCCTGCCTTGAGGCGTATCCTGATCGGTTTTGGTTCAGACAACCAGGATACCATGAGAAAAATTAGAGCGGCCTTCAGTGGCAACGACCCGGGCCAGATGCTCCACCTGGCTCATGGACTCAAAGGGAGTGCCGCCAACATCGGCGCCGCTGAACTGCGCATGGCTGCGCAGGTGCTCGAAGCGACCTGCCGCGAAGGGTTCGTGACGGATGGGCAATCGTCTGGCCTTGAAGGCGTGATCGCCAGACTCGAGTCCGCCTTGAACCAGGTTCTCGAATCGATTCGATCGCTGGAAGAATCTGACTTCGGAGATTTAGGCGCGCAGGTGCCGGTCGTAACCGATCTGCAGGTCGAGGCGCTGCTGATGCAGCTGGCCGAAGCCATTGAGCGGGCCGACCCGGAGCAAATCGCTAAAACCATGGCCCAATTCAGTCAGCAGTCTGACCGATGCAAGCATATCGACCCCTTCCATCTCAAGACGCTGCAGGACCAGATCAACCGCTACGACTATGAACCGGCCTTGGAAACGATCCGGAAGCTTATCGGCAGCTGACAGGCGGAGCCATGAACCCATCACGACCCTTGGTTTTGATTGTGGATGACAACGCAACCAATATTGATCTGTTGGTCAATACACTCAAAGCGGATTACCGTTTGGGCATTGCCAAAAACGGCGCCAAAGCGCTCGAATACGCCGCCAAACATAAACCGGATCTGGCACTGCTGGATATCATGATGCCCGAGATGGATGGTTATGAGGTGTGCGCCCGGCTCAAGGCCGACCCTGGGACCGCGCCCATTCCGATCATCTTCGTCAGCGCCATGAGTGAAACCGTCAACAAAACCAAAGGGTTTGGATTGGGCGCGGTGGATTACATCACCAAACCGTTTCAGGCGGCCGAAGTCAAAGCCCGCATTCGAACCCATTTGGCACTCGAGGAGATGAGACTGCAGTTGAAGTCCCATAACCTGCATTTGGAGCATACGGTTGAGCGCAAAACAGCCGAAATACGCCAAATGCTCGACGCCAGCATCCGCAGCATGGCCATGATGGTCGAGATCAGGGACCCCTATACTGCGGGACATCAGCAACGGGTTGCGCAGCTGGCCTGCGCGATTGCAGAAAAAATGGGGCTTGCGCCGACGGTAATCGATGGTATCCGTATTTCGGGGACCTTGCACGATGTGGGCAAGATCCGCATACCCGTTTCAATCCTCAGCCGGGCGGGCAAGCTCCTGGCGGCTGAGTTTGAAATGATCAAAATCCACCCCCAGGTGAGTTACGACATCTTGAAAAACATTCCTTTCCCCTGGCCGGTCGCCCAGATGGTGCTCCAGCACCATGAGCGTCTGGATGGCTCAGGCTACCCGCAGGGGCTTTGCGGTGATGAGATCATACTGGGGGCCAGGATATTGGCGGTGGCCGACGTTACCGAAGCCAACAGCTCTTTTCGGCCTTACCGCCCCGCTCGCGGGATCGAAGCCGCTTTGGCGAAAATTGTGCAAAAGAAGGGTAAGCAGTATGACGCCGATGTGGTTTCCGCCTGCCAAGAGCTGTTTGCCAATGACGGCTTCAACTTCGAATACGACAAAGAGAGCGCGGACCGCTGAACCTGAAGCGCGCTCGCCATCCAACCCAGCCGGTTCCAATCAATGACGCGTTTGATCAGCTGTCGGCCCCGCTGTCGCCAGGTCGGTATCCCTCGAAGGGTTTGTCAAACGAGGGAATTGGGTAATGGCCTCCTTGGTGGGACCCCCGGTTGAGGGTTTTAAATTTATTATTGATTTTTATCTCACAATGGCGATTATATGGTTCGATCGTAACCAAAACAATTTTAAAACCGCCGCTGAGTTTGGAACCAATTTAGCCTCCATGCCCGGTTCGGGCACAACGCAGGATGAAGCTTTTTTCATTTTTACTTAGGTTTAAACAAGGGGGGCCTTACCGCCAGAGGTTATGAAAGTGGACCTGAGTACTTCTTCAAATGACCCTTCAGCCGGTGGCCGCGACGATCTGTTGCGAGAGATCAGCCGCCTGGAAGAAAGATGCCGGCGGGCTGAAGATGCGCTGCGCACCCTGGAGGAAAAAAACCGACTTCTGGGGGACAGTGCCCCCTTCGGGATTCTGGTCACCGATACCGAAGGCCGTGTCTTCGGGGCTAACGGAAAAATGGCGACCATGCTGGATTGGCCGGCGGAGCAGGATATTACCCGCTTAAATATTATCGAGCACCCCCCGATGGTCAGTTCCGGTGTCGCGGATGCATTTCGACGCTGCCTGGAAAGTGGCGCGCGTCTGACCAGTGACCACGCCTGTCTGCACCACGGTCATGATTGCTCTCACCTGCGCTACTATATCAGCCCGGTTGTCGACAAGAGTGGGCGGTCCAGCGGACTCATCGCATTTGTCGAGGATGTTACCGAACTCAAACGCGCCGAAGAGGCACTGCGTGCCAGCGAACAGCATTTCCGCATGCAGGCCATGGAGGACAATCTGACGGGCCTGTTCAATCGGCGCTATCTTTACCACTCATTGGCGGAGCTGATCGAACAGGCCAAGACCAGCGGATCGGTGATTTCCTTGATATTCATGGATCTTGACCATTTCAAAGATGTTGTGGACACCCATGGTCACCTCAACGGCAGCCGCGCCATCAAAGAGGTGGCCGAAACCATCCGCGAGACCCTTGTCAAACCGGCATATGCCGTCGCTTATGCCGGCGACGAGTTCGTGGTGGTCCTGCCGGGCCTCGACCCAATCCAGGCCACGGAACAGGCCCGCAAAATTCAGGATCGCATGAACGAGCGGGTGTTCCTGCGTGATGAAAGTCAAGGGGTCCGCATTCGGTCAAGCTTTGGCATCGCCGCATTCCCGCATCATGCCGAGGACGTGACGGATCTGCTGGCCGCAGCCGATCAGGCCCTGTTTGGTGCCAAAAATTCCGGCAAGGACGCTATGCGAGTTTTCGGTTAGGCAAGCCCCGCGCAATCCCAAAACCGCTGAGCGGGTAACGATCCAATAGAAACTGCTGCCTTTCTTTAAACTGGGAAAAGCACTCAAGGAGCGGGTTTGATCGGTGAACCCTGGGAACGATTGGTTCGTATATCTGCTTCGGTGCGTGGACAATTCTCTTTATTGCGGGGTCACCAAAGATTTAAAAAAGCGAGTACACGCCCACGGCCTCGGCAAAGGTGCCAAATACACCAGATCGCGAACCCCGGTCCGACTGCTGGCAAACAGTCCAGCAATGACCAAAAGCAAGGCCCTCAAGCTTGAACAGCGCATAAAAAGAACACCTGCCAAATCGAAACTGACTGAACTCCAAAACGGGGGAGCATCGCCGGGCATGAAAAAACAAACCATCCTGCACGAAATTCAAACCGAACTTCATTCACTGGTCAAACTGATTCAGCAGCTTGCGGAAAGCGTGGCAGCCATTGTTGCCGCCATGGAGAAATTGACCCAACCGGACTTGCCGCAGCAACAGGAAAAGGTCAAAAGAGCGCCTACCAGGAAAAAAGTGATTATTAAAGACGGGGTGGTTGCAAAGATCAAACGCATACCCGCCACCCAAATTGTCTACGACCTTATCCAGAAGTCTCAGCAGGGAATGGATACGGCCGCGTTGATGAAAACAACCGGGTTCGATCAACGTAAGGTTCACAACATCATATTCAGGCTGAAAAAGCAGGGCCTGGTAAAAAGAGTGGGGCGGGGTGTGCACAAAAAGGCCTGACTGCAGCGGCCAGGGGATTCAATGGCAGCGCGTCGACCTGAACGGCACACCCTTCAACGCCCCGGCCGTCGCCGCAGCCGCTTATCCCAGCGGCTACAAGGCGGTGTTCCACCACCATACGGGGCGGTACCTGATGGATTCCATTATTGCCGAGGGCGTTGAGGCCATGCTGGGGGCGGCCGAATAGGCATGGCGCCGAAAAAATATTATGCCGTTGCCATCGGCAGGCGGCCGGGTGTCTACACCCAATGGTACGGCGATGCCGGCGCCTGGGTCCAGGTAAACGGGTTCCAGGGTGCCCGCTACAAGGCCTTTGCGACCGCTTCCGAAGCCCACGCCTTCATTCGGCAGCCTCCCGAACGCTCGGGGAGCCCCGAGCGGCAGCTCAAGCGCCCATCGCGGCAGCGCCCCAAGGAGAGCGTGGACACCGCCCTCACTGACCGAATCGTCATTTACACGGATGGGTCCAGTTTGGGAAACCCTGGTCCGGGCGGTTATGGCGTGCTGATTCCATCGTTGGGGCCAACGGCTGAATGGAGCGGCGGCTTTCGCAGAACCACCAACAACCGCATGGAACTGCTGGCCTGCATCGTCGGGCTCGAACAGCTCGAAGTCCCTTCGGCCGTTGATCTGTACAGCGACTCTCGCTATGTGGTGGATGGGATCACGCGGGGGTGGGCCAGGGGTTGGCAGCGTAACCAGTGGCGCAAAAGCGATGGTGCCAAGGCCCTGAACGTCGATCTGTGGCAGCGGCTGCTGGCGCTTTGCGACCGCCACGCGGTGCGTTTTGTCTGGGTCCGGGGACATGCGGGCAACCCCGGCAACGAACGCTGCGACCGCCTGGCCAGTCAAGCCGCCCTCGGACGCAATCTGCCTGCCGATACGGGCTATGAAGCGGCCCGCCCCGGCCGGCCCCTGCCGTAACCGGTCGCCATGGCCGTCGCCTGCGGGTGCAAGCTAGGCTGAAATTCCTTTTAACGCGGCAGCATGCTTTCCGGCATCCGCACGGCCACCACTTCACCGCGGGCGCACACCACGCCATCGGCTGAAACCGTCGCCGACACGACGACCTTCTTTTCTTTCAGTTCCTTGATCACCCCGCGGATTTCGAGTTCGGCATCGATAGGGGTCGGGCGCAGGTAGTCCACATGCAACGATGCGGTGACGAAGCGCGGCGGGGCCTGACCGCGATGGGCCCGTGCGGCGGCGGCCGAGGCCGAACCGGTGCCGTGGCAGTCGATCAATGATGCCAGCAGTCCGCCGTAGACGTAGCCGGGTACGGCGGTGTGATTGGGGCGCGGCCGGAATCGGGCTACGGTCTCATCGCCATCCCAATAGCTTTTCAATTGCAGGCCGTCCGGATTGAGCCGCCCGCACCCGTAGCAGTGGCTCAGTTCTTCGGGGTAGCGGTCCTGGAATGCATCGTCGTCCATGGTGCTCCTTTTGTGCCGATCGGATCAGGGCTGCGTCAGGTATACGAAGATGAACTGCTCGTCATTGATGTCGACGGTCATGTCACATTTGCAGGATTCGGCATAGTTGAGCCACCCGGGCTTGCCGCCCGAGCCGCATTCGGCCTTGGGGTGGCACTCACCGGTGATGGCGTTATACCAGGAAATCAGCATTGGGTCCGGGCAGAGGGACCGCACCTTTTCGTCCGCCAGGGATTGGGCCACTCTGAAATCGAGTTCCGGATCTTCCGTTCGGATCTTGACCGGGTTGATCAGCTGGTATTTCAGCGGTGCTTTCGGCATGGTGCCTCCTGGGTGTCAGACTTGCTGAAGCGATACATCCGACCGTTGACCGGGAGATCTAATACGGATCGACCCCAAAATCAACCCTTATCAAATCCGGACCAGCACCGCGACGGCGACGGCCCACAATAGAATCAGGCCGGTACCCCATAGGCACATCCCGCTGAGGAGGCGGTGAAGCCAGGTTTCCCGCCGTTGTTCGTTAAAGCCCATCAACAGGCCCAACAGGATGCCGGCAGCCATCCCGCCGCCGTGGGCCCAGTTATTGATCCCCGGCACCACCAGCCCAAACAGGGCGATGCCGATGGCCCAGCCGCCCACCTGGCGGAAGAGGGCCTGGCCGTAGACCCCGCCGCGGCGTTTGCCGTAGTACAGGGTTGCCCCGATCAGACCGCATAGGGCGGCCGAGGCACCGATGGTCAAGCTGACGCGGGCCAGGTAGGAGATCAGAAACCCCCCCACGCCGCTCAGGGTGTAGATCACCGTCATGCGATGGGCGCCATATTCGTCGATGACCAGCGGCCCGATCTGGCGCAGGGCCAGCATGTTGAACCCGATGTGCAGGATGCCCCCGTGCAGGTAGGAGGCCGACACCAGGGTCCACCAGCGATTGAGGTGATCGATGGGGATGGTGCCGGTGGCGCCCAGCAGGATCAGTCCCTGGTTGCTGGGCGACAGGAAGGTCATCGGGTTCGCCGACAGGTGCAGTCCGCGGCCGCTCATGAGCAGCGAGCAGAGGTACATGACCACGTTGACCAGGATGAGGGTATGCAGCAGCCGTTCGCCGCTGCTGAAACCACGGGTCAGCACGCTGTGCTTCCAGCGCGAACCGGGCTTGGCCAGGCCGCAGTGGGGGCACTTGGCCTCGTCGATGCTGATCAGTTTGCGGCAACTGGGGCAGAGCCGGGAGTTGATGCGGGGTGTGTTTTCATTTTGCATGGCTGTCCTTGACTGACTTTTCACGAGGCCGTCATCCTTGGCTGGCTGCTACCATTTCCACTGTACCGGGTTGTCGTCGCTGCGGTCTGTCAGTGGGCGGCTGATGCGGTCCAGCTCCGCGAGCTCGGCCTCGCTCAAGGTCACTTCCACCGCCCGGGCGTTGTCGATGGATTGTGCGGCCGAGCGGGCGCCGGCAATGGCGCAGACCCCCGGTTTGGCGATTACCCAGGCCAGGGCCAGCTGGGCCAGGCTGACGCCTTTCTGGTCGGCCAGGGGGCGCAGGGCGTCCAGGGCCTGCTGCACGTGTGGGTAGCGGTCGGGCTGAAACAGGCGGTTGCTGCTGCGGTGGTCCCCTTTTTCGAAGCGATGGCCCGGGCCGAATTTGCCGCTGAGAAGGCCTTGGGCCAAGGGCGAGTAGGCCAGGAGGGTCGTCCGGTTCTCCTGGCACCAGGCCAGGGTGCCGGCCTCCACATGACGCCAGAAAAGGGAGTAGGGCGGCTGGAGGCTTTCGACGGGACCGAGCTCGGACACGGTTTTGAGCTGTTCCAGCGAGAAGTTGGACACCCCGATGGCGCGTATCTTTTCTTGTTCTTTGAGGGCCATCAACGCATCTATCGTCTCCTGCAGGGGCACCGCTTTGGCGCCGAAGGAACCCGGGGGCCAATGAATCTGGTAAAGGTCCAGGTAATCCGTCTTCAGGTTTTTAAGGGAGCGATCGCAGGCGCTGATCACGGCATCGTATTGGAGATGGTTGGAGAAGACCTTGGAAAGGATGACGACCTGGTCCCGACGGCTGCCGATGGCTCTGCCCAACACTTTTTCAGAGTGCCCGTTTCCATAGACCTCGGCCGTGTCGAAGGTGGTGATACCGGCGTCCATGGCCGCCCGGATTGCTTTCTCGCTCTGGGCGTCATCAATGCCGGCCCACATGGATTTGCCGGTTTGCCAGGTTCCCATAATGACGGCCGAGAGCTGAATCTCGGTTTTTCCCAAAACCACGCAGCGCATCTGCTTTCCCCTTTTTGATTGTCGTTAACCATGCTACAGGGCAACCGGTCGCCGGCATCGCCCACATGGCGCTCCGGCTTGACACTGATTCGTTTCGGCCTCTACAGTAGTGCCCGTTTTTGCCATTGGCAAGCAGATCTGCAGCAAAAGGACCCCATCGGTGAAGCAACGCCATTCGATAGCCGTTAGCACCCTGGTTGCGTTTGTGCTGCGTGCCGGTGACCTTGACCTGCGCTTTGCCGGACCCGGACGACCCCTGGCGGGCATTCGGATCCACCAGCTCATTCAGGGGCGACGGCCGGCGGGATATCGCTCCGAAGTGCCGGTCTCGATCGAAGTCGAAACGCCGGATCTGATTCTGGCGGTCGGCGGTCGCATCGACGGGGTGCTCGAGACCGGACAAACGATCATCGTCGAAGAGATCAAGTCTACCACCAGGGACCTGGCCCTGATTGAAAAATGGCCCGACCCCTGCCATTGGGGCCAGCTGCGGATTTACGCCCACCTCTTTGCCAGCGCCCACCATCTCGATGCGGTCACCTTGCGGCTGACCTACTGCCACCTCGACACCGGGGAGACCCTGGAACTGGTCGAAGCGGGTCCGCGGGACACGCTGGCATCTTTTTTTCAGGCGGTGGTCGAGCGCTACCTGCAGTGGGCCACGACCCTGGATCGGTGGCGTCGGCTGCGCGACAGGGCCATTTTGGCCCTCGACTTTCCTTTTTCCAGCTATCGGCCCGGTCAGCGTGCTCTGGCGGTGGCTGTTTACCGGGCTCTTCGGGATGGCGGCCAGGCGCTGGTGCAGGCGCCCACCGGTATCGGCAAGACCATGGCGGTATTGTTTCCCGCAGTCAAGACGCTCGCCGAGGGTCGCATTGAGCGGATTTTTTTTCTGACCGCCCGCAACACCGGCCAGGCGTCCGCGCTGCAGGCGCTGGAAATGCTTGAGGAAAAGGGGTTGCGGCTCAAGCGGGTCTCCCTGACCGCCAGGGACCGAATCTGCTTTTGCCCGGAGGCCGCCTGCAACCCGGAGCTGTGCGCCTATGCCCGGGGGTACTATGACCGGCTGCCGGCAGCCGTTGAGGCCGCTTTCGTCCGCGACCACCTGGACCGTGACGCCGTCGAAGCCGTGGCCCGTTCCCAGCGCGTCTGCCCCTTTGCCCTTTCGCTGGACCTGGCGCGGTGGGCCGATTGCATCGTTTGTGACTACAACTATGCCTTCGATCCCCGGGTCTATCTGAAGCGGTTTTTCGATGAGCCGGGCAGTGCCTGTGCTTTTCTGGTGGACGAAGCCCACAACCTGGTGGA
>JAWOIA010000174.1:0-30529 GCA_046484885.1 Desulfosarcina sp. | reverse complement strand
ATTGAGCTTGCCCTGCACGGCGATTTTGAGAAACTCGCCCACCTGCGGCGTGCACGTGCCCAAGCGCACCAGGTCGTCAATCGTGCGCGCCACAAGCTAACAAAAACGCTGGAGGAGGCGATCTGTTTTTCCAGTGAGGCATACACCTCATAGGCGCCGAAAAAATGGGGCGCATCGATGATGCAAAACTGTTCCATGAAGTGGAAACGGTTGTTAAAGATCGGCAGTTTCAGGTCCCTTTTCAAGTCCGAGGGGTTGGCGACACCGGTCGATTCGATCAACAATACATCCGGTTTAATGGTGGTGGTGAGGTTGTAGAGGCCCTTGATAAAATCGGTCTTGACACAGACGCAGAAAATCGAGCCTTTGCTGATTTCCATAACATCGATATCGTCACCTTCAACCAGTGTGCCATCGACGCCGACTTCTCCGAATTCATTGACCAGCAGCGTCAAGCGTTTGGTCCTTGGAAATCGGTCAATAATCCGATTGAGAAATGTGGTCTTGCCGGCACCGAGAAAACCGGTTATCAGGTACACTTGGGTTATGTCAGACATCAATGCTTCTCCTCCACCCTAGCGGATGTTTTTTCAACGCGGGCGCGGTGCCTGCGGCAACAGGAGCCCTTGGAGAATGGCGGTCACAACCGATCCAACTCCCTAGCCCGGCCGTGCCGCGTAGCGAGCGCCAATGGATTGCAGCAGAATTTACAGACCCCAAGGCGCGCTCCGGATGGGTTGAGGCGGTGCCAGAGTTCAGTGTATTGGTTCAGCTGCGTGGGATCAATGGCGTCGGCTAAATCTTCAGGCGGTTCCAGTCGGCGAATGCGATCCGATTTGCCGCAGTAGGGGCATGCTACCCCGAAAATGGCCATTTCGGTTATGGGCAGATTGCTCTCGATGATCAGGAACTTCAGCTTTTCAACTGCATCATGAATTTCCAAGGATCAGCGCCTCTCCTTGAAACCCAATCGGTGAGATTTCCGGGCCTCGAAAGGCCCGGAAACCCAAGTGGTTGTTATTTGCGTTCCGAGTCGACCCGGGTCGACAGACCCGCACCGGCTTTCTCCAGGTTCTCCTGAATCTTGTCGAAATCGAACCCGACCTCCCGCAGCGAGAGAATGCGCGCTTTCATGGCTTCGCTGGGCGCCCGCTTGGCCATTTCGTCGATCAGTTCCTCATATTGTGGGATAATGCTCTCAAACACCAGATCGCCTTCGATGCAGATGGTCGGCAGAACCCGGCCTTTGAGTTCGATAAATTTACCCACGCTGTCCTTGTTTTTGATCGACCACTCCTTGTATTGAATCATCTCCTGTACATCTTTGGGCAGTGCCGCGATCGACTCCATCATGTAGCCGCACGCCGCGCACTGCACGCTGTCCAGGGTCAGGACGTCTATGTTTATTTTTCGTTCTGCCATGATCCGAACCCTCCTTTCGATAATGGTTTACCAGGACTCCGGATACTTGGCGTAATACTGCTCATACCAATCCCTGGCTTCGATCGCTTGATCCATATGTTCCACCGGAACATCGTAGGGCATGTCTCAGCCAGGTGCGAAGGTGTACCCGTGTTGCCCGCCTGCCGCTAGGCTCACAATGGCATCCTCCCGCGAAGAGAGCAGGCCCAGACTCAAGGCCAGCGTCAGTTTCAAGTTGCCGCCAAACCCAACGCCATATTTGCGGGCCAGGTCGCGGATGAATACCAGGTTGAGCTGCTCGTCGATGGCAAAGCCGTGGGTTCCGATTTTGCAGACATCTTCCATCACCTTGGTAGCGTCCCCGCAGATGAAAAAAGACGAGGTTTTTCCAGCGTCGTGAATCACCTTGATAGCGGCCTGGCAATTCGGGGCGACGAACTCTTTGAAGGTCGCGGATTTGATCTGGGAAGCGACCGGATCGACGATCGCAACGATGTCGCAGCCCATGTCGGCGTAGAACTTGGCCGCAACGGCCCCGACCTCGCCCGCGTACTTCAGCACTTCGTGTGCGAAATCTTTGTGCTTGTAGACATCGGTGAAGATGCGCACACCGGCCAGATGGGAGGCCAACGTCAGGGGCCCGCAGAAAAGCCCCATCATGACGCAATCGAGTTCATCCAGCTGCGGTTTGGCGATTTTTGCCGCCTCAAAGATCACCGGCCAGCGTCCGGACTCTTTGGTGGGCATCTTAAGACCCGCCTGGGCCGGTGTTTGGCTCGAGCAGGGGTGGTTGGTAACCGAGGGAACATTGTCGCCCCACCATTTGAGATCACAACCAACCGAATTGGCTTCGACCGACAAATCGAAGAGCAACGGTACACCGTCCGCTTTGTAGCGTTTCGCCGCGTTAACCACCCCCTTTGCCAGAAGCGCGGGATCCTTGAGCATTTTATCCGCCGGTTCATTGATCAAAAACGCACAATGAACCCCGGCGTAGGGTACCCATGGGGCTTTGGCCGTTCTTTTACCCCGATAGGCATCTATTAACATTTGCTTGGCCATGAGGAGTCTCCTTGTTAATGGTTGTCAGTTCACGCCAAATACCTGCCAAAACACGATCCTGCCGGTCTTCACCCCCTTTCGATCCCATCAACGGTTTTTTGTGCGATAACGATCATTCAATGGCGCGACAATAGCTTTGCTTGCCATTGTTCATGAAAAAAAGACCAGGGATCCCAATTGTCTTCCATCCAAGATCGTCATTCCAACAAGATGATTCCATAATAGTTGAACGTCGCTCCCGTATCGGTGGCGACTTGAGACGGGGCGCCCAAATTTTTTAAGGTACCAATGACATCAATGGAAAAGGATTCGACCGAAGGGCGCTTTTCCTGCGGGAAACGGCAATCATTGGGATATGCGCACTCCTTGCATAACGCGCAGCACTCCCCGACCAAACTAAAGGCCTTGTAGTAGCCCTCAAGGAACAGCTTGCGTTCCAGTCCGATCGTGCCTTTCCAGCAGCGCACCTGGGCACAACGCTTGCGTTCGTTGTTGCGGTAGAAATCAGCGCAACTTTTGGTGCCGACCAGTAGCAGCGCGTTGCTGTATTCATCGATGATTTTGCGGACTTTTTCCGGTTTGGGTGTGGCCGGCGGACAGCACCAATTGGTGTTGTACTTGCTGCAGCCGTAGCGACATTTCAAATGAACCCATTCGGCCAGAATGATCTGGTCGGTACTGAAGGGAAAGACGGCGGTGAGGCCGTATTTCTGGCCTTGCTCAAGCATGCTTTGCAGCAACCGGCTGTCGATCGCCTCATTGGTTTTAAAGGGCACCACGCGTGGTGTTTTCATAGCTCTGATCCGTTTCGCGCTGTTCCTTCCCGGCTGTCTTTAGACGTGAAGTGGATATCGGCCGCCTTTGGCAGCGCCATGCCCAGGGCCACCTCCACAGCCTTCAGCACGGCTGCAGGAATGACACAGGAGGCGTGGCAGCCGGCTTTTTCCGCGGCGACATAAGCAGGGTTTCGGGTCACGGGCATAAAGATCTCTTTGAGGGACATCCGGGTTAAAAGCGCCGCCAGTCTCTGGACCTGCTTGCAGTCGGAACCGCTGATCACCACGCTGACCATGCGCTTTTCGGACCGCTGCGCCGTGACGGTGCAAGAGAAACCGCAAATACCGGGCTCGGCGGCTACAACAACGGCAGGACCATTCTCGGCAGCCGCTGGTTTGCCGGCGATGGTACCATCATTGGGCTGGTGGTCTGATTTCACCTTGTATCGCGATTCGATCTCATCCATCGGTTCGTTCGGTTGTCTCGGAGCACCAGCCACTGATGACGGTTTCCGCTCATGGCATCAACGACCCGTGCAAAGGGTCCCGGCGCTTGAACACCCGCCGGGACCCTCAGACCTGCTTACTGATCAAGAATCTCATCCGGAACAATGCCGCGCAAGTGTGGAAACGAATCGGTCATATGCGGCAGCTGCATCGCTTCCATGAAATCCTGCTGGAAGGTCGGTTCCACCGTCAGCTCGATATATTCCACATTGCGCGCACACCAGTTGGCCTCGACACGCTTTTTCACATTCAGCAAGGCCGCGCGGCAGCCATCACCGGCGGCATTGCCCACACTCTGGATCATTTCGATTTCACAATCGGGGAAAAGTCCCATGATCAGGGCCTTGGTACGATCGACGTGAGTGCCGAAAGCACCGGCGATCTTGACCTTGTCGACTTTTTCAAGACCCATGCGTTTGACCATCAGCTTGCAACCGGCATATAGCGCCCCTTTGGCCAGCTGAATCTGGCGCACATCCTTTTGGCTGATGACAATATCCTTGTCGATGCTCGACTCCTCGGCCCAGGCCAGAACGAACTCCGGTTGACGGTTATCGGGGTTGATTCTGAAGCGCGGACAGTCTTGAAGCCCTTTTTTGTTGAAGACACCACTTTTGGCAATCACACCGCTGCGGTAAAGTTCAGCCAGCACATCCAGAATACCCGAGCCGCAGATACCCTTGGCCTTCATCTCCTTGGGTTCTGAGTATTTGCGCCAGGCGTCGCGCCCGATCACCTTGTAGTTGACCTCCCTGGTTTCGGGGTCGATCTCGATACGCTCGATGGCGCCGGGCGCGGCCCGCATGCCGAAGGAGAGCTGCGCACCTTCGAGGGCCGGACCCGTGGCGCAGGACGATGAGATCAGCTTATGCCGGTTGCCCAGAACCAACTCCCCGTTGGTGCCAATATCGATGATCAACTGATTTTCTTCGTGTTTATAGGGCTCTTCGGCAATCAACACGCCCACGTTGTCGGCCCCCACAAAGCCGGCTTCATTGGGAAGAACGAAGAGATAAGAGGAGGGGTTGATGTTCACGCACAGATCGCGGGCTTTGATGTCCATGCTGTGGTGAATGACGGGCGGAAAGGGCGCCATACCCACAAACTCGGGATTTAGCCCCAGCAGAATATGGTGCATGGCCGTGTTGAAGCCGATGGTGATGTCCTCGATGTCCTCACGGGTCAGGCGCAGATAGGTCTTGCCCTCTTCGGGAACTTCCACGAATTCGTCCGGACCCTCCTCCCCTTTTTTCTTCTTCTTTTTCTTCTTGGGCGGGTAGGTGTTGGCGACGGCCTGATCGATGAGATCATTCAACCCCTCGATAATATCATCGCTCATTCGTTTGAGCCCGTCCGGGCTGGTCATGTGAAAGGTAATGCGGGCCATGACGTCCTCACCATATTTGCACTGGGGATTCATCATGGACACTGTATCGACCACCTCCATGGTGGTCAGATCGCAAAAGTAGGCCGCAACCGTGGTCGTGCCGACGTCGATGGCCATGCCATAAGCGTGTTCGACCTTGCCCGGCCTTATGCGGATCACTTCCTTTTCGTTCCAGACACTGACCGTCACTTTCCAGTTGCCGTCTCGCAGCGCGTTGGGCAGCGTGCGCAGCGCAACAATATCAATGGTCAGATCACTTAGGCCGTATTCGCGTTCCAAGGCCCGGCAGATGCGTTCAAAATCACCTGTGGGTTCTTCGAAAGACGGTGGATCCACTTCCACATAGTAGAGGCGCACCGCCGGGTTGTGATCGATGGGGATGTCACGGGCGGCTTTGGAAACCACCTGCTTGCCGGCGCGCGACTCCTCCGGCACGAACACCAGCAGATCCCCCCTGACGGTGGCCACACAGCCAAGGCGAAATCCTTTTTCGCGCCGTTGGGCATTGATGTATTTTTCCTCCTCTTCCTGCCAGGTGCTCACGTTTTGCTGGCTCGAAGTGACGCCGAACTTCTCAAAATGTCCATCCTCGATTCTTACGACACACTTGCCGCATACTTTCTTCTCCCCACACAGGGCCTCGATGTCTACACCTAACAATCGCGAAGCCTCGATCAGGGTAATGCCTTTGGGCACTTCGCCCCTGCGCCCGGAAGGCTGAAAAATCACCATGGCCTTATCAGAATCCATTCGCACCGCTCCTTATCCGAAATATGATTCGTGGGGATTTCCGTGGGCTTGGCGTCACCCAACCCATCCAGGGGACCCACCCACCGCCGATTCGATCCCAAGGAACCGCCCGGGCTGTGAGGTTACAGCCCGAACGGTTCACAACGGGTACGCCTTGATCAACCTTTATTCTGCATCTCGCGCAACCGACCGATCATTTTGATCCCCTCAGATACGGCGTTGCCGGCGGACTCGGCATACCCGTCGGCACCGAACAGGTTGGCCACGTCCTTGGTGACCGGGGCCCCGCCGAGCATGATGGCCACGTTGGGGTTTTTCTCCTTGATCATTTTGATGACCTTTTTCATGCCCAGCATGGTGGTGGTCATCATGGCCGACATGGCCACCACTTCGGAGTCAGTGCGCATCTGTTCTTCGACGAATTTTTCCAGAGGCACATCGCGACCCAGATCGTGCACTTCCCAGCCGGCCACATCGAACATCATTTTCACCAGGTTCTTGCCGATATCGTGTACATCCCCCTGGATACTGCCGATGACCACCTGGGCGTTGAGCCCGCCTTCTGCTTTGGGCACATGGGGGCGCAAAATGGCCAGACCCGCATAGAGGGCATCGGCGCACATGAGCACCTCGGGCACAAAGTACTCGTTGCGGTCATACAGATCACCGACGATCTCCATCCCGGCCGCCAGGCCGTCCATGATCATTTCCAGCGGAACATAGCCGTCATCCAATGACTGCTGCGCAGCTTCCTTGACCCGCTCTTCATCGTATTCAACCACACCACTGCTCAATTTTTCAAACAGCTCTTCTTTGGTCGCCATGATCGCTACCTCTCCTTCATTGAAATGGTTTATGATTGTTCCTTGATGAAACCGGTTAAATGCGGCCCACCGCCGGGCTGGGCTTGCTGCCGTACTCCCGGGCCGTTTTCACAATGGCTCGCATGTTTTCCTCTTTGATGTCCGGCCACAGGTCGCAACCCGGCCAGACCGCGTCCACACCACCGTCGATGTTCTGCTTGATCCCGGCAACGGCTTGTTCGACGGTGGTCTCGGCTTTACAGGGCAAGGCATATACGTCGAAGTTGCCCAGCAGCAAGGCATCGTTGCCCAGCTTCTGGCGGGATTCGGCCAGACAGTTTTTGATGTCCACGCTGACCGCATCGGCCCCGCAGTCGTTCATCATTTCAATGATCAGGTTGGTGGCCCCACAAATGTGCAGCACCTTGGGTGATTTCCAGGCCGCCAGAATGCGGCGCATGCGCGGTTGAATCATCTCTTTCCACGTACGGGGGCTGAGCAGGTCCGTTCCGGTCCCCATTTCCCGCAGGGTGATGAAATCGGCGCCCGCCGCCTGGTAAGCCTGGCCGACCGTGATGATCATGTCGGTAATCTTGTCCAGGGTCGCTTCGACCTTGGCTTTTTGCTTGAAAACCCCCTTGAGTAGAATGTCCAGTTCGAGCAACTGGCCGGACATGGTGAACGGTCCCAATAGCCAGGCGCCAAGGGCCAGTTCCGGGGCCTCCTTTTTGCACAGTTTAAGCGCCTCCACCACCATGGGCATGCGGCCCAGCTCCATGATGTTGGCGGGAATCTGGACATCGTCCATGCTTCTCCACATTTTTTCGGGGATGGTCGGATAGAGGATGTCCATCGAGTCTTCATAAAGGCTGATGGTATTGCCGATGGCTTCCGATTCGCAGGTCATGTCATAGGGCACCACAACCGAATCGAAACCGAACATCCGGCTGGATAAAACGGCCGACTGAGCCATCATTTCGGCATTGGTGTGGATCTTGGGAAACTGGTAGCCCAACTCCTTGATGGCAGGCATCAGAACCATGCCCATGCCACTGAAAAAGGGCATCATATCGACGGGTTCTTTTTTAAACAGCTTCATCACACGTTCTTTGGGGGTCATTGCTGCCATTAATCGCATCCTTTCTCGAGTCTCAGGGTTTTTTTAAAAATCGGTGGCCGATCATCGATCAGACCAGGGATTTTAGCTGTTCCACAAAATCAGGGAACAGTTTGTAGAGGGGGTGGTTCAGTGCCTTGGGCAGCTGTTTGGTTTCGGCGAATGCGGCCGTTGCCAAAAAGGCTTCCGCCTCGGCGACGGCAGGCAAAATGCGGGTTGCGCCCGCCATGGGGCCGGAAAAAATCATGTCATGAAAGAAGAAGGCCGACAGTGATTCCAAGGCCGCATCAGTGGCGGACCAGCCTTTGAAACCCCACATATCCTTAAACCGCTTCAGGTCCATGTAGGACCCGTTGCTCGGTGCGCTGGCCGTGGGAAAGCCCCATTTTTCCTTGATCATTCGGTTGGCGATGCCGCAAAACGCCGTAGCCGGACCGTTCATTACCGAGGTGTCGACAAATATGCTTTCGAATTTGGCGCCGACCTTGTCGATGGCATCCAACAGCCGCTGGGTGCCGGAAATGCGCCCACTGGGCATCTGATTTTCCTGGTCAAAGGCCACCAGTAGAACATGCTTGACGCCGATCTGGGCGATCTCCCGAATCTCGGTTTCCAGGTCCTTTTCCCAAACCGTCAGGCTGTTGTAGAACATCCGATCCAACAGGCCTTTTTCCGCGCAGTAAGCCGCCCCTTGCAGCTTGGGCTTCATGACCCAGGCGTCGATACAAAAGGGCATGCTGCTGGTCGAGCTGACGAAATCGATAAACAGCTTGAACTCCTCGCCCGTGTTGGCGACGATGTCCGCCATGCCGGGGACTCCCGTCTCCTCGCTCAAGCGCTCCTGGGTCTTGAGCAGTTCCTCGGCCTTGTTTTCATCGAACCCCTCTTTGCGTTTGCCTTTGAACACCTTGTCGCCCTTCTGAAAAATGGAGCTGACACACACACAGGGATACTGGCCCGGTTGACCGCCGAATTTCACCCCGCCGACCTCGCACACCTTTTGCTCGGTGCTGATCTGAAACATCATAGCCCCCTCCTTGATAGTAGTGAACAGAACGAATTATGAGAAAACGACCAAACCCGCCTATAGTTATTTGCATCAGTATGACCTTACTAATGAAATAATGGCCGCGTGAAAATCGTCCAAAAGTTGATTTTTGGGTTGAATCGAGATGATTTTGGAGCTGGCGCGAGGGGCCATCCCTCCGGGGCGGGCTACAGCACCTCAAACGGCAACACGCCGTCATATCGCGGTGGGTTGGTTTGCCGTGAAAACTTTCAACCAAGGTTGATAAGGTCGTAAAAAGTCGAATTTTTCGCTTCGTGAGAGTTTCGGGCGCGATTTTGGTGGCGGCTAAATTGCAAGAACTCGTCGCAAGCTCCTCAAACAGCTTGCAATTTTTAACGCCTTTCCCAAAATCGCTTCTTCCCCCGAAACCCTCAATGGCGCTCAAAATTGACTTTTTACGAGACTGTCAAGGTTGAATCTACATGGCCGGATCAACCAGCCCCAGCTGGATGGCAAAATGGATCAATTTCACCGGTGAATCGATGTTAAGTTTCTCCATGATGTTGGCCCGATGGGATTTGATGGTGCTGATGCTGACACACAGCAGGTCGGCGATCTCCCGGGTGGAACGCCCTTCACCGATCAACTGAAAAACCTCCCGCTCGCGATTGGAGAGCAGACTATACCGTTCGCCGATGGACGATAGTTTACGGTTGGGGGACCGGTAGGTTTCCAGAAGGAACTTCGATATCATCGGGCTCAAAAAGGTTTCATTTTTCATGGCTGAGCGAATGGCCGTGATAATGTCACGCCCGCTGGAATCCTTGAGCAGATAACCGGAAACACCGGTTTCCAGTAGCTCGTGAATGTAGTGTTCGTGGGAGTACATCGAAAGGATCAGAATCTTGGTTTTGGGAAGCTGCTTTCGAATCCGTTTGGTGGCCTCAATGCCGTTCATCCGCGGCATGGCAATATCCATGATGACGATGTCCGGCCTGAGGGCCAGGGCTTGGTCGACCGCCATCTGACCGTTGGTCGCCTCGCCGACGACCTTGAGGTCCGGCTGCTCCTCCAGCAGACGGGCCAAGCCTTGCCGCACGATGGTGTGATCGTCGGCAAGCAGAATCCGGACCGGTTCACTCATGGCGCGACTCCTCGTCCAAAGGTATTTCGATTCGAATGCGCGTTCCGTCTCCCGGCGCGCTGCGCAGCAAAAAGGTGCCATTGAGCAGCGAGGCCCGCTCCCGCATGCCGAGAAGCCCTAAACTGCGATGGTCTTTGCCGACAATCGCCGTATCGAAACCCATACCGTCATCTTCGGCCAAAAAGATGATTCTCGGATAGCTCTTGATGATGGAGAGGTTGAAGCACTCGGCTCCGGAGTGTTTGATCGTGTTGGTCAGCGCTTCCTGGCTGAATCGGTACAGAACCGTTTCCATGTCCATGCCGATGCGTCGATCGAACCCGATGATCTGGAAACCGATGTCCAAACGGGAGTGGTTTCGAATTTCCTTCAAATAGAGCCTCAGGGCGGGCTCTAGACCAAGATCGCTGAGCAAGGTGGGGTGCAGCCGGTAGGACATCCGTCTGATCTCGGAGGCGGTGCGCTGAATCATGCGACGGATCTCAGCGATTTCATCTTTGAGGAAATTCCCGGCGCCGTGTTTTTCCTCCAGTCGATCCAGCCCCAATTTGACCGCTGTCAGCGACTGCCCGGCCTCATCGTGCAGTTCACGGGCGATCCGACGCCGTTCCTCTTCCTGGCTCTTGAACAACTTTTCGGTCAACCGTCTCAGTTCCTGCCGGTGCCGCCGGATCGTGCCCATCATCCGAGTGTTTTCGATGGCGCCGCCGATAAAGTTGCCAAGTGACCCCATCAGGTGAATTTCATGCGGACTCAATATCCGCTGTTCAGGGATGCTCAACCCAAAAAAACCGATCGCTTTTCCCTTGAAGGTGATCAGGAAGCAAGTCAACCACAGGTTCGTCTGTGAGCCGGAGGCACGATAACGGATCCGAAAGGGAGGGAAGGCGGCTTCCGGCGGCAAACCGGTTTTATCCTCGACCAGGTGCTTCATCAGCAGCGCATCGCGGAATACCACTTCATCGGCCTTATCACCAATGGACTCGGTGATGTTGAATCGGGCCTGGAGTTTGATCCGTTTGACATCATGGTCGATGAGGAAAAGCCCCCCGCGTTCGAGACGCAGCACCTGAATGACCTTTTCAAGGGTAACCTCGAGGGTGCTTTTCAAACCCATCGTATGATTCAAGGCCACAGCGATGCTGTTGATAATCGACAGTTCACGGCTGCGCTGATTGATGACCTCCTCATGCTGTTTGCGCCGGGTGATGTCTTTGATGATGCCTTCGAACTCGGCCTCTCCGGTTTGGGCATTTTCATACATCCGGCTCGAGATCAGCACGTGCAGCACCGAGCCGTCCCGGGTTTTGAAGTCGGCCTCGAAATCCTTGACAAAACCCGCTTTGATCATGAGGGCTTTAAATGTATCGCGGTCCTGCGGGTATCGATATAGATCTCCGGCACTGAGCTGATCCAGCATTTCTTGCTTGCTCTTAAACCCCATCAGTTCCACACCGGCCTGATTGATATTCAGCATTTTGCCGCTCAGGTTAGTGGTATAGATCATGTCGTGGCTGCCTTCGAAAATACGGTAATATCTTCTCTCGCGGCTGCTGACCGCTTCCTGAAGCCGCTTGATCTCGGTGATGTCCTTAAAAACTTCCAGCCCTCCGGTGATGCGTCCCGTTTTATCCCGAAAGGCCGAAGTGGAGCAGATGATCGGCACTCTCTGACCTTCAATGTTGACAATTTCGTACTCCCGATTGTGAATATCCGCCCCCGCCGCCACGGCCCGTTTCAAGGCGCAGTCATATTCGCAGATCTTGTTTTTAAAAACATCTTTGCAGTACATCCCGACAGCATCCTGGGCTGAGAAGCCGGTGATTTTCTCTGCAGCAGGATTGAAATAGGTGATCCGCCATTCGTGATCGGTGGTAAACAGGCCGTCGGGCAGGCGATCTAAAATTTCGATATAGCTCTCTTCTTTTTCGTAGATTCTTCCCAGGGTCCGTTTATGGTGGTTTTTGAGCTGTTCGGCCACAAAACGGCTCCAGCCTTGGCCGTGGGCTTCGCTTCTGGCTTTGAAATATGAACAGCCCAGACAGTTGGCGAGTTTGAGGTAATAATCGTCAATGACGAGACCGGCGCAATAGGTTTTTTGAGTCAGCCAGCAATCAACCAGTCGTTTTCCATGACTCGGGCAAAGCTCCGTGGTGCATCGCAGGAACTCCCAACACGACTGGTTTTCCAATGCCGGCAGCTGCCGGCTGGAGACGTCAATGCGGTGACTGTCGAGCAATGAACTCACAGTATGGGTCTCCTTTGGCCCGACAGCGGGGCTCAGTCGCCGAGAAGGTGAAGCATCCTTCCGGGTAGCTGTCGCCATAGATCAGATCCATAAAGGCGCCGGTCACCCCCCGAAGCATGAAACACTTTCCCGAATCGGCGGTCCCGTATTGGTTGACGTAACCCTTGGCTTCGTAAGAGTCACTGACCCGGATGACGAGCTCCTCTCCGGGAACCAGTTTTTGAACTTCCAGATCGCCCCAGCCGAAGGCCACGGCGACCACCGCGAAGCCCATGATCTGATCCTCTTTGCGATCGATCATCGGTTCAACAATCTCATCCCACTCCCAGGAGTTGCGGATCCCCTGAAAGGTGGCGTATCCGCACTCCTGGGCCGCCTTGATCAGCAAAGTGGCGGCTTCGTCTCCGAGCAACGGACCGATTTTCCGTTCAAAGTCGAAACAGAGACGGTTGTAGTATTGCGTCGAGAAGATCGACAGGTAGACACCGAACAGCGGGATGATACCCTTGGATTCCCGGATCCGGCTGCCCTCCATGACCGCATGAATGATTCTGGCACCGTCGATGGCCATTTAATAACCCTTAATCCGAAAGATGCACTCCTTGTCGCGCATCATTTTGCAACTGGTCTCTTTGACCGAGATGGCCCCTATGCTCTTTGAGAAGATGGCTTCCAGTGCACCGGCGAGCCAGCCGCAGGTAAAATGGCAACCCGGGGTATGCCGCAGACCGTGCTTGGCAAGCCAGCCGGTGACATGGTGGCTGGAAGTGCTGATGATGATCCCGGTGCCGTTCTCAATAGCCTTGGGATGGATGATGCCCAGGCCGCAGTTCTGGTAAAGGATGGCGAACATCTCCAGCTTGGATTTAACCGATTTTATCCCGCGGTACTGGGCCAACAGCGGCTTCAAAAGATTATAGGCGGCCGTTTCCGTGGATTGATAGATCAAGCGGCTCCCCTCTTCACCGAGGGTGTCCTCGAGTGTCTTTTGTAAATTGATGTTATAGTGGTGACAATGAATGGCCACCGGCTGACCGGAAAGGACAACCTGATGGTTTTCGCGGTAAAGTTCACGCTTCCAGTCAAAAGTGGTCATTGGCTGCCGGCTCCGTGAGAATCGGGTGCCGCCTGTCAGTTCTGGGTCAGGCACCGCCTGGTTGGGTGGTCTTGGCTTTGCGAGCATACCCGGGTGTTGGTGACCAGCCGATCCTATATCACAGTATTCCTTGCCTGTTAAGTCTGGTGCTTAACCTAACCATTTCCGGATTGCGCCGGTAGCGGGTCGATGATAAAAGAGGGACACCCTGGCCGGAGCGGCTGCGGGACAACATGCTTGGTCAAAGCGTTGAAAGGGGACCGATTGATCCGGACATCAGCAGTGGGTGGGATGGCCACCGGTATGCACCCCAAACCGTTTCAGGTGCGGCCATGACGGCGACCGCGCCCCACCTGGCCAGACGGTTGATGGTGGTGGCGGCGGTTTTGACGGCCGCGCTGCTCATCGCCATTTTCATCGGCCTGGCGGCCGGTTCCGCCGGCGGCGGCTTCCTGGCCGTCATCCACAGCCTCAGCAGCCACAGCGATGCCCATCTGCTTCACGACATCATTTGGCGTTTGCGCCTGCCGCGCGTGCTGTTGGCCGCTCTGCTGGGGGCGACCTTGAGTCTGGGCGGCATGGTGTTTCAAGCCCTGCTGCGCAACCCTTTGGCCGAGCCCTATATTTTGGGCGTCTCCGGCGGGTCGGCCATTGGCGCCATCGTGGGGATCCTGCTGGGTCTGTCGCGATTTCCCGGTGTGTGGGCAATGGCTTTCGTGGGCAGCCTCGCCACCTTGGGCGTGCTTTTCCTGATGGCCGCCGGCCGTTCGTTTATGCGCTCCGACACCCTGCTGCTGTCGGGCGTCATGGTCAACGCCTTCTGCGCGGCTGTGATCATGTTCCTGGTCTCCATGGCCCAGGACAGCCGGTTGCAAAATATCATTTTCTGGTTGATGGGCGATCTGTCCGCCGCCGCCATTGGCAGCGTGGGGGTCCTGGCCGCCACCGTACTGCCCTGTTTCCTGCTGATCTACACCCGCTCCCACAGCATGAACCTGTTGGCCCTGGGCAGTGACATGGCCCGCAACATGGGTGTGAATGTCCAGGCTACCACCGCTTTGCTGCTCATTGTCACCTCACTGATGGTCAGTGCCACGGTCAGCTACTGCGGTCTGGTGGGGTTCGTGGGGCTGGTGATCCCCCACATGCTGCGCATGGTGCTCGGGCCCGACCACCGCGTACTGGCGCCGGCCTGCATATTGGGCGGGGCCTCATTCATGGTTCTGTGCGATGTGATCGCGCGCACCTTGCCTCCCCAGGGCGAGATGCCCGTGGGCGTCATTTCTGCCATGATCGGTGCACCGTTGTTCGTTTACCTGTTGCGCAAGTCCCATAACACATGATCGATTCCTGCAAAATGGCACCGCTGGGCAAGCCCTGCGGGAACTTGATTGGTGATCATCGGATTGAGATGCAAAACGGCGCCCCCACTGCCATTGAGGTTCAAAACCTCGGTCACGCCTTCGACGGGCGTAGGGTACTGGCCGATCTGAAATTACAGGTACCCTCGGGCCGTTTTTTCATTATCATCGGCCCCAACGGATCGGGTAAAACCACTCTGCTAAAATTACTGGTGGGCCTGCTGCCCCTGCAAACCGGGCACATCGACGTCATGGGGCGCCCCATCGGCCGCTATACGGCCAGAAGCCTGGCCCGCGCCGTCGCCTACGTGCCCCAAAGCGTGCCCTTCTCCTTCGCCTTCACCGTCCGTCAGGTGGTCATGATGGGGCGGGCGCCCCATTTGGGTCTGCTGGGGTTCGAAGGCACTCACGATCTGGAACTGGGTCAAGCGGCCATGACCGTGGCGAGCGTCGCACACCTGGCCGAGCGCCGGCTCGATCAACTCAGCGGCGGCGAGCGCCAGCGGGTCTTCATCGCCCGTGCCCTGTGCCAGCAGCCCAAAATCATGCTGCTGGATGAACCCACCGCGGCCTTGGACCTGACCCACCAGGTGCGCGTCATGGACCTGATGGAACGGCTCAAAACCGAGCAGGGTATCACGATCGTGATGGTCTCCCACGACCTGAACCTGGCCGCCATGTACGCCGACCAAATCCTACTGCTGGACAAGGGGCGCATGGCCGGCATGGGCAACCCGCAAACCGTGCTCGACTACGCCATCCTCGAAAAGGTTTACGGCTGCCCCTTGCTGGTGGACAAAAGCCCGTTGGGCGATTACCCCCGGGTCCACCTGGTGCCGGGCCGTTATTTTCCGGATCGCTGAACGTGACCCTCCGCGACCTCCAAGCAGGCAGGCGGCCGGAGGATGGGGGAGCAGTGCGGACACCCAACCACGGTCGACGGGTGCGATCAGGCTGAGCCCTTCACGATTGTTGACAACTATCCGCAAATGGCATAGAGGCAGAGGGTACCGTGTCCAGGCGCTACTTAGTGTCCACCCATAAACGGTTATTTCGCCCGACGTCTGCGTTATGCTTAAAATTTTATCCTCGGAATATCAACGATATGCCTGTGGTAAAATTTTTCGCGTGCCTTGATCTCGACCAAAATTCCTCGTTTCTGGATGGACACTACTTAGGAAGCTTAAAAGGAAACCCCGTGCAATTCGGGGACGGGCCCGCCGCTGTGACCCTGCCCGATGCCTTGGTCGTCGGGAACCGCATGTGCCTTGTGTCCCACTGTCCAGGGATGGATGGGAAGGTCGCACCTGGGGCGGGGAAGTCAGAAGACCTGCCTGGACAACGTTGGCCAAACTGGCGCGGACGACCGTTGGCCTGACAGATCAAGCGGATAAAACAGGGACATCCCGGATCGCACGGTTCATCGATCCGGGATTTTTTTTGGAACAGCAAAACGGCGCCTGGTAACGGCGGGAGCACTGCCATGATGGTCTTTTTTCACAGCGGCGGGCCGGTGATGTATCCGTTGCTGGCCTGTTCGTTCATAGTGATGACCGTGATTGTCGAACGGTCGGTTTTCTGGATCAAAACCGGCTTGCAGCGCAATCGGCCGCTGGTGAACACGGTGCTGGAGTTGTGCCGCGACGGGGATTGGGAAGCCGTGCGCCTCAGGACCGCGGGGTGCCGGGATTTTGTGGTGCGCATCCTGGTCAGCGGCATATTGCACCGCGAGTTTTCCATGCTCAAAGCCATGGAGGCAGCGGCGGCCGACGAAGCGCAGCGCATGCGACGCTACATGGGCGTATTGGACACCATGATCACCGTGGCCCCGCTGCTGGGCATCTTCGGCACGGTAACCGGCATCATCACCTCCTTTGAAATGCTGGGGTCGGCCGGTATCGCCCACCCTGAGACCGTAACGGCCGGCGTGGCCGAAGCCCTCATCACCACGGCATCCGGACTGGCCATCGCAATATTTTCGGTTTTTCCTTACAATTTTTTCAATGCCAAAGTTGAACGGGCCGCCCTAGAAATGGAAAAATACGCCACCAGCCTTGAAATCGTGTATGAAAAGCTTCAGCATAAGGAGAATGGGGCGCGCACGGCCGTTGGCCCTGTATTGCCTGGTGCATGTCATCGTTAGCCGCCCCTTTCTGAAACATGAAGATTAAAAGCATCCAAACCCGCTCCCCCCGCATCGAAATGCTGCCATTGATCGACGTGGTGTTTCTGTTGCTGGTGGTCTTTATCTACGCCATGCTCTCCATGGCCGTTCACAAGGGTTTGCCGGTGGCACTGCCCACCTCGGCCACGGCCGAGCTGGATACCCAGGCACTGCTGACCATCACCATCTCAGCCGATGGCGCTGTTTTCGTCGATCAGGAGCCGGTGGCTCTCGAGGGGCTGCAAGGGCTTCTGGAAGCGGCCACCCGGACAGACAAGGAGACGGGTGTATTGCTGTTCGCCGATCGGGACCTGCCTTATCAGGCCCTTTTCCGGGTCCTGGACAAGGTGCGCCTGGCCGGTCTGCATCGCATCAGCCTGCAAGCCGAAACCGAGGATTCGCGATGAGGCATTGGGTTTTTCCAATGCTGTGCGCCCTGGCCATCCACGCGCTGCTGTTCACGTTCGACCCACAGTGGACCCGGCCGGATGCGACCATTCCAGAAAGACGCGCGGTAACCCTCTCCCTGGCCCACCTGGTGCCCCGGCCGGCGGAGCGGCAGCCCATTGCGCCGCTGGCGGTGAATACGCCCCGGCCCATCGCGCCGATCGCCCCGGTGGTTCACCAAACCCCATCGACCGAAGTGCCGCCGGCGACTCCGTTGGCACCCCCAAAGCCACCGGCCACGACGCCGCCTCAGGATCCGCCGCCGCAACCACCGGCCCCGATCGACGATCGACCCTTAGCCGAGCCGGAGCCGGTGGCGCCGCCGCCATCCGAGACCGCTGCCGTGGCCGCCGTGGAAGCACAGACCAACCGGGTCGTTGAAGCGGTGACCACTGCCGAACCCACGGACCGGGAAAAAGATCAGGCCGAGGTCCAAGCCTCGGTGCCCCTTTACCATCTCAACCCGCCCCCCGAATACCCCGCCATGGCCCGCCGGCGCAGTTACGAGGGCACGGTGCTGCTGGATGTGCTGGTGGATCGCCAGGGCCGGGCGGCCCAGGTCAAGGTGGCTCACAGCAGTGGACACGCCGTGCTGGACCGCAGCGCCCTGCAAAGCGTCGGGCAGTGGCGATTCGAGCCCGCCCGGCGCTTGGGTCAGCCCATGGACATGTGGGTCCAGGTACCGGTTCGCTTTGCCCTGAACTGAACCGCGGGGCCCCTTCAGCAGCAAAAGCGTCCAAATGCTTGGCCTTTTCTTTCTGTTGGATCATCTCGCATCGTCAAGGAGGCACTACCATGGCCCTTTATGTGGTTCAGCACGGCAAGAGCCGGCCCAGGTTGGAAGACCCCCGCCAGGGCCTTTGCGCTGAAGGGGTAGCCGACGTCCAGCGCATCGCGCAGGTGGCCGCCCAGTATCAGGTGCGGGTCTCGTGCATCCTGCACAGCGGCAAAACACGCACCGCCCAAACCGCCGATCTGCTGGCAGCAGCCCTGAACCCGCCCCAGGGAATCCGCCAAATCGCGGGCATTGGCCCCCTGGACGATGCGCCTGCGTTCGCATCGTTCCTCGACATGGAAAAGGGGACAATGATTGTCGGCCATCTGCCGTTTCTGGAACGGTTAGTGGCCTGCCTGGTCACCGGCCGCACCACGCCGCCGATTTTTCAAATGCAGAACGGCGGAATCGTCTGTCTGGATTATTATCCGCAAACGACCCAGCCGGTGATTCGCTGGGCACTGATGCCCCAGGTGGGATAGGGCCGGGCGAAGGCGCCTTCAAGCGATCACAGTGGGCCTGCCCGGCGACCCTTTGAGTTCATCAACCGCCGCGCCAACCCCTCTGCTGAGGAAAAGTCCATCCGTGCCGACCGCGATGAGGCTCGCCCCTTTTTCAATCCATCCGCGCGCTTCCCTGGGCGTGCCCGAAAAGATGCCAGCCGCTACGCCGCGTGACCGGCAGCGGGCAAGAACCTGGTCGATGGCGGCAATCACGGCCGGATCCGACACCGCTCCCGGCATTCCCATGCTGGCCGAAAGGTCGTAAGGCCCGATAAACACAGCATCGATGAGCGGGACCGCTAGAATGGCGTCAACGTTTTGCACCGCGGTGATGTGTTCAATCTGCACCACCACGGCCGTCTCCTGGTTGGCGTTGGCGACGTACCCCTGAAAGCGCTGGCCGTAGCCGGTCGCGCGCGCCAGCCCCACGCTGCGAAGACCCAAAGGCGGGTATTTGGACCAGGCGCAAAGCGCCTCGGCCTGCTGGCGCGTGTTGACCTGGGGCAGAATAATGCCCTGAGCCCCACTGTCCAGAGCTTTGCGTATGCCGGGTTCATCGACCGATGCAACCCGGACCAGGCAGGGCTTTCTGCCGCCGCAGGCCTGTAGCAGACGCTGGGCGTCTTTGGCGTCGCAGGCACTGTGCTCCAGATCGATAAAGAGCCAGTCCAGGTCCGTGTGGCACAGAATTTCGGCCACCTCCGGAGACGGGACGGTGACCAGGGTTCCGATCAGCAGTTCTCCAGCGCGCATCCGTTCACGAATGTTCATCATTTCTCCTGGCCCGTTACGGCCGATAGCGGCTTTGACGGCCGCCGTTCGGGAAAACCGGTAGCAACCAGGGCGGAATTCGCCCTCGGCAAACGCTTTACTCTCCGGCTGATCCCATTGACAACTGGATATATCGCTCGAGCCGTGCCAGCGCCTCAGGCAGATTTTTGCGGCCAAAGCCGATCCGCAAGGCATTGGTCCCGGTTCCATAAAGCGTTCCGGGAAGCAGCAGAACACCGGTCTGCTTTAGCAGATCGGCACAAAACGCGTCCACCGCGCCGTGAAACAATGTCGGGAATGCAATGGGACCGGCTTTGGGGCGATGCCAGGCAAACCGCTCCCCCTGGTCCGCGAAGAAACGATCGAGACGCTCGAGATTGGCGCGGATGATCTCAAGGTTGCGATCGATAATCCTTTGGCCATGCCGCAACGCCAGGGCAGCCAGAAATTCGCTGGGCGCGCTGTTGCAGATGGTCGTGTAATCCTTGAACCCGGCCAACGCTTCAAACAGCCGCCGGTTTCGGGTTGCGATCCAGCCGATTCTCAAACCGGCCAAACCGTAGGTCTTCGACATAACTCCTAAAGAGACCGCGCGATCGTTGAGGTCGGCCAGGGCGGGCAGGCGGTCGGCAGGATCGAGTTCAAGCCCTCGATAGACCTCGTCCGAAAAAATGACGAAACCATGCCGCTCGGAAAGCAGCGACAGTTCTTGCACGAACGCGGCTGTAGGCAAAAAACCGGTCGGGTTGTGCGGGAAGTTGACCACGACCAGCTTCGTTCGTTGGGTTAGCGCCTTTTTGAGGAGGTCGAGGTCCAGTTCCCAGGCACACATCGGGTCGCCGCACCACTCGCTGACCGTGGCGCCGATACCGCGGGCCACCGCGCCGAGCGACTGGTAACAGGGGGTTTGGACAACGACATGGTCTCCCGGGTTCAGGGTGACCTGCATGAAATTGAAAATGGCCTCCTCGGCGCCGGCATGCACCAGAACCTGGTCGGCGGTGATCTGCGCGTACAGCGTGGCGATCGCCTGCCGCAGGGCGGGGTCGCCCAGGGACTCGGTGTACCCGAGCCGCAGCGACAGAAACCGCTCCTGGGCTTGGGGCTCGAGGGCCAGCAGATCGCCCAGTTCCATGCTCTCGCAATCCGAGGCGCACAACAGATAGGCAGCGGAGAACTCATGCCTGGCGAAGTAGCGTTCGAGTCGAAACGGTTCCAGTTTCATCGGTCACCCTCGTTTTTTTCCAATCCGGCCGGACTTTCCACCGAGAGCCCCTTTGCCATGAACGTGGCCGTGGAGGGACACAACCCTGAGAACTGCGCCGTCACCGCAATGGCGGGTGGCGCCGCTGCGCGATCAACCCGGCGATAGCCCAGGCGCTTGAAAAATCCGCCCGCCGTCAGAGTCAGCAGATAGATCGTCTTCAGGCCTGAATGGGTGGCCCACGCTTCGGCGTGGGCCACCAGCGCCCGCCCGAGACCGCCGTTGCGGAAGGCGGCGGTTACGGCCAGCGACCGCAGCAGACCAATCTCGCCGTGACGTTCCACCCCCACAACGCCAACCAGTTCGCCGTCACGGCGGGTTCCGAAAAAGTGGACCCGGACGTTGTCCTGAAGGTCTGCGACGGGCAGATCACACGCCGTCAGAAGTGCTTCGACGTCATTGTTGAAGGGGATCGTTTCCATGCTCTCTTCCCTGATCAATAACAACCCGGGCTATCTGATTTCACCGCTCAAAAAGGCCGCTTTTATGCCCCCATGATGAAACGGGCGAATGGTGAAAGGAACCGGAAAACGGTTGTCCGCAAAAGCGGCGGGCGCCAGCAGGCCGAACCGCCAGCCTTTAAAATCGGCTTTTAACTTGTTGCCGATCGCGCCAAAGCGCGCCGCACCGTGCCGTTCGCTTCCCAGACGCCTGCCGTAAGGTGGATTGATGACGATCAGGCCGGGTGTGTTTTGCGCCCGTTTGCTGAACACAGATGCCGGTTTCATATCAAAAAAATCCCCGTTCAGCACCTGAACCGTTTCCGACAGATCATGGGCGGCCAGGCATTCAGCCAGGCGCCGGCATGCATCCGGATCGATGTCCGAGGCGACGATCGGAACGCGCTTTCCATCGCTAAACCGTGACTGGGCCTCGCGCCGCAGGTGAGCCCATTGCCGCGCTGCAAAGGACGGCCAACCCATGAACGCAAAGGTCCTGAACCAACCAGGCGCAATGTTGCGCGCCAACAGGGCCGCCTCCAGGGCGAAGGTACCCGTACCGCACATGGGGTCTATCAGTGGTTGATCCGGCCGGTAGCCGCACAGCCGCAACACAGCCGCAGCACTGGTTTCCCGCAACGGTGCCCGACCACCGTGGGTTTTGAGGCCCCGCCGGTAAAGCGGCTCACCGCTGGCATCCAAAGAGAGCGTGAATCGGTCCCTAACGACACGCACAAACAACGTCTGACTCAAAACCGCATGCGCCTGACCCCGCTCCTGCCCGAGACGAGCCATCAGGCCCCTTTCAACCCGCTCGGCGATGGCGCGCGAATGGATCAGGCGGGATTGTTGGGCGCTGACTTTTAGCTTGACGCCGCAACCCGGATAGATGAACAGTTCCCAGGGGACCTGCGAGGCTTTTTTTTCCAGCGCCGCAAAGTTGGTCGCCGTGAAATGTGAAATGCGCATCAACACCCGCGTTGAAACGCGCGAATGCAGATGAATCAGGTAGGCCTCGCGCAGGCGGCCGCTGAATTCAATTCCGCCGGAAGTTACGTGCATTCGCGCCGTGTCGATACCGAGCGCGGCCAGTTCCTGGGCGCAAAGCGCCTCGATTCCGGGGGCGGCAATCACGAAAAAAACCTGTTCAGCCCCCGTCACATGCCGCTTGACACGCCGGCTCAGGGCCGGGGAAAGCGAAGGCGTCAGATAGTCGTTGCTTTCAAGATGCGGGGTTGACAGGCCTGGCAACATGCATGACCCCATATTTTTAGCTGAGCGTTTCAACTGTTTCACTATGACATAAATGACTTTTATAAAAGAGAAATTATTATCAGGCCGTGTTCAAATTTGATCCGCGCTATCCGGCGCCTTCCCGTCCCTTGCAGCGGGGAGGATGCAAACCCTGCGGGCTTGCCGATCTTAGCGCATCAACGGCGTCAGAGGTCGTCGCGTATAGGCCATTATCGCACAACGCCATCTCCTTGGTGCTGCAGCAAGCTCGACAATCGCTCAACTTAGTGATAGTTGAAACGCTGCCGCCCCGGCGATAATTCGGATCAGGCCCTGGACCCGGCGGCGGTCGGAAACAAGGTGCCCCTCCCGCTGACGAAACAGGAGTCTCATTGAAAAAAAACGCCACCGTTAACCAAAGCTGGGTTGAGACCTTGATTCGGGATTTCATTGTCGATTCGCCCCTCAACTCACTGCAGGACGGAACCGGGGAGCCCGCCTGGGACTTGGCCCTGGTCGGCTATGCCTCCGGTGCAGACCCGATCTGGCAGCAGTACAAAGAATACGTGGGGGCTTTTCACTGGACCCCGTGGGAAGTCTTCAACCAGCACTGCACCGCTAAACCCGCAGCCGCTGAGGCGCTGACCGTCATCGCCTGGGTCTTGCCCCAGCGGGCGATAGTCCGCGAATCCAATCGCCGGGCCAGGAAGTATCCATCCGAAGCGTGGGCTCGGATCAGGCTTTACGGCGAGGCGTTCAATGCCGCCTTGCGTCGGCATGTGGTCGATCACCTCCACCAAGCCGGTCACGAATCAATCGCCCCTATGCTGGCACCCAACTGGACCATCGTCCAATCGGAGCGTTTTTCCTACGCTTCTTCCTGGTCGGAACGCCACGCCGCCCATGCGGTCGGTCTGGGTACCTTCGGGTTGTGTGACGGGCTCATAACAGCTGCGGGCAAGGCCATGCGGGTTGGATCGGTGGTGGCCAGGATATCTCTTGAGCCGACCCCCCGGCCCTATCACGACCACCGGGCCTATTGCCTCTTTTTCGCCAATGGAACCTGTGGCAAATGTATCGATCGCTGCCCGGCCCGTGCTATCACCAAGGCCGGCCACGACAAAGAGACGTGCAGGCAGCACCTGGCCCGCGCCAGAGCGCATATCAAGGCAACCTATCATTTCGAAGGCCATGGCTGCGGGTTGTGTCAGGTCGGGGTTCCCTGCGAGGCCGGCATACCGGTCCAATCCGCCCGGAAGGCGTTGGAGCGTGGTGTGCTGCCGTCCCCACCGCCGCCATTGGCCTGATGACCTGCCGCAGGTGCGATCACGTCACTTCTCTCTGGGTTGACGTTTCAAGTCGATCCTGCCTTTTGCGAGCATTGCAACAAACGGCAGGTCGGCTGGAGCAAAATCAAACCCGGCGAGCTGATCGATTGGAACCCAGCGGCAGGCGTTGTGATCATTCATGGTCAACACTCCGCTTACCCAAAACGCCCGATAGGCCATCAATTCAATGGAAAGGTGGTCGTAGTGGTAAATATGGGAACCAAGATACTCGCCGACAGTCACATCGATCGCCAATTCTTCCTTGAGTTCACGACCCAGGCACGTCTCCGGCGTTTCCCCGGCTTCAACCTTACCTCCAGGAAACTCCCACTTACCGCAAAGAAAACCGCCGCTTTTGCGTTGGGCGATGAGTATCCGGCCATCCTTTTCCAGAATCGCCGCGGTGACCTGGGTGATTGGTTTCATGCTTGGCTTTTGTGCCCCCTTTGAAAAATGGTATCCCGTGACATATTCCCCACCTCATAGATTGTCAAGCAACACCAACCCATTGACACGACAAGCAATTGGTGCGATCAATCATCGATCCGCCCGCCATTTACCAGATGGGGCACCGCTAAAAAACAATACCACGGCTTGCTTGTCTTTGTGCCCGTCAGCGGCGTTACATCCATCGACACAGATCTCGATATGCGCCGACGGATGTGCCTGGGTGACGAACAAGTGGTCCGGCCGGCTGCGCGATACGATCAACGGAGGCTGACATGTGCGGACGATTCGTCAATTTCAGACGACTGGAAGAGTGGATCAAGCACTTCCCCATCGATGTGGCCAAGGTCGCGGTTACTCCCAATTACAACGTCGCCCCCACCCAGGAGGTGCTTGCCATAGTCCGCCTTGACGACCAGAACCACCTGGAGAAACTTCACTGGGGACTGGTTCCGTTTTGGGCCACGGACCCCAGCATTGGCGGCCGGATGATCAACGCGCGCTCTGAAACAGTGGCCGCCAAACCCAGCTTTCGAAAGGCATTCCAATGGCGGCGATGCCTGATCCTCGCCGATGGGTTTTACGAATGGAAGGGCGACAAAGGACACAAGCAGCCGATGTTTCTAACGTTGCCCGATGGGCGCCCATTGGCTTTTGCGGGGCTGTGGGAATCCTGGAACAATCAGGGAAAAGAGCCGGTGCCATACCGATCCTGCACAATCCTTACCCGGCAAGCCAGCCAGTCCGTCCTGCCGATACACAACCGGATGCCGGTAATTTTAAAACCGGAGGCCTTTGGTCCGTGGCTCAGCCGCGATAGTCAGGACGTGGTGGCACTTTTGGATATCATCCACAAGCAGGTCTACACTGAACTGAAAAGTGTTCCTGTTTCAAAACAGGTCAACTCGATAAAAAACAACCGACCGGGAAACATAAGAGCGGTTGAGGCTGAATAGCGGCATCCAAATGCTCACCCGACTTTGCGCGCTATCGGCGCACAAGGCTGGCCCACCATCGCTTGAATCTGATGAAGCAGCGTCATGCTGTCCCCTGGCCCATGCTCCTGGCCGATCAGCACCCAGTCAAAGCCCGCACCTGCTGCCATTTCGGTTGTGATGCTGGAACCCAGGTTGCAGCACCATACCCCAGTCAGGAAACGGCCGGCAATCAGCGCTTCTCGGATGTAATGCATCCCTATCTCCGTTTTTTGGTTCTTCTGGGTCGCTATCGAGCGGATATCTCGTCAAGTCGATACCACTCCAACGCCTTTCCAGGCTGCCGACTCACTCGAACCATTTTGGCTGCCACTTGCTCGCCGGCAATCGGGCGGAAACGGCGCAACCCGGGCATGGCGCACAGCGTGGGCAAAATCCAACCCCCCAACTTTTCCCCCAAACGGAAATCACCTCTTTGACCCAGCAACAGGGACGGCTGGAAGATGCTGATGCGCTCAAACGACAAGGTCTGAACCCTCTGTTCCAATTCCCCCTTCATTCGCAGATACGGGTTTTGACTGTCGGCATTGGCCCCACTGGAGGAAACCAACAGGTAATGACGCACACCATGATTGGCCGCCATTTGGGCGGCCCGATATTGGTAAGTTAAGTCAACCACACGCTGCGCGTTGATAGACCCGGCCTCTTTGCGGGTGGTTCCCAGACACGAAAACAACAAGTCCCCGCTGAATGCCGCCGCGTGGCGCTCCAACTGGTCGAAATCCAAGACCTGATTGTGAACGTTGGCACTGGCATGCGGGGCTGGACGGCGAGTCAGGGTAATGATTTTGCCGACATGATCGGCTTTCGCAAGCTGATCGGTCAAGGATTGACCGACCAGACCGGTCGCGCCTAAGACAATCGCTGTTTTACCCATAAAAGCTCCTTACCCGGCATGGCGGCCATTCACTGCCGGGCCCTGCTTTCAAAACCATTCATGGATAACCACTTCGCGTAGTCGAGACTCGGATGGAGTTGTGTTTCTGCTCGCTAATTTTGACGGATTCGTAATAAGCCCAATATCGGCGTTACGCTTCATCCTTCGTCACTGCGGCGTACCCTCAAGTACGCCTCATTCCTCAGGATTCGCAAGCCTTGATCTTGGGCTTATTACGAATCCGTCGAAACAGCGACTTTTTACGGTTTCATCAATTTTGATGGGGTCGTAAAAAATATGACTTTTAAACGAATCTACTTAGTGTCCATCCATAAACGGTCATCTCGACTGATATCTGCGTTGTGCTCGAAATTTTATCCTCGGAATATCAACGATATGCCTGTGGTAAAATTTTTCGCATGCCTTTATGTCGACCAAAATTCCTCGTTGCGGGATGGACAGTAGGTATCCATTGATCGACTGTTCTCGAAGGGGCTCAACCAGGTGACAATTGGAAAGAGTAAACACCCTGCCGAAAAAATAACCTAATTGATCTGAAAAAACCAGATATCTTTGTCAATGACCCCAGCGACCAGTTCACTGGTGTTGAAGCCGTACCAGTTTTAACCACCGCTGTGCAACCCGGCGTCACGATTTTGATCAACCCCATCTCTTTCGCCTTGCGCAACTCAGCATCAGCCGATCCGATTTGAGACGGCAGGCCCTGGATAAGGTGCTTTCGCGCTGGAATTTTGAACAACCGGAGCCGCCCACGATCGGCTCTATTTTTCAGTGCACCCACGATACAATCTGTGATAGGGTATCAAGTGTTTCCCCCAACGGCCGAAAAAAACCATATGGGAGGCAGGATCTGCTCAACTTGGCAGATCAGCGTTCGGGGGCGTTTGAAGAGCTGCTGTCGGCACTATTTTTACATCTGTTGGGATCATTCAAGGAGGGCGGTGAGATGAGATTGAAAAGCGTTGTGTTGGACAGAAACGTGTGCTGGATTGTTTTGGCATCTTATTTTTTTATTGCGCTTATACCTTCCACCGGAGAAGCTTCACTGATAGGAAGCCGACTCTCCACCGGAGAACAGATGCCTGAACGTGCCGGGCAAATCCAGTCCATCAAAAAGGCCTTGGAGCATAAAATAGTCGCTCAAAAACTTGCCGATTACGGCCTTTCCCAGGAAGAGATAATGGCCAGGATGGCTACCCTGGATGACAAGCAACTGCATCAGCTGGCATCCCTTTCCGATGAAATCGGCGGCGGCAGCACAATTGGGGCAATCATCGGGATACTGGTAATTGTGATCTTGGTTGTGATCATATTTAAACTCTATGACAAAACAATTGTTATCAAATAATATCTCAGGCATACTTGCGACCGTCTTTTTTTCACTGGTCGTGGGTTGCACCGCGTTCCAGCACCTGCCTGAGCACGCGTTGGGCAATGACGAAACGGTGGCGCTGAAGGTGCCATTTGTGCCCCAGGCCCAGGACAATGACTGCGGGCCAGCTGCACTGGCTTCTGTTTTGAAATTTTATGGCACGGACATGCCCCTCGAAGACCTGACTGAAAAAGTATATATCCCAGAGCTCAACCGAACCATACTGCCGGACATGGAAAATTTTGCCCGGGCGTTGGGTTTTGCAACCGCTTCAGGCAGCGGAAACACCGCTCTGCTGATGGAGCAGATTGACTCTGGACAACCGGTCATTATTCTGATGGAGGCGGGTTCTGGAGTCATAAAAAGACCCCATTATATTGTCATTTGGGGTTACACCCCGACAGGGTTCCTGACCCATGCAGGAATCCAGGAAAATGTTTTTATTGATTATGACCAGCTGGATAGGCGCTGGCAACAGATGAACCGGTTATACCTGGTCATAAACTAATTGGTATCTATCCAGAAACGAGGAATTTTGGTCGAGATCAAGGCATGCGAAAAATTTTACCATAGGCATATAGTTGATATTCCAAGGATAAAATTTTGAGCATAACGAAGATATCGGGCGGAATAACCGTTTCTGGATGGACACTAATTGGTCTGCTATTTTCAGTGTGTCTTTTTATCCCCGCCTGCGCGATGCCACGATTTTTGGTTCTTTCCGATCCCCTGACAGCGCAAGAACACAATGACCTTGGCGTGTCCTACGAGCTCATGGGTAAGTCCGAACTTGCCCTCACGGCATATCAGCGGGCTTTCCGGAAGGACAAGAAATGGGACCAACCGCTTATCAACCATGGAAATGTCCACGCAAGCCGCCAAGACTGGGGTTTGGCTGAAGCCAGTTACCGCAACGCCCTTAAAAGGAACCCCGCCAACCCTGAAGCCATGAACAACCTCGCCTACGTGCTCATGGAACAGGGAAAAGACCAGCAGGCGCTGTCCTGGTCTCAAAAAGCCGTTGCCATTGCGCCTGAAAATCCAGCCTTTTTGAATACCTATGCAAGAGCTTTGAAAAAGACCGCTAACCAGGATAAAATGACTGAATTTACTTTAGATACCCTTGACGAGAACTCAGCCGATGGTTCTCCGGGTGATGAAACCGAAGACCTACCAAGTGAAATTGCGCCGTAACCCCAGCCGGCTTACAACTGAACCGCTTGCCCCCTTGAATGCTCAGACGCTAAGCGATCATGGCTCGCTCAACGCTCAACGTCCAATGAAAAACAAACCAACAAATCTTTTACCTTTACTCAGTCCTCAGCACTAGCCCTTTCCTACCGGCTTACCCGCTCAAGAGCTTAATAGCTGATTTCCCCTTGGCTCCTTGAACCCTTTTCATACCAGCTCACCAGCTCAAGAGCTTACCAGCTGATTATCCCTTGAAGCCTTGTCCCGTTCAAAGTCATCTGTGTCAGTGTAACAAATTCGAAACGCTCAGCAAGTGGTGGCGGGCATACTGCTCTGGGCCGGTACCATCAACGATGCGACACCTTTAACCGGTACTTCATCCACCGGGTCAAGTTTGCGATCTTCGACATGTAGGGTAATCGGTTCAAGGGTCAACAATTGCCTTTATGGACAATCTCCGGAAATTGACCGTCCTTGCAAACCAAACCGGTTATCGCTCCATCGAAGGTCACCGCGAAACCATCGGGATCCCGGCGAACCACCCTTCCCATGGCTTCAATGGTTTGGTGATAATTCGACAGTGGAAATTTGGCCTTAATCGGTTGTCCAACTGCTACTCTCCTTGATGTCCTGACGAATAAGCCGCCGGAACCGATGTCTTTTATGAAATCGCGGAATGTCCCCTCCAGGACGGTATACTCGACAATTAAATAAGCGGTGTGTCGAGGATATTGACGCCGATGCGGTTGGTCACTCACTTCCCGTTCACCTGATCCCTCAACTTGCCAGAATTTTTTTAACGCCACGACCCGCCAGGCTGGCAGGACCGAAACTTCGCCGGTGGCGGGATTTCTGCCCTCGCTCTCACGCTTTGGCTTCACACAGCACTTGCCGAAGAACACCCAGGCTATTGATCGCACGAATTCCTTGTTGTGTCAAGGGGTTGGTATCCATTGACGATCTGGGATAGCGGGCCGCCGACCCTTGGGTGGGCTTGCATGCAGCAATAGTCTGGTGACAAGGCTGATGAACTCGTAAAAGACTGGCGGTGACGATCTAGGCTGAGCGATTGCCGAGCTTGCTACAGCACCACCAAAGATGGCGTTGCGCTATATTGGCCTAAAAGCTTTAACCGGTCCTTTCGGCTGTGTATACGGTGGGGCCCACCACTATCGCGCATAGGCGACTATAACGGAAAGCCATCTTCCTTCTATCTGCGGCAAGCTCGACAATCGCTCAACTTAGGTAGTGTCCATCCAGAAACGAGGAATTTAGGTCGAGATCAAGGCATGCGAAAATTCTTACCACAGGGATATCGGTGATATTCCGAGGATAAAATTTTGAGCATAACGCCGATATCAGGCAAAATAACCGTTTGTGGATGTCTAGGTATAACAGAGTATAGGTGACAATCACTGTGCGCTGGTTGCCCCAATCGAAAATATCTGCTTCATAGGGAGCAAAAAAAACTCTCTGATGCGCTTCTGTGCCTGCGCGAAAAAAGATGCGCGATCCGGCTTCCGCACCGCCTTGAGCTTAATTTATCGATTACGTCAGGGCCCTCTCGAAGCGGGTCATCGCAGCTCCCCGTGAGCCCTTAGTTTGTGTGCCTCAACTGCTCGACGATGATCGGCACCGCCGGTGGGATGCGCCGGCTGTCCCTGGTGATATTTCGAATCATCGACAGGTGGGTGCCCTCGACGGTTCGGTGGGGCACCCCCGCCAGGCGCGTCGATTCGACGGTCACCAAACCATCCCCCAATCCATGGGTCATGGATATCAGGTAATCACCGAGCGCATCGACCTGTTTTTTCCAGTCCGCTGATACTATTTGATTCACGCTGCCGGTCCAGCGGTCGATGTCGCTTTCGTTCCAAGGGCTCGTTATCCCGGCGATAATCCACTGATCGACACCCGCCGGATAAGGGCGGGCGTTTAATTCCGTTAAAAAACGGCTCCCCGGCAGCAGGTCGATTTTGGCCTCACCGGCGCCGTCAAGTATGGCCCCCAGCCAGGCGG
>JAWOIA010000080.1:0-23578 GCA_046484885.1 Desulfosarcina sp. | reverse complement strand
ACCGGTGCGCTGGGTCCGGTATTAAGGATTGCCGTACAGTGGGTCAAGCTATTGGCAATTCTGGCAACCAACCTTGAGTTTTCTACCGCTATTCCGATATGATTTGAAAAACCACAGCCAAGCATTCCAGTTTTTAAACGACCACCATATTTTTCATCACCGGCCTAGCCAGGAAACGCAGATGCCCAACCTTCTTCGCATATTCATCATTTTGGTCATCCTGACCCTTGCCATCCATTCCCACGCAAGGGATGTAATCAGCGGCAAAGTGGTCGGTGTGTCTGATGGTGACACCATCACCGTTCTTGAAAACCGCACCCAATACAAAATCCGATTATACGGAATCGATGCCCCAGAGGGTGGCCAGGATTTTGGCAACCGGGCCAAGAAATTTGTCTCTGATCTGGTGTTCGGCAAACAGGTGCGGATCGTTCAAATGGATATTGATCGCTATGACCGGGTCGTGGGAATGGTCTATGTGGGGGATTTCAATGTGAATGAGGCGCTGGTCAAAAACGGGCTGGCGTGGGTGTATCAGCGCTATTGCAAGATTTCAACCTGCTCAAGCTGGTTGGTATTGGAGGCCCAGGCCAGGGCGGCAAAGACAGGGTTGTGGTCGCACCCCAATCCGGTGGCTCCGTGGGAGTATCGCAGGAATCAGAGAACATCACCGCATCAGGTCTCGGATCAAAGACCCGGTGAGATAGTCTATCATGGCAATCGGAACTCGATGGTTTTCCATCATCCATCTCAACTTTCGGGATCGAGTTTAAACGATCGCCAATTGAGAGGCGATGCTGATATGGTCCATTTGAGCCCTTTCTCTTTGTATTTATTGTGAATTATCGCGAATCCACTATAAATCAAAAGACAGGGCTCTTCAAGTTAAATTTTCATGAATTCAATACCATAGACCATATTTTCGCCTTCACAATTCATTCCCGAAAGTTGAGTTTTTAAGGCTGAAACGCTCCTCTAGAAAAATACAACTTTTTTTACAACTTTCGGGGGATGACACCGTCCACCGGCAAAGCGTATACAAATAAGAAAACTCGATCCTCACTCCTCGAATGAAAGGTGACTCGGGTAACGGGAACCCGGCAGGTCAACGCTTTGCTTGCCTGCAAGGCTCTATTAGAACAAATTACACTTTGTTCACATTTTTTTAGGGGGAATTCCGTATGAAAAAGGGTGAAAACGCAATGATATCAATACTCCTCAAGCGCCTGCCAGCTCCACTGGCCCTGTGCTTCACCGTCGCTGCCTTGGTCGGCCTTTCGCTGGCCGCGCAAGCGCAGCCAGCGGCCATCGCCCCTGAGGCGGAGCGGCTGCTGAAAGCATCGACCGACTTTGTGGCGCGCCAGCAGCAGTTTAGCGCCGAGACGCGCAATACGCTGGAGATCGTGCTGACGACCGGGCAGAAGATCGAATTTAATCACACCGCCCGGCTCTCCGCGCAAAGACCCAACAAGCTGCGCGCCGAGCGCTCCGGCGATCTCGTCGACCAGGTGTTCGTCTACGACGGCAATTCGCTGACGCTGAGCAACCCGGCTGAAAGGGTCTATGCCCAGGTGGCTGCACCCGGCACGCTGGAGGAGATGCTCGATTTCGCACGCGACCAACTCGATATCGTCGCGCCAGCTGGCGACCTGATCTACACGAACGCTTACGACATCCTGATGGACGCCGTTACCGACGGTTTCGTGGTCGGCAAGGCGGTGATTGAAGGCGTGCGCTGTGATCACCTTGCGTTCCGGGCCCAGCACGTCGACCTGCAGATATGGATCCAGGAAGGTGCGCAGCCCCTGCCGCGCAAGCTCGTAATCACCACGCGTGACCTGGTCAACGCACCGCAATTTGCAGTTACAATCACCCAATGGAACTTGGTTCCGACATTCGATACGCAGACTTTCACCTTCACGCCACCGGACGATGCAACGAGGGTCGATTTTCTGCCGCGCTAAAGCCGGGTAGACTGACATGACGCGAAATTCTTTCCTCAATGTGTTTGTGGCTGTCCTGGCGCTGCCAGTGCTGTACCTGGCGGACGTAACGCCCGGTACAGCGCCGGGCTTGACCCTGGTAAGACAAGCCCAGGCCATCGTCGGCGCGCCTTTGACCCCTGTTTCGGTCGCCGGCGTGGCGCGGCGTACGACCGCACGTGCCGTTACAGCTACTGCCGCGGCTCAAGCCACGGCCGCGGCCCCTGCGGAACAGCAGGCAGTCGCGGCAGCACGCCCAGCGGGCGCACCGGCGATCGGCACGGTCGTCAGCACCCTGCCCGAAGGCTGTGAGCCGGAGATCAGGGACGGCATTGAGTACCAGAACTGCGGGGGCGTCTACTACCGGTCGGCCTTCCAGGGCAACAACCTCGTCTACGTCGTACAGTAGCCGCGATAGAGGCGGGAAATCTAAGTAATCAACAGGAGACCATCATGAAATTCGAATTCAAGTGGTGTTCACGCGCATTCTTGCTGGGCACCGTGATCATGGGCCTGACCGGCACGGCGGTCGCAGCCGACCCTGGCGTCGGTGTCGGCGCACCGGGGCCTGGCGTCACACGCGGCGTAGGTGCGCCCGGGGTCGGCGCGGTGGACCCCGGGCGCAACCAGCCCGGTGCCGCAGGCAATGTAGGCGTGGGTGCACCGGGTGTTGGCGTGGGCGCGCCGGGCGTCGGCGTCGTGGACCCGGGCCTGAATCAGCCTGGGGTAGCCGGCAACGTGGGCGGTGTCGCGCGGCGTTCCGTCCGGTTCTGAAGATTTCACCCGGCGAACCTGTTCGAGATGCTTGGCAACCGCGCGATCTGCCATGGCGGCTGGCTCGCCGGGGTTATCCACAGGGCGGTCTGGGAGCGGACGTGGGGGCCGGCCTGGCGATACCGGTGGTCTCAAGGCCCTCGGTGCGGAGCGCAGGTCGTGTTTCACCGGGAAGGTTCCGAGCGTCACCGCAGGGGTCAGGTAGGCCGGCAGCTTCAGGCGCCAAATGGAAAATCGTTTGTTTGGGCACAAACCGGGCAGCCAATGGCCAGAACAATAACCAAGTCAGGGAGAGAATCATGAATAAACGACCATTCCAATATTGCTATCGCGCCATCCTTGCGTTGGCGCTTGTGGGTCTCGTGTCTTCCCCCGGGGCGTGGGCGGCCGAAGACGATGCCAGGGCGCTGTTGAAGGGGATGTCCGATTTCCTTGCCTCACAGCAGGCCATGGCCCTGGACTTCGACGTCACCTTCGAGGTGGTGACGAAGGACGACCAGAAGCTCGGGTTGGCCAGTTCGGGATCGGTCACGCTGAACCGTCCGAACCGCATCCGGGCTATGCGCCATGGCGGCTTCGTCGACGTGGAGACCGTGTTCGACGGCACCACGCTGACGCTGCTTGGCAGGAACGTCAATGTCTACACCCAGATCGAGCTGCCCGGCACCATCGATCACCTGATCGACGAACTTCGTGACACATACGGCCGGCCGCTCCCGGCCGCCGACCTGCTGGTCACCAACCCCTACGAGGTGCTGATGGAAGCTGTCGTTGACGTCAAGGACCTCGGCAGCGGCGTCATCGGGGGGATTGAGTGCGACTGGTTGGCCTTCCGGACCAACGAGGTGGATTGGCAGATATGGATTGCCCGGGGCGAACGCCCCTATCCCAGCCGGTACGTGATCACCACCAGGCAGGTGGCGCACTCGCCGCAATACACGGTCGATTTCCGCAACTGGCGTTTCGGCGCCGATGCGGCAGGCGATTTTGAATTCAAGAGCCCGGCAGGCGCCACCAAGATCGAACTCAAGGAGCTGCGCGAACACGTCACGGATCTGCCGGGACATTTCACTATAGGAGAAAAGCCATGAAGATTCTCAAGCGATTTGGAATCATTGCCTTCGCATTCTTGCTTGCAATGCTGGCACTGGAGGTTGCGCAAGGGCCGATCCCTGGCTTACCCGACCTGGTCCCCGAGGCCCAAGCCGTCGTCGGACGGCCGCTGACTCCGGTGAGCGTCGCCGGGGTAACGCGTCGCACGGTTCGGCGTTGTGCGGTCGGCGCCTACAACTGCCGGCTGTCCAACGAAATACTCTTGCTGGCGGCGTTGGCGCAGAAAACTTCAAACCCTTAGTTTTGAGCAACAATGCATCGGCCTTGGTCGATTTGCAGGAGAACCAGTCGACTGTCAATATACCTTCGACAAGATCCGGCGGGCGGGTAAGGGGACATTTTATAATCCTCCGGAAATTCATCTGATCCATTCCCCAAGCGGCGGCTACCTTGAGATATCGTTGAGAAGCCTCTCGGCGTCCTTGTGCTGCGGATACTGTGCGAGGAGCGCTTGCAAGGTCATGACGGCCGCATCCTTGTCGCCCTGCTGATTTAGATAGAAGGCCAGGGTGTAGGCATACTTCGCGTCCCGTGGCCGGAGCTCTGACGCCTTCCTGCACCAGGTCACCGCCTCGCCAATGCGGTCCGTTGCGGTGATGACGCAGAGATTGTAGGCTACCTGCGCCATCTGGGGATCGGCTGCGAATGCTTTCTTGAGATAGGTCTCGGCCGCCTCCGGTTCGTTTTGGCCCGCTTTCAGAAGCCCCATGTTGAAGTTCGCCGCGGCATTGGCAGGAGCCTGCTCGAGTGCCTCCTGCAGGGCCTTTTCTGCCTTGTCGTTTTCGCCCATCCGGGCATAGGCAATGGACGTGTTCACCATCGGCATGATGGCTTGGGGGTCAAGCTGCAGCGCCGTCTGATAGGAGGCCACTGCGGCTCTCGCATCGCCTTGACCGAGATGGTAATTGCCGAGATTGTAATGGGAGGTCCACTGGTCGGGCCGCGCGGTTATGGCTGCAAGGTACTCATCATTTGCCGCTTTGATCTGCGCCTGAACGGCCGGGGGCGCAGCCAGCGTCGGGAAACCAGCGAGCCCCGCCGCGGCCCGGACCCTGACCAGCCGATACTCGTCTGCCGTAGCCTTGATCAGGGTCTGAAGGCCTTCCGGGGTCGGTATGAGCCCCAGCGCCTGAACGGCGGCGGCGCGGATGAGGGGTGCCGGATCATTGGCCGCGCCGATCAACGCATCCTGGACTTTCCGGTCTAGCTCCGGCGGAATGAGCCTGATGAGCGAAGCGGCAAATATCTCGTCGTGCTCAGGATCGGCGATGTAGGCGATCATCTCGGTCAGTCTCGTCCAATCGCGTTGGCGGGCGGCGTCGATGAGTGCTGCGCGTTGGAGCACCGGCGCCTGGTAGTCCCGGGTGCGCCATTGCCGGACGGACTCGTCGGCCCACTGCGCATCCTTGTCTTGATGGCAGATGTTGCAGGCATTGGGCGAGTTGAAAGCCATGGTCGCCGCCGGTGTCGGCGGCAGCATCGAATGGTCGCTCCGGTTCATCCGTGCAAAAGCCGTCATGGGCATGTGGCAGGAGATGCATTTGCTCGCCTCGCTCTGCGCCGGATGGTGCGTGTGCGCCACCGGATGCTTTACCTTGTCCGCATGGCAGGGCATGCAGGCGTTGTTGAACACCTCCTTCTTGAACCGGTAGCGCCCGCTGGAGGTGTGGCAATGCATGCAGTCAAGCTGGCCGGACTTCACGCAGGGGCTCATGTTCCACGAGGTCAACGTGTAGTTCTCTCCCAGGTCACGGCCATCGGGATAAAAGTCGGGATCCTCCAGGGTCGAGAGGTCGTAATGGTCATAAAACTTTTCCTTGGGCAGGTATTCGGGCGTCAGCGGGCTTGCCTTTGCATGACAGCCGGAGCAGAGATCGTTGCGCTGTGCTGTCGTCATCGTCGTGGTGCTGATGATCCGCGGGTCCGGTAGCGCTTGGCCCTTGGGCGTCGCCCGGGCGATCTTGTTGTGCTCGGCCGAGGGGCCGTGGCAGGTCTCGCAGTTGATGCCGGGCTCGGCCCAGGTCGTGTTGTAGGTGTCGGTTCCGGCATCGTAGTTGGTGTCGAGCTGGCTGACATGACAACTGTAACAGGAGGTATTGAAGGTATAGGTATAGTGGGTCCAGTCGACTGCCTCGCTCTGGCTCCCCCCGGGGAAGTGACGCACGCCGCTGGCGGCCGCATCGAACCATTCCTGACGGTTGATATCGAAAGCCACGGGGAGGGTCTGCAGCCGACCCCTGGCGAGAGGGGTGAGGAAGTAGCAGACGTTCTTGCCGCCGAGGACGTGGGCTATCCTGTAACGTTTCGCCCCCCGTGGGCCGCTCTCGATCACCTCAGCGGCGGTAATGTCGGCGCGGTAGCTGAGCTTGCCGATGGCGATGGGGCTTTGCTGTGGCACCAGTCTGGCCTTGGCGAATCCGAGCGTGTAGGGCTGCATGGCCAGGCCGTGCATAGACGTGGACCAAAGCTGATAAAACCGTTCATGGCACTCACGGCAGCTTGCCGAACCGGCGTAGGAGGATTCCTTGCCCGCTTCAGCGGGCATCGGGGATGCAATCAGCAGGCACACGCCGAAAAAAATGGCAGACATTTTCATATGGATCGACTTTCATCGGCTCCAATAACAACGCCACAGCGCTGGAGCGTATACAAGTTCAGGTGAACACCATGAGCAAAGACATCCGTAGTCAATATATCGCTTAGCCGCTCTGCTCTATCCGCGGGCAATTGGTCTATCTCGTCCCGCTATTATGTCTGTCTTGGTTTTGCGTGGCGGCCGGACTCGGGCAACTCTCTCCAGAATAGTTTCCCCGGCCATATCGAAATAGTATTCGGTAGATTGGCCAGGAATCGATCATGGCCGCGTCTTACGGTCCCTGGATCTTCATCCCGAGATGTTCGAGGAGAATCCGCCGCACTTCTTCGATGGTAAACGGGTGCCCCTGGCAGGAATGCCCGGAGCGAACGATGAACTCCGACTGCATGCCGTCCAGATGGGCGCTGGTGTATGCGACCACGCCGTCGTCACCAGCCGGGGGCTCATCATCCCCCTTGATGGCAATGATCGAATGGCCGGTCACCCCGGTTGCCAGTGGAATCTCCGCCAACGCTTTCAGCAGCGGATTGTCCGGCGACATAGCATCGATGCTGGTAGGGACTTGGCTACTGCCCATCATTCTTTTCACGTCATCGGTCAGATACTCTTTATAGCCCAGCGTCGTCTCGACAATCCTTACCGGCAGGGTCACGATCTTACTGATCAGATTGCGTACCCACTGTTTGCTTAGAAAACTGCCGCGATGCGGGGTGGAAATAAAAACCACCCGCTTGATCGATGACACGGGTTCGATGACCAGGAATCGGCGAACTTGTTCCTTCTTCTCCGCCGTCAAATCCAGGGCATCGAGGTCTTTTCCGGTCAATGCACGCACCAGGCTGTCGCCGCTTTTCACCACACTGAGCTTGGTCAGCAGCCCCCCCTGGCTGTGGCCGATAATCACCATCTCCCGGAGCGCCGGATCCTGCCCTGCTGGATCGAGGTGGGTGATTTTCTCGCGCAGGGCATCGCGCAGATCCGCGGCCGATAGCACAATCGGCAGACTGCTGTTGTACATGAAGTACCAGAACTGGAACTTATGCCGCAGCATGGGATCGGCACGCAGGGTGTTGAGCATCTCCAGCCACCAGGCTGGGTTGCTGAAGGTGCCATGCACGAACACCACGGGAATACGGCCGGCCTGGTAGGGTTGAGCCAGGTACAGGCTGTTGGGGACGGACTGGAACTCCCTGCTCAGAAACGCACCCAGCCCGAAATCCCAGATCCTCGAAGTCTCGAGCACGTAAGCGGTCGGGGTTGTGGTATCGGTTTCGAGGGGTGGGTGCCGACCCTGGACCTCCAGCAGATTCTCATCGAAAGCCGAATAGAACTCCAGCGAGGCGGTCGCCGTCCCCGCCGTCAACTGGGCCAGGTTGCCGTTGATGCGCAGGAACACGGTGACCGGCACAGCCTGGACAAAGGGTACCGCCTGAGTGACCTTTTTGACGCCGATCAGGGGGCTGCCGACGCCCTTGCTGTGATTACGAATGGACACCCCACGGACCACATACCTGTCGACCGGCTCGAAACGTGCAAAATTTTCAAGCGACCAGGGAAATCTGGTTGTATCCAGCGTAATGGCGAGGGGGCCGACCGGAAGTTTGCGCACAGTCGCGGCAAGCTCGAGAGAACCGGCCTCACCGGTTGCCAGGCCCTGCCACAGGGCGAAGTTGTAAAGATCGGTGGCTGTGCGGGCCCGCGTGTCGAAGGCATTGGGCGGGGGTTCGCTCCGGTCATCGAGGAGAAAGAGGTAGGCATAGGCCGCAGCGCTGAGGAAATAGTCCGGCGCCAGTGCCTGTGCGGCCTTTTCCGGGATCTTCTCCAGCTTCTCACCGTGGAGATAGCAGAGCTCAGCCAGGGCATAAAGGAGATCCCGCCGGTCGTCGTGCAACGCCTGGTCGTGCAGAGTTTCGATAACGCCGGCCGGGTTGTGCGCGTACTCCCGGGTCAGGTTGTAGCGGTGGAGCACGATATCGGTCGCATTACTGGTGAGCCCCTCGGTCAGCGGGTTAATAATGTTTTCACGATATGAATCGCGCGGTGAGACCTGGCGGACGCCGATGGGCGTAGCACAGCCAGCCAGCAGGATGACGGCCAGCAGCAGCCAGCCATAGCGTGGGAACGTTTTTGGTGTTAGCATGATCAAGGCTCCATACCGGGCAATCCCATGCGAATCAGGCGTGAAAAGTCACTGGCCTGGTCGGCGGCGTTGGCCCGTGGGTTGATGAGGCTTTTCTGCTTCAGTTCGGCAAAGGGGAGCGTCCGGTCGATCTGACCACGTTCGTAGAGCATTTCATCGAGGTAACCGTTGGCAATCAGTCGCCAGTCGAAACGGGCCTCGGGATTGAACGGGGTAGTGTGACGCAGGATGCTGGTGGTTCAGTTGGTGAGCATGGCCCGGTACCACTCGGGACGCTCCCGGAGGCTGTTTACCTCGCGCAGGTAATCGAGCAGCACCGAGCGGGCAAAAGAGGGCGGCGCCTTGAGCCGGTAAAGATAGACATCCTCGCCGATGCGGTAGTTGGTGCGCAGCCGCACCAAATCCCGCTCGTCGGCCACCACGTAGGTCAGTTCGAACTGCTTGAAAAAGCCCTTGATTGCCGAGTATTGCTCCCCCACCTCCTTGCGGGTTTCGATGGAGAAGCACAGAAAGCTGCCGTCTGCAAAGCCGAAGCTCAACATGGTGTGGGCGATACTGGGCGAACCCCAGTAGACCAGGAACAGGTCGAGACTCCGCAACTCGCCCAGGTCGAAACTGCGGTCATAATGGCGCACCGTGTAGACGGCTTCGGTGCGGTAATCGACGTTGCGGATATTGTGGACCGTGACCCGGTTCTCCTGGATCTCGGCCCAGGGAAGCACCGCCACGTCCGGCTGCCAATTGCGCAGGTTGGACGGCTGGATCAGCAGCCACCAGGCGGCGAAGACCAGCGCGAGCAGGACCAGGAAGGCGCCCCAGGCCCGGAGTTTGCCCTTCCTGAGCCCGGCGAGGATCAGGATCAGCGCCACCAGAGCGAAGCATCCACTGGCAATCGGCAGCACGGCGGAGGGGAGATTGGAGAAATAGATGGCCAGTGTCCCCAGGCCGGCCATCAACACAAGGCAGAGAAAGGCCGATGATAAACCGAAGATTCTGATCATGGTTTCCATTCAAGATCCTTTCGCGCGCTTTTTCCGGAACTGTTCAGCATGTGAAATTCCATCACCGGGTCTGCGAAAAGCGGTCAGCCGCCCGCCGAAATCGTCACCACCGGCGCCCCTTCCTTTCCTCCGGTTTCGGTGAGCGTCATCACGAACATTAGAAACGAGAACAGTTTCTTCGACTGGTAGTTCCGATCGTCGATCCAAAACCAGCGATTCCGGTACGGCACGGCGACGAAGGCGTCCCCGGGTTCGTCATCCGAATAGTGGATGCGGATCATCGTTCCTTTCATCCCATCGCCTTCGGGCTCCATGGTCGGAGGAGCCCGCTTTTCGGCAACGTGTTCGGCAGGCACTTGAATGGTCGAAGAGATGTCGCTGAGCACTTCAATGATCGACCGGGTCAGCATGGCGATCTCTTCGCCTGTGGCCGGCATCGACCCGTAGACGATCCGGAACTCGCTCGCGTCCTCATTCAGCCCGAGAATCCGACGCGCCTCTTTGCTCGCTGCGTCAACCCCGGCCTCATTGCGCTTTCGAAAAACCATGACCAGGGCGGCTTGATTCTCCCTCTGTTTCACCCGCAGGGCAACAGCACCCGTCGACTGGATCTCCCTCAGTTTCTCCAGCAGACTGTAAAATTCCGGATCGGCTCGGTGCATTCGGGCAGAGCCGCCGAACTGGTTCTGGATGCCGTTGACCGAATGGACGAGAACCCGGAAAACCAGGTCGATGGGATAGCCCCCCTCGACCAGGCTCATGACCGTCGCCGGAACGATGGGCGTCATCAGATTGCGGGCGAACCGCTCGCCGGTCAGCGGAGCGTAGGTGATCGTAGGCCGGTCGGTATATCGGCCAGTGCCGCTGAATCCCTGGCTGTTGGCGCTGGGCGGGGAGGACCAGCCGAAGATGCCCCGCAGCTCGGTCTCCAGGGAGTACTGGTTGATAATCGAGGCTACGTCGAGAAAGATGGGTGCATCGCCATAGCGGATCTTGACGATGTTCAGCAGCATCTGCCGTTTCCAGGAATCGGCGACGGCAGCGGTGTAGTCGAACCGGTCGCGGGCCACCGAATTCGGGCCGATCGAGGCGCAGCCGGTGAAAGCGAGCAGCAGCACCGCAACAATGCCCCGGAGCCGGCACCGTTGGAAGAAAGACCTGGGTTGGGTTGGTTTCATGGGCGCTCCTTTTTTGATGAAATCGTAAAAGTCGCTTTCGATAACCGTTCCAGCGAATAAGGCCCTATTTTTCGCCCTGCAGCCGTCGTGAACCTTCCAGGAGTTTGTGCCAACCATACACGAACGAGACCATGAAACGGTCCATGCGAAGATCACCGGGAGCGCTGTCGTTAATGGTGGACTTGTAGCCGACCGTGAGGTTCAGGTTGTCATTGATCTGGTACCCGAGGGTGAGGCCGAGCGCAACGCTGTCGAGCTTCTCCCCCGCGACTCCGTTGATACTCGCTTTTCCGCCATAGAGCCATGCGCCGTCAAGAGACCCCCAGAGGTGCTCGGTGAAGTCGCGGGTCAAGTGCGCTTCCAATTGGAACAATGGATCGGTCTCCATCGTCTGCCCGACATAGTCGTTGTTGTCTCCGAACAACCACACCGCGGGCAGGAGTTCCAGGGTCGTGCGCCGGCCCGGCACCCATTGGCCGATCTGCCAGATGAAGGGTAAGCCCAGACGCCCATACCAGCGGTTCTGCCCGATATTGAGGGGCTGGTCGTTATCATACTCGCCAATCGGCAGCGCCAGGTCGGCGAGCAGGTCGACAGAAAAGCGTGGCTCATAGCGCAGGACATCGGGGATGTTTTTTTGCGCCGGCGGGCCGAGGACATTGATGACGAACTCGAGCATCGGATCGCCGAACCCGTTAGCCGATTGGCTGAACGTCCTGCCGGCCACCGTGACATCGCCCGAGATTCGCCCCATGGGCAGGAGGATCGCAGCCATGGCCGCGCGATCAAACAGCGGCAAGAATTTCGCATACCCCATCAGGGCCATTGTGGCCTCGATATCCGCATCTGCCGATACGCTATGGGCTGGATCGAACGGATTGGTGTTGCCCCTCACCGACTCGAAGATGAGCGGAACCGCATTGGTGCCCGACAGCGTCTTCCAATAGAAACGCGCCGGAACCTGGGCCTGGGTCTGCGACGGGCAGAGCGTGCCGACAACGAAAATCGTTGCGACAACCATCCACAACCATGTGCGCGGTGCCATGTGGTATTTGTCAATTTTCATAGGATATCAATCCTTTCTGAATGAATCTCTCTGCAGCAAGCTGCGGGAATGATCAATTTGAATTGCGGATCGACAATTTTCAGGGCTTGGGGTCCGCCATCATCTCCTGGGGTGGCACAAATTGCTTTTTATAGATCAACGGCGGAAAGCCCGCGTCGACCGGAACCCGCATCGGCAGCTGGTCGTCCAGGGTTTCGAACGGTCCGCGGCTCGGCAGAATCACGTTGTTGGTCGCGACATAGTCGTCCCAAAGTGCCAGCAGCGCCTTCACCTTGTCCGGATTTTGCGCGGCAAGATCCATGCGCTCGGCGGGATCCTTGTCGACGTTGAACAGTTCCCAGTCGCCCTTGCCGTAGGGCTTGAACTGCCAGCGCAGCTTCCACGCGCCCTGCCGCACCGCGCGGTTACCGAAGATTTCCCAGGCGAGATAGTCCTGGTCGCTGCGCACCGACTCCGTCTGTCCGGCCAGCAACGGGCTCCAGGACTTGCCTATCAGCGCAGGCAATTCGCTCCCCTGATGGGAATTCGGATAGCTGGCGCCTGCAACCTCGAGCAGTGTCGGCATGATGTCGGCCACGTGCACAACCGCATGATTGATGCTGCCCTTGGGCCGATCGACCCCCGGTCCGCTGACGATCAGCGCATTGCGGATGCCGCCTTCCGCGGTCCAGCCCTTGTATTGGCTGAAGGGCGTCATCGACACCTGCGCCCACATTGGGCCGTAGCCGACGTACGAGCCCGGGTCGCCCCAGGCATTGGGATGGGTCTGCGACCAGCGGATTGCCGCGAAGAGGAAATTCCGCGTGCCCGGCGTACCCGCAATCATCTTGAACAGATCGGTGCCCTCCGCCCCGTTGTCGCCGAAAACGATGAAAATCGTGTTGTCGTACTCGCCGATTTTCTTGAGATGGTCGATGAGTCGGCCGACGTGGGAGTCGAGGTTTTCTATCATGCCGGCATACAGCTCCATCTTCTTGCCGAGGACGGCCCTGGGCGCCGGGGCGAGCACGATCGGGTCGGGCAAAAACCACATGCGCTCGGCGAGCTGGGTGTCCGGGGGCAAAATGCCGAGTTCGATCTGGCGCTTCAGCCGTTCCTGCCGCACCGCGTCCCAGCCCTTGTCGTACTGACCGACATGACGATTGCGCCACTCCTTCGGTAGATGATAGGGGTCATGCGGCGCCTGGTGGGCGACGTAGGCGAAGAAGGGTTTGCCGTCGCCGTGGTTGGCGTCGATAAATTCGATCATCTTATCGGTGTAGGTCTTGGTCGCGTAGTAGTCCTTAGGAAGCTGCGTCAGATAGCGCCCGTCCTCGGTGTAGGTCGACATCGGCTCGGCAGCGGTGAAATTCCACATGTCCCAGTAGCTGCCCGCCCCGTCCAGCAGCGAAAAGTCGCGCTCGAAGCCACGTGCGGCCGGGATCAGGTCGGGAGCCTTGCCCAGGTGCCACTTTCCGACCATGTAGGTGTGGTAGCCCGCGTCTTTCAGCAGCTGTGGCAGCGTTGTGACGCGATGGTTGAGATGGCCCTCGTAGCCGGGCACCCCCTGCTGGTTGGGCGCCGTCCACTCGTCCATGTTGCCCAGGCCGTTGAGGTGCGTATCGACGCCGCTCATCAGCATGGATCGCGTCGGCGAACAGCTCGCGTGCGTGTAAAAGTTGGTAAAGCGCACGCCGTCGCTGGCCAGCGAGTCCAGGTTCGGGGTCTTGATCTCGCTGCCGAACGAGCCCATGTCGGCGTAACCCATGTCGTCGCCGAGGATGATGACGATGTTTGGCCGGCGTGGTGTTTCCGCCGCCAGGGCGTCGGCAGGCTGGACTCCCGCCGCAAAGACGCCGGCGACGGCCAGGAAAGCCAGAGACAAGTGCTTCAGGTTGTTCCTGTGCCGCCTCGGGCGCTGGCCGTCCATGTCTCCGCCGCCCCTGCGATCTATCCGGCATGACATTGCCCACAGGCTATGACTTTTCAATTGAATCAAATGTTGTCCCATCGCATAGCTCCTTGCAAGTATCTTGAATGTATCAAACCCCACCGGGTGCCGGTTTGGCTGGCATGAGCGTGAATCGGCAGCCCAAGAGGCCGTGTGTTCATCCTATTTGGGGAACAGAAAAGTCAGTTGTGCCCTGAAACCCCAACCATCGGGGCCGTTATCCGCTGACTCGGCCCAATATTTTCCAGCCACGGCGAGTTGCATAATCTGCGGCCCGATTTTTAAGAGTTGCCCCACCTGAGCTATCAGCGGCACCGACCATTGTTCGTTTTCCCAATCATACGTTGATTCCGTGTACACGCCAATGGTTGTATGCGTTTTGGTGGTATAGCTAAAAAAAGGTTGCAGATAAGTAGCGCTGATATCGTCCCGGTCGCTGTCGCCGGCCACGGACCAGATATGGTTAGCCAGAAGGCCGAACGTCCATGGCCCATCTTGCTTCAAGACCACGCCCGTGGGCCCGACACCCCACTTTTTGGTGCCGAGTACGTCCTCGGTAGCCGTTGGCAGCAACAGGACCGGCCCCGCCCCCCAGATCAGGCCGCCGGCAGTCGGAGACTTCGGGGAAAAGAACAGGCTCTCGGTGATATCGCCAAGACCCGATTCGTTCAGCGCTGAAACCGGGAAATCCTGTTGATCAACAAGTGGCACGATGGTCCGGGTGATCAGGTTCCAGTCTTCGCTGATCGAAAATGGGATAACCGGCTGGATGATCAATCTTTGGGCCGCAGCGCCGTCGTTTGTCCCGCCATATTCGTCGTAGTTGTACTGTACTGGCACGCTGATCAGGTTGGCAACAGGGTTTGCCAGCTTCTTGGCCAGTTCCTCCGCCTTATCGTTTTGTGCCCGGGCCGGAGTCACCAGCGCCAAGGCCACCATTGCCATAAAAAGCGTCCATCCGTAATGTTTAATAGACATTTGCACTTCCTCGAATTTGTTTGTTCTCTCAGTTAGACGTTCCGACCTGTCCGACCCGTTCCATGTCATCATCGCCGGTCACTTCGGCAACTTGACTTCTCGGAGCCGACCTAAATATTCTCTGATAGACGCCGAACTTTTCCCATGGTTGCTCACCCAGGCGGTGTTCCGAAGTTAACGCCATTTGGGGAATGAGGAAAAACACCACCGCCGCGGAAACTGAAACCAATCGCTGTACCTGTTTTTACATCGGAAAGCCTCCTTGATTGGGATTTAAGGGCCTCGGAAAGAAATAATTCCACATCTTGCTTGTCTGTTGGCCCGTCACCGGCGATACATCCGCCGCCACATATCCCGATATGCGCCGACGAATGTGCCTGGGTGCCGAACCAAAATCCGGCTCAATATTATGGAATGATTTCTTGCCGCGACCCTTATTGGTGATTCACATAAATCAGCTTTTCGGTATTGAAACCGAGTTTGTCGGCCTTCTTGACAAATTGTGACAATACGTCCGGCTCCACGGTTGGTGTTCGTGACAGTAACCAGAGATAGGATGGGTTCGGACCGCTGACAAATGCATACTGGTAGTCCTCCCGATCCAACTCAAAAACGACATAGGAGCCGTAAAACGGGCCGAAAAAAGAGACCTTCAAGTACCCCTCATTGGATGGTCCGGCGAAGAACGCTTTTCCTTCAACCTCCTTCCATTTATTCTTTTTCTGGGAGAAACCACGGTTTTTGACGGAGACGCCGCCGTCTTCCCGTAATGCGTACTCGGCCGTCACCTGTTCCAACCCTCTTTCAAAGGAGTGATCCAGACGGGCGATTTCGTGCCATTTGCCAAGATATTTTTCGAGCTCGAATTCTTTGACCGGAGAAACCGTTTTCGGTATCCCCATACATCCGCCTAAAAATAGGGCTGCGAGGACCAGAAGCAGTTTTTTCAAGTTGTTTTCCCTTTTCCTGACATGGTCGTTCGATGGGCCTTAAACCGGCAACGTCTGTTTTCCACAGCGTAAGACCCAAAATTTATGCGTTAACGTGCCTGCGGGCCTTTTCCACCGCCGCCCCGCAGTCTTCTTCGCATTTGGCTGCCTTCAAGGTGGCCCAGTGGATAGCCGCCGATTCGTCCTTTTCCAATACGGCACACCACATCAGCCCGGCCATGGGGCCAACGGCATCCGGGTTGAGTTCCAGCGCCCGCAAAAAAGAAGATTTGGCCAGGGCTGCCGCCTGATTGCGGTAGTGGGCCCAGCCCAGCAGATTATGGGCCATGAACGACTCGGGGGCCAACCGGACGGCCTCGGAAAAAGGAGCAAGGTCGATGGCTCCCGTTGCGCCGTAGGTCGAGTAAATGTAAAATTTTTCCAGGGCCTGTCCGATGCTCTGCAAGCCCGCAAGGGTCGTCTTTTCCGGCCAGAGCGCCATGGGCCGGCGTTCATCCGCCAGGGCAAACCCGCACCCGCCCAGCCAATCAAGAAAGCGATTACGGAAAGCGACCAGGTGGTCAGCGGTCGAAAAAACCAGGGATGTCGAGGGCTCGTCTTTGCGCCGGCTGTCGAACCAGGCTATCGACACCGCCTCGTCTTGCATGGTCCCATATATCCAGCAATGCACCTTCTGCTCAGCACAGATTTGGTTCTTGTCCAGGGCTGTACCCCGCAAACGCCCATAATCCCGGAGTGCATCGGGAGTGGCAAATATCTTTCCCACGCGCCATCCAAACCAGCACTCGGCAAACCCGGTGTGAACAGCAATCACATTGCCCAGCAGAAAATGAAGTGCCAGCCCTGCGCCGTTAGCACTTGTTTCTTGAAAAGGCATGACAATACACTTCGGCTGTGCCTTTGCGGTATTCTCCATAATGTCCCCCATTGGCCTTGGGCCTTCAAAGTCTTTCATTGAGCGTTTCCCATTTCGGTGGATGTCTCAAAACCGGGCTGGTGACAGTCGGCTGTCAACGACTCAGCCAATAGACCAGGCCGGGCAGATCGGCAATACCGATCGTCAAAAAAGTGGTATTGCCAGGGTTGTTGATGACATCGCGGGCTCCCAGGCTGAGGCGCAACCGATTTTTTAGAAAATTGACATGCACATCCAGTCCAAAACTGGTCTGGTCGCTATTTTCCCGGCCCTTCCAATTGTGGTAGACAGCGGGTGTAACTCCCCACCCGGAGAAAAGGCCCGTTTTCTCAATTCGTGTCAGGTCCAGACCCAGGACCCCATAATTTCCACGATCTTCATCGGATTTGGATCGGAAAAGGCCACCGGTGAAACCCAGTCCCAGCCGCAGGCCGGCATTGACCCCCCCCATGTTCCAGGTTGGTTGCCAAAAAACCAGTGTATCGCCTTCCACGAAATCAAATGACAGTTCATAGGGGATGATGTTGCGCCACAACCAGGACTCGGGGGCCGTTGACGGTGAGAACGTGGCTTTGGGTTGTTTATAGGTCGCTGTACGGAGTGTCAAGGCGGCGGCTCCCATGATTGTCGAATGGGCCCGATCCCGTTTTTCAGGATCCGGTTCGCGGGCCTGGTAAATGGAATCCGTCTGCTGTTCGAGGTAAACCAGACGTTTGGTGGCACGGTTGACCAATTCATGGAACCAGTATTCCGGGTTGTTCATGATCAGGCTCAATAGGGTGGTTTCGCCATCGGGAGATGGGGTGGGCTCGAAACCTTCGGCCCTGAGGTGGTTGAAAAAAGCCTGTTCATCCGACGGGGGGCCCTCGACCGCAGCACTTGGTGCGGTAGAGGGAAACGTTACCAGGCTGAGGCCATCGTAGATGATACGCATATCGCGGTCTTCCGGCGGCATGGGGTCATAGGCGTAAGCCAGCCCCCCTTCCTGGCCAAATTCGGCTTTGGACATCCGTGCGAACACATATCTGCCCCTGGGATCATCAGCCACCCCCAGCAGTTGATAGAGTTGTTCGCTCAGCCGTTCACGGCAGTTCAGTCTCTGCGCGTGCTGGGCCTGCGTTGGAAAATTCTGCGAACACAGATGATCGGCAATCACTGCAATGGCATCGTAAATGCCTACGTAATAGTCGAATTCGCGGAATTTGTAGTCCAGAAACGCACCGAAAGAGTCGAGCAGCAAGGCGGTGATGGGGCCGCCACGGCTGGTTACTTGCAGCAGACGATCTGAATCGGGTGACAGGGCTGAGCGCCTTATTTCTGAAGTGAGATTCTCCGCCTCGGGCAGCACTTGCGCGGCAAGACCCGTGAGCACCGTGGCCAACTGCGCTCTTAACCGCGTGGCATCGATTGCACATTCTGCCTCGTAGTCGTGTTCAGCTGTGGATGGAAGGGGCCGGCATGACGAGGCGATGCCCGCTTCCAAAAGCGCCTGGAAGGAAATGGGGGCCAGAACCGGTGTGATGCGGAAGTTGTGAGTCAGCTCCAAAAGGCGCGCGGTGTGCCGCAAACGGTCGCTGCACCCCAGTTGCTCATCAAAATAGGGCAGGGCGCTATCACACCCGACATCCAGCGCATCGGCATCGATTACATCGGCCATTTGACGGGTCAGCTGCGAAAGGTTGAACCGCCATTTGTCACCGGTCAACTCTCTGTAAAGTTCATACTTGCGGGCGGTTCCGACCGCGCCGCCCAAGACGACCAGTTCAGATGCCAGGTCAAAGGTCAGGGCACGGCACGCTTCCGGCGGGTTTTCGCCCTCACAGGCCCTTTTTTCTGTCTTGGTTTGGGTTATGTAGCGTTCACGGTTGGGGTCGAGATAAATATATTTGACCGGCAAGGGGTTGTTCTTGTGCGGAGCACTGGATTCGACAAGCGTGCGGGCCAGGCCGATGGGCAGGTTGTCGAACAGGCCACCATCGGCAAATTCAGCTTCGGTCAGTTCGTACCCGTCAGGGCACACCTGCAGGGGCTCGGTGGGGCTGGCCTTACCCAGAGGAGCCCTGGCGCCGGTTTCCCCGGCGGTGAGCGCCACGGGTCGGCAATACTGCAGTCGCATGCGACCGAAACCGCCGGGGAAGGCACTGGTGGCCAACAGCGCATCCTCGACCTGCTGATCGGAAACCGTGAAAGGCGCTTCACCCGCCGACCAGGGCATCAGCATCATCGCCGGATCGGAAAGCGAGGCGTAGTCGTGGGGGTCGAAAAAGAAGGCCGCGCTGCCATCCGCCTGTGTTCGCAGTTCAAAGGGAAGGTAAAAGCGCTGGTTACTGACGGCAACGTTGTTGACAAACAAGGTGTCGGGAATCACGCGGGTTACCGTTACGCCCAAGGGCAACCGCAGCCCGGGATGAAAGGTGCCCGGGCGGCGCCACTTTTCCCGCAGCTCACGGGCGACGGCAACGAGATCTGAGCGGGACAGCACGGCATCATCGGGCAGATACAGGGAGGAGTCGGCGGTGGGTGGCAGCAACCGGTTCACATCCGGGGTCAGCCAGACGTCCCGGAAAATATTCTCATCAAGGCGATTGGCGAAACCGCCGTCGCTTTGCGCTTTCACCGACCAGGCCAGCGCTGCGAGCAGGGTGTTGATGCCGCCCGCTGATGTTCCGGCAATGCCGGCAATCTCAATCGGCCGCGGCTCGCCCCCCAGCGGGCTGGCGGCGGTGTCTTCCAGCTGGCGAAGGGCCTCGATCAGGCCCCAGATCAGCCCCGCCTCGTATGCACCCATACTGGCTCCACCGCTGATGGCCAAGGCAAAACGAGTCGGGTGGGTTTGATCTGCGCTGGATATCGCAACAGACAATGACAGTGCGATAATAAGACCGGGCAGCATGAATTTAAAAGGCCTCATCCGCATGTCCGCTCCTGTTCGTTAATAGAACCAGCGCAGGTACAACTGCAATCCGGTATAGTTGAACCTCACCCTGCCGGCAAAATCGATGCCGGGATAATCCTCTCCATCCGCTTCCAACTTGATGGCCATGGTATCGAATCCCAGCCCGATGCCTACATGTTTCCAGGGGTTGTATTCGACCGCGGCCCGAAAATCCACTACCGCCCCTCTGAAACTGTCGTATTCCAGGTAGAACAGCTGGGAACCCGTACGGATAAACCACTGGGGAGTCAGGGCGAAATCCATGCGCAGGCCCACCACCGGCAGAGGAGCGGTGAAGTCCTGCGACCCTTCCTCGTCAACGAGACCGGTCACCCGAAGGCCGAAGTCGATGGGCATGATGTAAAAACCGATACCAGCCGCCAGGTCAATCCGCTCATCCTGAAAAAACGAGTAGCTGTAAGCCACTTCGTAAATGTCAAGGTCGAAGAAGCCGTTCACGGTGCTGCCGGCCTCGATGGTGATTTTTTCTCCTTCCTTGTTTTCTATGGTGATGTCATCCAGAATCTGGCGGGTACCATCGCGTTTGAAGGAGAACCAGTTAAAGTCGAGGCGGTGGCGGCGGTTGTCGGAAAATCGCCACAGGACGCTGGTGCGAAAGACGGTATTGGTTGCGTCCAAACCCAGCAGGTTTTCGACGTCAATGTCCAGACCGATGCCGGTGCCGATCCGGAAGGTGCTGTCCGTTGAGGCTACGAAAACACCGAGATTGACGCCGAACTTTTCCCATGGTTGCTCGCCCAGGCGGTGTTCCGAAGTTAACGCTATTTGGGGGATGAGGAAAAACACCATCGCCGCGGAAACAGAAACCAACCACTGTGCCGGTTTTGACATCGGAAAGCCTCCTTGATTGTGGCCAGGTTTAAATCTTGCCATAGCTGAGCGCATCCATTCCGGTTCGACATGTGTCTGCTTGACCGTGAACTCGTTTTCGGATGGTTCACCGTTGAAAGCCGTTGAGCTTGCCGAAACCCACCGTATCGCCGGCGTCAAATGCCATCCCGCATAGTTGGCTATGCGGGACGAGATCTTCATGGGTGCCGCAACAAGTTCGGCAGGAGCTCAACTTGGGCATCGGTTATTTTTCGAGGGCAGGAAACGTTTACTTCAACCCGACATCTTTAAGGGCCTGCTTGCAGCGCCCACTGACCTTCGGATCGTTTTTCTCCAGGCACTCCAGAAGCCGCCCTTCGCCGGCACGGACACCCTGACAGAGCTGATCCAGGTCGGCGGCACACTCGTTGACCACGTAGGAGAGCGCTGCCACGGCCCGCTCCAGTTGCGCGGCCGCATCGTAGAGTGCAAATTCGCACTGGCCGGACAATTTATCGCCGTGCGCGTAAAGACAGGCCAGGACACGGCCTTCACCGGGGGTGACCGCCTTGCAGTAAGTCTCGATTTCGACCTTGCAGCCGTTGGCCACCGTCTCCACCAGGCTCTGCCCAGCCGCGGCTGAAAGCGTAAATAGAAATGCCATGCAAATAGCCATACCGATAGTGCTAATCGTCTTCATGATCTGTTGCCTCCTTTGAATGGGTTTGTTCCCACGGGATGTGAATCTTGCTGCTTATCCAGTTCAAGAAACCGGGTTATGACTTGCCCCGACGGACAGGGACTCTACCGTCAGCAGTGGCAGGTGCATTTCGTAGAGTTCGTTGAGCACACCGGACAGGGCTGCCTGATCGGACAAGTGACCGACCAGGATGGTGAGGGGTCGGCTGTCGGCTGTGAAGGCGCGGGTGATGATCATCCCGCCCAGGTTACCCGACAGGCTGTCGTCGATGTGGCCGGTCACGCGAATCCGATAGGTGGCTGGCTTTTCGAATTGCAGGTTTTTCCCAGATGGTTCGCTTGACAAGCGGTGCTCCTTTTTTCGGCGGTCGCGCAAATGGCAGCGGCTTGCTGATACCCTTACTTCACACCACGCAGGGCGACCATCGCAAGGGGCGGCGTGCCGCCGGGTATATGTCGCGCTGGAAATCCGTTCTGCGGAAGAATGCGCGTCCAATAGCGGGCGCGCCGGCAAAGCTGTAAAAATCAGGCGACACCCTTGCGTGCGATGCCTATTGCTTGATCAATTCAAAGGTTTCCCGGTCGATCCAATTCCCATCCCTCAACCGCGCCGCACGCAGAACCCCTTGACCACTTTTGGATTCCGAGCCTCGATTACAGCGCAGCCGGTATTCGTATCGATAGAACACTTCCGCTTGATGACCCGGAGCTATGTCACTGATGCCGAAAATATCAAGTTTTATATCTTCAACCAGACAGGAGCCTGTGTCACCCGGAGTCTTTATTTCCAGATACGCTTTGGCAACGGCTTCGTCCAGGCCGGCTGGTTCCGCACTGCTGGTATTGGTCAGAGGTGGGAAAAAGACGATGGCCATCAAAACCAAGATGGAAAAAGTGGTCGCTGTTTTCATAAACACTCCTTGACTGGTGGTTTTTTCGAAAACCGAATTGTCGAATGACCCGTATTTCAACAGGCGTTAATCATAAACGAGGCACTTTGGGTTTTCGGGGCGCGATCGTGGTGGCGGTTGAACGCCGGGAATTCTTGTATGATACCAAAACAGAACCCATGTCTTACGACCGCCATCACAATCGCTTTTTCCTCGAGGGCCTGAATCGCGATCACCCTCACCATTTGCGGGACCGTCGGATTTGCAGGCAACTACGCTACCGACGGGACAACGAACACGGCCAGGTCAATTCGCCGGTTCAAAGCTGAACTTCTGCCCGCCCACGGCGGCCTCGTACATCAAGCCCCCTATGGCGTGAACGAATACGACCATGCCTTTGTGGTAATTTGTTTCGGCTTGAACCCCGGTGGCCGGACCGGCACTGGCCCCGGCCGTGGCTCCGGCGGTGCCGGCCTTTGCCTGAACTCCGGCGGTGATGGCAACGGCGGTGGCAGCGGCGTCCAGCTCAAAGCTGCCGCTGGTGAATTCATCATAGGCCCGCTTGTCCTCAAAGAAAATTATCTGGCTGAAGGCCTGGGCGCCTGCCTGCCAACCGACGGTGACCTTGACCAGCTTGACGGTGCCGGTGACCTTGCCCTGCGCGACCACCTGGCCGGTACCGTAGGCGCCACCGACCCCGAGCCCGGCTTTGCCGACCGTCGGAAAGACCGCATAACCGTAAGCACTTTCGAAAAAGGGCTGCACTGCCGGCGATTTCTTGAAAACCTCGACGGTATTCGCGTATTCATCGGCATGGGCCAGGCTGAAACCGGCCGCCGCCGTCACCAGACAGACAAACAAGAACGCCCATTTGGAAACCTTCATGGTAGATAACTCCTCCTCGATAAAAATTTAATAGTTTTTAACGTTCCGGACGAACGACGTCGAGATCCTCGCCAACTGGAGGGCGGCCGACGGCTAATTGTGCTCACCCACTGCAATTTCAACCCGCCGGTTAAGTTGCCGGCCCTGGTCGGTAGTGTTGTCTGCAACCGGGTTGATTTCGCCAAACCACAGCGTCACGACCCGATCCATATCGATGCCGAACTTATTGACCAGGTAGGCTTTGATACCGGCGGCCCGTCGTTCCGAAAGAGCCAAATTGTACTCCTCGTCACCGATGTTGTCGGCATAACCCCCGACAACCACGTAGGCACTCGGGTTTTTCCGCAGATAATCCCCCAGCTTGTCGAGTTTCGCGTTGTCTTCGCCCCGAACGACGTCACTGTTGAAGTCGAACCGGATGTCATCGATCACAAAGTCGACGCCACGGGAAGCGGGTTTAGCTTCATCGGTGACGACACCGACCACCTGCGTAACCGGTTTTAATCGCACATAGGAGGTGGTCTTCACCGTGAACAGTGCACCGGACAGGTAAAGCGGGTTGTCCATGAAAGCTGACAGCGGGATGACCCGCGAGCAGGCGTTGATTTTGGAGACCGCGGCCAGGAGTTCCTTGTTGTCCCCCTCTGTGGCACTGCTGACCAGGTAAAAGCAGACATCGTTATCTTTGGCGATTTCCTGGGCAATCTGCAGCGG
>JAWOIA010000031.1:0-33589 GCA_046484885.1 Desulfosarcina sp. | reverse complement strand
GACCGGCTTTACGGGGACGGCGTGCTGCTCTACAAGGCGGTGGGTCTGGCGGGTGTGGACGGGGATGGTATGATCGTGGGGCCGCCCTTCATCATTTCGAGGCAGGAGATGGAACGGATCGTCGCGGCGCTGGGCGCGGCAGTTGAAGCCGAGCTGGGCGGCTGATGCGGTTCCTTTCAGCGACCTGTTCTGGGCGGCAATAAAAACGGTTGAGGAGGGAAGCGATGTACGGATGGCGAGGCAACGTCCTACGGGTGGATCTGGATCGCGCAACGGTTGTGCAAACGGTTCTGGATCCGGATACAGCCAGGAAATTCATCGGCGGCCGTGGTTTTGGCATCGACGTGCTTTTGAACGAACTCGATCCTTCCTGCGACCCCTTGGGGCCGGAAAACCTGATCGTCATGGCCACCGGCCCCTTGACGGGTACCAAGGCCCCCACCGGCGCCCGATACATGGTGATGACCAAGTCGCCCTTGACCGGGGCGGTGACCTGTTCCAACTCCGGCGGGCAATTCCCCGCCGCCCTCAAATGGGCTGGTGTGGACATGATTGTCTTCTCGGGGAAAGCTGCGGCACCGGTCTACCTCTGGATTGAAGAAGGGCGGGCGGAGCTGCGGCCCGCCGGTCATCTGTGGGGCAAAAACACCCACGATACCCATGACACCCTGCGTCTGCAAACCCATCCGGAGGCCTGCGTTGCCTGTATCGGACCGGCCGGCGAACGGCAGGTGCGCTTTGCCGGCATCATGAACGACAAGGATCGCGCCGCCGGACGATCCGGCGTCGGCGCGGTGATGGGCGCCAAAAACCTTAAAGCGGTTGCCGTATACGGCAGCTCACCGGTTCCCCTTTACGATGAGACGGCTTTCAAGGCCCTGGTCAAAAAGTTCAACCGCAAATTCATTGAGAGCCTCAACGGTCAACCCCCCGGGCTGCGTACTTACGGCACCGCGGCGACCATCACCGGCACCCAGGGCATCGGTGCGCTGCCCACCCGCAATTTTCAACAGGGTACCTTCGACGGTTGGAAAGCCATCAGTGGTCAGGCCTTGACCGACACCTATCTGGTCAAGCACAAGGCGTGCTTCTCCTGTCCGATCTCCTGCGGGCGGGTCACCAAGGTCGCGGTTCCCGGCTTTGAAGGGGAAGGCGAGGGGCCGGAATACGAAACCATCTACGCCTTGGGATCCAACTGCGGCGTCGACAACCTGGCCGCCCTCACCAAAGCCAACTATATCTGCAACGAGCAGGGGATGGACACCATCACCATGGGCAGTACGATTGCATGCGCCATGGAGATGTTTGAGAAAGGCATCCTGACCGAGGCCGAGATCGGCATGCCACTGCCCTTCGGGGACGCCCGGGCCGTTGTGGAACTGACCCGGCTGACGGCGGAACGCAAAGGGTTTGGTAACCGGCTGGCCGAGGGCAGCCTTCGACTGGCTCAACGATACGGCCACCCCGAGCTGGCCATCACCGTCAAGGGCCAGGAGTTCGCCGGCTACGACCCCCGGGCCGAGCAGGGCATGGGCCTGGCATACGCCACCTCCCCCATCGGGGCTTCCCACATGCGCGGTGATCCTGCCTATATTGAAATTTTGGGCGTGCCCTTTCTCATCGACCCGTTGACCTGGAAAGACAAAGCGCAACTGGTCAAGGACTGGCAGGACAGCTTCGCCGTGATCGATGCGGCCGGCCTGTGCGTGTTCTTTTCCGTGCGCAACCTGATGACAGCCGACCGAACGCTGCGTCCCCAGGGCATCATGGAGCTGCTCAACGCCGCAACCGGCGCCGGCTATAGCCTGGAGGAACTCAGTGCCGCCGGCGAGCGCATTTTCAACGCCGAGCGGCTTTTTTTGATTCGCAGCGGCTTTTCGAGAAAGGACGACCGCCTGCCGGATCGCATCACCAAAGAGCCGCTGCCCGACGGACCGGCCAAAGGAATGGTTTGCCACCTCGACGCCATGCTGGACGACTACTACCCCTTGCGCGGGTGGGATGAAACGGGTCGGCCCACCACCGACACGCTGCGGGCGCTTGGTCTGCCCGAATCGTAATGGCGGCGCGATTCAAGACCCGTTTGATTGGCCTGGGCCTGGCATTGGGTCGCGGCATTGGGCGGGCGGATCCGGGAATACAGCAACCCTTGTGGGTAGAAAGAAGGAGAAAAACCTGTGAAAGTGACATCGATGCAGGACGCCATCCGGCGGTACGTGAAAGACGGGGACAGCATTGCCATCGAAGGCTTCACGGCCTTCATCTGCTTTTCAGCGGCTCATGAAATCATCCGCCAGCAGCGGCGGGATCTGACCCTTTGCCGCATGACCCCCGATCTGATCTACGACCAGATGGTCGCGGCGGGGTGTGCGCGCAAACTAGTGTTCAGCTACCTCGGCAACCCCGGCGTCGGCCCGCTGCATTGCATCCGCCGGGCCGTGGAAAAGGGGGTCCCGAACTACCTCGAACTGGAGGAATACTCTCATTTCGGAACGGTCTGCCGCTACATGGCCGGCGCATCGCGGCTGCCATTTTTCCCGATTCGCAGCTACATCGGCGACGACCTGCCGGGGAAAAATCCGAGGATCCGCTTCATTGAAGACCCCTATGGCGGCGGCCGGGTTGCCGTTGTTCCGCCGCTGAACCCCGATCTGACCATTATCCATGCCCAGCGCGCGGATGAGCAGGGCAACACCCAGGCCTGGGGTTTGCTTGGGATACAGAAAGAGGCCGCCCTCGCCGCTGGGCGTGTGATCGTCGTGGTCGAGGAAATTGTCGCCGAAGCCGTCATCCGCAGCGACCCGAACCGCACCATCCTTCCGAGCATGATGGTGGATGCTGTGGTTCATGAGCCGCTTGGCGCGCATCCGTCTTATGTGCAGGGATACTACGACCGGGATAACCAGTTCTATCTGGAGTGGGATCGGCTTTCCCGTGACGAGGCCGCGACCCGAAAATGGCTGGACGAGTGGGTCCACGGTGTCCGGGACCGCAAGGAATACCTGTTGAAAATGGTTGAAAAAGAGGTCGGTTTCCATCGGCGGCTCTCACCGGGAGAGGCTTTCGCGCACCCCGTCAATTACGGAAAATACGCTTAAAGGAGTGGATTGCATGGCTGATTATACCCCATCCGAATTTATGATTACCATGTCGGCTCGCGCACTGGCCGGCGAACGCATCGTCTTTGTCGGTGTCGGTCTTCCCAACATCGCCTGCAACCTGGCCAGAGCCACCGTTAGCCCGAATCTTGAACTGGTTTACGAGTCGGGTGTTTTCGGTTCGCGGCCCGAGCGGCTCCCCTTGTCCATCGGGGACCCGACGCTGATCAGTGGTGCCACGCTGGTCTGCCCCCAGTCGGACCTGTTTATGAACTATCTCCAGGCGGGCCGCATCGAGGTGGCGTTTTTGGGGGCGGCCCAGATCGACCGTTTCGGAAACCTGAACAGCACCGTTATCGGCGACTACGATAGACCCACGGTGCGCCTGCCGGGAAGCGGCGGCGCCTGCGAGATCGCCATCCACTCCCGCAAGATATTCATTATCATGCGCCTGAAAAAGCGCGCCTTCGTGGAGAAGCTCGATTTCCTCACCACCCCGGGACACCTCCAGGGGGATCGAAAGGCGCGGGTTGAAATGGGGATCCCCGGCGCCGGCCCCCAATTGGTGGTGACCGACATGGCGACCTTCGGTTTTGACCCGGTGACATCGGAGATGACGCTTGAAACCCTTTGCCCCGGGGTAAGCGTGGCCGATGTGCAGGCGGGGGTGAGCTGGCAGCTGAAGGTCTCACCGCAGGTCCGCACGGCCGAGCCCCCCACGCCCGAGGAACTGCGCCTGATTCGCGAGGAACTCGACCCCGAGGGCATTCAGTCGGAGTGACCCTCCCCCAGAGGGCATCCCGCGAGAGACGCCACTGACCGGCCGGAGCGTTGTGCTCCGTTTCGGGCAGGGATCGTTCAGCAGGCTGCCCTGGCAATTACACAGGACCATCATAACCACAGGAGGAACGAGCCATGAGAAGAAAATACTTTACCGTTACCGCTTGGATCGCACTGTTAATGCTGGTTTTCGCAGGAACCGTCTGGGCTGCCGACACCATCAAGGTCGGCGTGGTGGGGCCGCGCACCGGCCCGGCAGCGGCTACCGGCAAATCTTTCGAAGAAGGAATCAAACTGGCGCTCGACTACGTCAATGCGCAAGGCGGCGTTCTGGGAAAGCCCCTGGAGGTCGTCTTTGAAGATACCGCCGGTGCGCCGGACAAGGCCGCTTCAGGGTTTGAACGTCTGGTGATCCGAGACAATGTCGTGATGGTCCTGGGTGAATCCCACTCCTCGGCCGCCCTGGCCCAGATCGAAGTCGCCAACCGCCTCAAGATTCCCTTTATTGTGGCCGAGGCCTGGGCCGACCCCATTACCGCTAAAAATTACAAATATGTGTTTCGAGCCGGCCCCTCCAACTCCGGGGTGGTCAATGAAACCGTGGCTAAATGGGTCGTGCATGAAAATTTTAAAAAAGCCTTTATCGTGGCGGAAAACACTGACTGGGGGTTGGGTATTGCCGAATCGACCAAGGCGGCTCTGGACAAGGCCGGCGTTCAATATGATTTTTTGATTACCGAACGTCAAAGTCAGGATCACTACACTGAATTGGCCCGTATCAAGGCTTTTGATCCGGATGTGGTGCTGGCCTACATCTACGGTTCCGGTTTGCACTTTTTCGTAGCCCAGGCCGGAGAGACCCGCCTGACCCCCAAAGCGATCATTTTAGATGGGGCGGGTCCCCCCTCACTGTGGCCGGATTATTGGAAAAATGTCGGTGAATACGGCGACAAGGAGTGTTTCGTCTCCTCGATGCATGAAAAGGTGGAACTGACCGAACTGGCGACCTACTTTCGCGAAGCCTATGTCAAAGCATTCGACCAGCAACCCACCGACTACAAGTCCCGTTCTATTTTCGATGCGGTTCTGATTGCGGCCGACGCCATTAACCGTGCCGGTTCCACCGATGCGGACCGCCTGGTGGATGCCTTGCGCGCCACCGAACTACTGGTCACCCGCGGAACGGTTAAATTCGGAACCACTCTCGGTGGACCGGAATACCACCACTGGATGCCGCCCATGCTGATCGTACAGTGGCAGAACCAGGAGCAGGTGGTTCTCTACCCAACGGAAGGGGCCACCGGTAAACTGTCGCGCTGAGCGGCAGTTTTGGGTGTCCGGTGCCAGGGCGCGTTGCCGTGGCAACCGGACAGCCCCTTCACCCCAACCAATAGTAGAGGATTCGACCATGTTCCCACTGGCTGTTACCAACGGACTGGTTATGGGGGTCATCTATGCCCTGGCCGCCCTGGGAGTTTCTCTGGTGGTGGGCATCATGCGGGTGATTAATTTCGCTCATGGCGAGTTGTTTATTCTGGCCGGGTATTTCAGCTACCTCTTTGCCATCACATTGGGCTGGCATTTCCTACCGGCCATGATCATGGCCGTCCTGCTGGTTTTTTGCCTGGGACTGCTCATCGAGTCCACCCTCATTCGCCCCACCTACGGCCATGAGATGTATTCACTGATTCTCACCTTCATTCTTTCCATTGTTCTGCAAAACGCCTATCTGCTGATATTCGGCCCTTACCCGCAGAAACCACCTGCCTGGATCAGCGGCTCTACCCATGTGCTGGGTCTTTTTTACTACGGAAATCAGCGCCTGGCTGCCCTCTTGGCCGGCACGCTGGTTATTGCGGCGGTTTTCAGCGTCCTCAAATTCACCTGGTTCGGTAAGATTCTTCGTGCGGCCAGTCAGGATCGTGAAATGGCCCAATTCAACGGGGTCAACACCACCCGCCTGAACATGCTCAGTTTCGGGTTGGGGTGCGCCCTGGCCGGCACGGCCGGCGTGATTCTGGCGCCTGTGTTTCCGGTCACCCCTTCTGCCGGGGTGCATGTGGCCCTGACGGCCTTTGTGATCGTTGTCTTGGGTGGTATGGGTTCCATGTGGGGCTGCGTGATCGGCGGTCTGATTCTGGGGCTGGTGGAAAACCTGGGGGCAGCGTTCGTATCGACCGGGTATAAGCATATTTTCGGGTTTATGATTCTGATCCTAGTGCTGCTGATCAGGCCGGCAGGACTTTTTGGGCGCAAGGAAATATAGCCGATGTTGAGGCAATGATCATGAGCACTAGAAACAAAAGCCTGATTGTATTGGCAATCGCTGGGGTATTCGGCCTTTTGCCGTTAGGGCTGGATGATTACCGGTTGCATGTTCTCGTCATTTGTCTGAATTATGCCATCCTTGCGGCCAGTTGGAACCTTGTGGCCGGCTATACGGGACAAGTCTCTTTCGCGCATGCGGCCTTTGCCGGTGTCGGGGCCTATACGTCGGGCATTTTGGCGGTCCACCTCGGTTTTAATCCCTGGCTTGGCCTCGCCATCGGAACGGCGGTCGCCGGTCTGGCCGGATTTCTCATCGGTGTGTTGTGTCTGCAAATGGGAGGCATCTATCTATCCTTGACCACCCTGGGATTCTCGCAGATTCTGCACATCGTCATCACCAACGAATACGAGATTACCCGAGGCACCATGGGGCTGCAAGTCCCGGCCCTGATGAGCGTCTATTCCAAGACCGCCTATTTCTACATCATGCTGGCAGCTCTAATTGTGACCCTCCTGATTATCCACCGTATCATCTATTCCAACACCGGATTGAACTTCCGGGCGGTGCAGAATGATGAAACGGCGGCTGCCGCGCTGGGAGTCAATGTGGTTCGGGTGCGGGTTATGGCGTTTACGGTTTCCAGTGCCCTGGCCGGAATGGCGGGCGGCCTTTTCGGCCATTACCTGCTGCTGATTACACCCCAGATACCCTCCTTGGACCAGCAGTTTTTGGTATTGGCAATGACCGTAATTGGCGGTATGGGCTCATTTATCGGCCCGGTGATCGGTGCATTTATGCTCAACATTTTGGCAGAATATATTCGGGCCTACGGTGAGTACCATGTTTTGGTGTTCGGATTGGTGGCGCTCCTGATGGCTCGCTTCTTCCCCAACGGGGTTGTTGGTTTATACAAAGGAAAACGGTAAGATGCCTCTATTGGAAGGGCGGCAGCTCAGCAAACGGTTCGGTGGTGTATGGGCGCTCCAACAAGTCGATTTCTTCTTGGAGGAGGGTGAGATCGTAGGGCTTATCGGACCCAACGGCGCCGGGAAAACCACTCTGTTCAACTCGGTGGCCGCCGCATTTAAACCGACGACCGGACGGGTCTTCTTCAGGGGCGTCGACATTACCGCTAAAACCCCATATGACATATGCCGTCTGGGTATTGCCCGCACGTTCCAGATTGTTCGCCCCTTTCCGGAAATGACGTGCCAAGAAAACCTTCAGGTGGCCTTTGTCAACAACCATCATAAAGCGGCCGGAAAGGACTGGGCATCGAGTGCCCACGGTATTCTGGAGTTTGTGGGTTTGACGGATCAAATGCTGACTCTTGCCAAAAACCTGACCTTAATGGAAAAAAAGAAACTGGAATTGGCCCGCGCGTTGGCCACCAACCCCACCATTCTAATGCTCGACGAGGTCCTCGGGGGGCTGAATACTCAGGAGATCAACCAAGCCCTGAATTTAATCAAGGGCTTGAGAGATGAAAAAGGGTTGACGATTTTTTGGATTGAACACGTTATGGGAGCCATCATGCAGGCCGCCGACCGAGTAATCGTATTGGATCAAGGGACCAAACTGATGGAGGGCCAGCCTGGTGATGTGGTCATCGACCAACGGGTGATCAAGGCCTATCTTGGCGAGTAGACCGAACCGCCGCCCGAACAAGGGTCGATCGGGGGAATGGAGATGCTAAATCTATCGGGAGTCAATGTATTTCGGGGCGAAAGCCAGGTGTTGTGGGATGTATCTTTGGCGCTGCAACCAGGCGAGCGGGTTGCCATTCTCGGCAGCAACGGCGCCGGTAAATCCACCCTCCTGATGGCCATTTTGGGGGGACTGCCCATCGCTGAGGGGGAAATCACCTTTAACGGTCGCCGGCTCATCCGGCACAAGCCTCACGAAAGCGTGCAGCTGGGCATGGCCCTGGTCCCCGAAGGTCGACGGGTTTACAAGGAGATGACGGTTCATGAGAACTTGCTGATGGGGGCCTATGCAGCCCGTGGCAGACCCCATCTTGCCGAAACGCTCGACCATGTTCGGGAACTGTTCCCGGTTCTGGCCAAACGCAAGGATCAACGCGCTGGAACCCTTTCCGGCGGTGAGCAACAGATGCTGGCCATGGGAAGAGCGCTGATGAGTCGACCGGAATTGTTGCTGATCGATGAACTTAGCCTGGGACTGGCGCCGGTAATCACCAAGGACATTTTCCGAATATTGGACCGTCTGCAAGATACCACGATTTTGCTCATCGAACAAAATGTGGAGCAGGCTTTAAAACATTCTCAACGGGCTTACATCATGGAGAGCGGCCGAATTACCCGCCAGGGCGACTCCGCCGAACTGATGGATGACTCCGATATCCGGCGGGCATATCTGGGATTGTAGGTTTCGATGGCAATCATGATCGAGCCGCATCGATTTCGACGCGTTAAGGCACCATGGCAGCCCGTTTGAACAAGGGACAACAGTGGTCAAAGATCGATATTTCGATTGGCCTGAGCAGGGAGAAAGGAGTAAAAAAATGAGAAAAGTGGTCATCGTCGGGGCCGTACGGTCGCCGATCGGTGCATACACCGGTAGTTTGAGAGACGTTCCCGCCTATGAACTCGGCGCCTTGGTTCTAAACGAAGCACTGCGGCGCGCAGACATCCCCCCCGACATGGTGGATGATGTGATCATGGGACAGTCATACCAGAACGGAGAGTCGGTCAACATCGCCCGCATGGCGTTGCTTGCGGCCAATTGGCCGATGCATGTTCCGGGAATCACCCTGGATCGCAGGTGCTGTTCGGGCCTCGACGCCGTGTGTTTCGGCGCCATGAAGATCCAGAGCGATTGCGCAGACATCGTCGTGGCCGGCGGGGTAGAGAGCATGAGTCGGGCGGAGTTCTACGTTCCCGGGGAATTTCTCAAATGGGGAATGGGCGGGTTCCGCGATCCCAAATGGGGACTGATGCCCAAAGGCCACGGCGCGTTGCCGATGTGGGGCATCCCCTTCTTCGACCGGATTCAACGGGCCCGGGTAATGTCCCAGCCCATTGAACGATTCGGTGAACTCAACTCCATGATGACTTGGGCCGAAGCGGCGGCCAGCCAGGAGGGAATTTCGCGGGAGGCGGCGGATCGCTGGGCCAAGCGCAGCCATGAGAAAGCCATTGCCGCTCTCGATACCGGAAAATTCCGCGAGGAGCTGGTTGCGGTCACCATCCCCCAAAAGAAGGGCGCCCCGGTGGTGATCGATGCCGACGAAACGCCACGGCGGGACACCACCCTGGAAAGGCTCGGCCGGCTTCAGACGGTCTACCCGGATGGGATCTGCACCGCCGGCAACTCATCAACCGAAAACGACGGGGCGGCCGCCGTGGTGCTGATGACCGCCGAAAAGGCCAACCAGCTGGGCATCACTCCGCTTGCGACGATCGTCTCTTTTGCCGTTGCGGCGGCGGATCCGACCCTGACCTATCCGGCCGTGCCCGCCGCGGTCGACAAGGCCCTGGCCAAAGCAGGCCTCGCTGTTCAAGACATGGACCTGATCGAAATTCAGGAGGCATTTGCCGCCCAGGTGCTGGCGGATGCAAAGCTGATGGGCTTAGATGAGGCGACCTGTGAGGCCAAGGTGAACGTCAACGGGTCGGGCATTTCACTCGGCCACCCGATCGCAGCTACCGGAACGATGCGGCTTGTGACGCTGCTCTACGAGATGAGGCGGCGCCGGGCCCGCTATGGTCTCGAAACCATTTGTGGCGGCGGCGGCCAGGGGATCGCCGCAGTGGTGGAAGGGGTGAAATAATGCAGGCGGCGGTGGGACTTGAGAATACGGCCCGTTTGGTGCTGACGGTCGTAAAAATTGTACTTTTCACGACATTATCAAGACTGTTTTTTGCGGGATCGACAGGATTGACAAACAGTTAACGGCGGCAGCCAAAAGGAGGTGCAACCCCACCACTCAATTTGAAGCGGGAAGGCAGGATGCAGAACAATCACACAAAACAAAGGAAAGGATTTGACCGATGAAACAGATCAAATTGATTCTTAGTTGTGCACTGGTGCTTGTCCTTGGTCTGGCCCTGGTTATCGCCCCGGCGGACGCTTCCAAACGGCGTTTTGTCTCCATTGCCGCCGGTTGGGTAACCGGCGCCTACTTTCCCATGGCGGGCGCTATTTCACGCATTGCCTATCAGAACCTGCAGGACCAAGGTATCCGCGTGACCGCTGAATCGTCAGGCGCCTCGGTGGCCAACGCCAAATTGATCGGCGTCGGTGACACCGACTTTGCCATCCTTCAAAATGATATCGCCTCTTATGCCTTTAACGGCACCGCGCCGCTGTTTGACGCGGCCATTCCCAATCTGCTGGGCGTGTGTACCCTTTATCCCGAGCATGTCCAGATCATCGCCCGTAAGGACGCCAAGATCAACTCCCCGGCGGATCTCAAAGGCAAGCGCGTCGCTATCGGTCCGGTAGGAAGCGGCACCACCGCCAATGTCCACCAGATTCTGGAAGCCTGGGGCCTGACGGTGAATGATCTGGCCCGGGCCGAGCAGTTGACGGCCTCCCAGTCCGCGGATTATATCAAGGACGGTCGTCTGGATGCGGCCTTTTTCACCGTGGCGGTGGGTGCGGCAGTAATTATGGACACCGCCCTGGTGGTGGATGTGAACGTGGTGCCGGTGGACGGCCCCAATGCAGACAAACTGATCGAAAAATTCCCTTTCTATGCTAAACAGTCGGTCAAGGCCGGCACCTACAGGGGCAATGATGCCGACGTTCCGACCGTGTCGGTCATGGCGATGCTTTCGGCGCGGGCCGATTTGGAGGAGGATATCGTCTATGTGATTCTCAAAGCGATGTATGAAAATGTCAGCCAGCTGCACGAGGCGCATGCCATGTTTAAAGACATTGCCGCCGAAACCGGCCTGGTGGGCATGAGCATTCCGCTGCATCCGGGCGCCAAGAAGTACTTTACCGAAGCTGGTATCATTAAATAAGGGTCTATCCGGAAACGAGGAATTTCGGTCGCGATCAAGGCATGCGAAAAATTTTACCACAGGCATATCGTTGATATTCCGAGGATAAAATTTTGAGCACAGCGCCGATATCGGGCCAAATAACCGTTTATGGATGGACGCTGAATAAAGTCTGCCTGGCCTGAGCGCTTGGCGCTCAGGCCAGATGGAGGTATACCCAACGTGCCCACCCCCACCAATCAAAGCCCGGATCAGGGACACGATGTTGGCCGGCGTCTGTTAAAACAATCCGAAACCGGCTCGCGAATCTTCTCGGGCAACTTGGCCATCCTCATTCCCACCGTGGCCATCAGCATGTCCTTGTTTCAGCTTTATACGGGGCTTTTCGGCGAATTGCCGGGTTCCAAACAGCTCTCCATCCATCTGGCCTTTGCCGTTTTCCTGTGCTTCATCTGCTTTCCCGCAAGCAAGCGGGCACCCCGGCATCGCATCTCCTTGTCGGACTGGGTGCTGGCCATTGTCGGCACCCTGACCGCGCTATACCTGTTTGTCAACTACGACCATGTCGTCACCCATGTGGGGGATGCCAAACTTTACGATCTGATCATCGGCGGGGTCTTGATCGTTTTGCTGCTGGAAGCCACCCGGCGCAGCATTTCGCCGATTTTGCCGATCATCACGCTCGTTTTTCTGCTGTATGCCTATTTCGGCCCCTATCTCCCCGGCGAGCTGGCCCATCGCGGCTTTCGAATCCAGCGCATCGTCGATCACATTTTCATGTCCGGGGAAGGGCTCTGGGGGGTCCCCCTGCGGGTGTCGGCCACGTTTGTGTTTTTGTTCGTTCTTTTTGGGGCTTTTCTGGACAAGATGGGTGCCGGTGAATACCTGATCAATCTCTCGTTCGCCGTGATGGGGCAGTATCGCGGGGGGCCGGCCAAGGCCGCCGTGGCGGCTTCGTGCGCCATGGGATCCATCTCCGGCTCCTCCATCGCCAATACGGTGACCACCGGCGCCATGACCATCCCCTTAATGAAAAAGGTCGGCTTTAAACCCCATACCGCCGGTGCGGTGGAAGTCGCAGCCTCCACCAATGGCCAGTTGATGCCGCCCATCATGGGTGCCGCTGCCTTTATCATGGCGGAAATCATCGGGATCCCATATGTGGAAGTGGTCAAGGCGGCCTTTATTCCCGCAATACTCTCCTATACCGCCATCTTTTGTATCGTTCACCTAGAGGCGGTCAAAAACAATATTCGCGGCCTCACCAAGGAAGAGACTCCGCCCCTGGTCAAAACCTTTCTGTCCGGCGCCCATTACCTGCTGCCGTTGGCCCTTCTAATCTGGCTGCTGCTGGTGATTATGTGGACGCCCACCACGGCGGCCTCCTGGTCGATCCTGGTCACCATGGCCGTTTCCCTGGGAAACAACTCTTATCGCGGCTTCCGCACCTTTCCGCGCATGCTGCAAAACCGGGTTGAGAACCACGAGCAGGCCTACGTGGACTACCTGCACAATCAGCGCAACTTCTGGGTCCGCCGCAGCCTGAAGGAAATTCTGGACGCACTGGAAACCGGGGCCCGCAACATGGCGGGCATTGCGGTGGCATGCGCGTGCTGCGGGGTGATCATCGGTGTGGTGACCCTGACCGGGCTCGGCCTGAAAATGGCGGTTCTGATCACCGAAGCCGCCGGCGGCAATCTGTTCCTGACGCTGTTATTTTCGGTCTTTGCCTGTATCGTGCTGGGCATGGGGTTGCCCACCACGGCAACCTACATTATCATGGCCGCCATGACCGCTCCGGCGATTATGACCATCAGCCGCGATCTGAACCTCGGGTTGCCGGTGATCGCGGTGCACCTCTTTGTGTTTTATTACGGAATCGTGGCGGATGACACCCCGCCGGTGGGCCTGTGCGCCTATGCGGCGGCCGGTATCGCCCACGCCGACCCGGTAAAAACCGGCTGGAAAAGCTTCCAGCTGGACCTGGCCGCCTTCACCCTGCCGTTCATGTTCATTTACAACCACAAGCTCCTGATGATCGGCACCAACTGGGTGGAGCTGATGTATATTGTGCCGGTTTCGATCGTCGGCATGTTCTGTTGGTCGGTCTTCATTCAAGGCTACTGGATTATGCGAACCCGCATCTGGGAGCGCTTTCTGTTCCTGGGCCTGGCGTTTCTGCTGGTCAACCCCAGCCATATCAACCTCGGAGGCATGCATTTCAATCAACATCTGGTGAATGTTTTTGCCATTGCCGTCATGGCAGTGATTTACTGGCGACAAAGGTACCGCCGGCGGCTGGCTGCCCAGGAAAATGATTAACCGGCCCACCGGGTTTTCAACCGCACGCCGTGGTTTGATCCTGGCAACGCTGGGGGCGCTGGCTCTGTTGCTGCTGGCAAGTACCGCATCCGTCGATGTCCTGACCCTTCGTTTTCCCCACCGCAACACCGCTCCCATAACCCTGGCGCGTGTAGCACCGGGTCGGCAGGTGGTTTTGGCCTATACCCATTCTGTGGAGGGCACTCCCGTGGAAGGGGTTTTTCGTGTTGGCCCGCAGCGCTGTTTTGAAATGCAGCAAACCCGCTATACGTCGGTAGGCACCGGCTTGCCCACCGCATCCACAAGCAAACCGACCCGCGAAGGGGAGTGGTTCGTGGTCGAAGAGGGCAACCGCAAACTGGAGAGCATCCGCTTTTTCAGTATTCCGGAAAATCAGGTCCGGCTAAAGGTCGGTGCGACCACGCTGAATATCGAAAATTATCAAGCCCGGGGCCTGTTCGAGTTGCAGATACAACCGATGAGTCGGATGCGGTGGTGGTGGACCGCTTTTGCCAAACCCAGCTTGGCGGTTGAATGAAGGTTGACGGTCCTGCAGACCAGGAGGAAAGCTGACGCAAGCCAGCTCCACCAAAGCCGGGAACGTCAGACGGTAGCTGCGGGTACCATTGACTCAGCCGTTTAAGAAACCAACGCGAAGGGGGGGGCATGGCCAGCCAGCCAGGCCCCCGTTGATGATTCACAACCGGGGGTGACGATTCTCAGGTGCGTTCGAGACGCCGTCTATCGGCCCACCGGGCAGCTCAGTTCACACTCCCGGCAGTATTTGATCACTTTGACGGGCGTACCGCCGCTGTCTACAGGCTGTTCGACAGCGGTTTCGTTGTCCTTTTCCATCTGGGCGTTGCACCGGGGCCGGGAGTAGACGCCGTCTCGTCCTGGCAGGCGATCCTGGCCGCAGTCCTCAGGTCTGTAGATTCGATTGTCGAAGGCCAGTTGGGGGCATGCCCGGCGGCAAGGGGCATCGCACCTGGCGCACGGGTCAAAAGAGATGGGGCCGGTGGCGGGAAGTGCTGCATCCAGGGTCAGCGCCCGCAGCCGAACCCGGGGGCCGTACTCCGGTGTGATCAGCATGTTGTTGCGCCCGATGCATCCCAGTCCGGCAAGAACCGCGGCATCTTTGAGGTACGTACCCCCTTTTTCGATGTGGTAGGGCAGGTGCACGGTTCCCAAGTCGAAGGCCGCCTGGATCCACTCACACAATTGCTGCACCACGCTCATCAGAATGCGGTTGCCGGGCGGGTCGGTGCGGCCGAACCACCAGTCCATTTCCGGTTTGTCATACGGATGCGCAACAGCGATCACCAGCATGCTTTTGGCGTTGTCCGGCCAGGCGACTTCGCCCGGTTTGAGCCCCAAACCACCATTGCGGGTTCCAATACCGCCGACGCTCGATATTCGGGGGGAAAAGGTAACGGACGGCGCTTTTTTCAGATCCTTCACCGGGGCGATTCCCGCCAGCGTTGCGCCGCACTCCTTGGCCTTTCGGAGAATTGCCGACGAGGCGCTCAGTAGTTGACTCTTTTTCATTTTTTCCTCTCAGCGCATGCGATGGGGTGCGTGTTTTCACCCTATGCCGATGTCTTGATCTTCTCCGTAGGCAAGGCGATGATCTTGCTCTGCAACTGCTCGCCATAGTCCTCGCGGAGCCACCGCATCAATGAAACGACCATCAGGATGAGCACCGGCATTAACGGCAGCGCGACGATGATGGAAGAGAGCTGAACCGCCTTCAGTGCGCCGGTAGCCAGCAGACCGACCGCAAACAGTCCCAGAATGAGGCCCCACATGGTCCGGTTCCAGCGCGGTGGCTCCTCGGTGCCCGAGATGACCCGCGTGACCTGGGAGGAGAGGGTGTAGGCCGCTGAGTTGAGGGTGGTGGCCAAAAAGATAAAGCACAGGAGGGTGAATGCGGGGATAAAGATGTATTTGGCCCCGGGAATTGAGTTGAGAATGGCTACGATGGTCACGTCGTTGGACCACCCGCTGTTTTGCAAGATGCCGTAAACATCCAGGGTCCCGGTTGTCTGCACATGGATCGCATAGCCGCCCCAGACTGCAAAGAACACCCAACATCCCAGGCTTCCATAAACCAGTTCGCCGAACACAACCTGACGGATGGTTCGGCCTCGTGAAATGCGAGCTACGAATAGGCCCATCATGGGGGCGTAGGCCACCCACCAGGCCCAGTAGAAGACCGTCCAGCCTTCAGGAAATCCGCCGTTGCCGACGGGGTCGGTCCAGAGGCTGATTTTGAGAAAATCGCTGAACATCAGTCCGAGGCTGTTGCACCAGGTGTTGAGAATAAAGGTGGTCGGCCCAATGACAAAGACGTAAGCTAAAAGAAAGTAGGCGATGTAGGTGTTCAGATCGGCCAGTCTGGCGATGCCCGACTTGAGTCCCGCCCAGACGGTAAAGGTAAAAAGGGCCGTCCAGATGCAAAGCACACCCATCTGCAGGGCAAAGGATTCGGGAATGCCGGTGATGCTGGAGACCAGGCGGGTGACCAGCGGTACGGCCAAGCCAAGAGAAGTCCCCACTCCGCCGATCATGGCGAAAATAACTACCGTGTCGATCAGCTTTCCCCAGAACCCATCGGCATGGGTACCGATCACCCCGCGGCAGGCCGTGCTCAAACGAAGGGCCGGGATCCGCTTGACATGGATGGCATAGGCGATTGGCAGGGTGGGAAGGGCGTAGATGGCCCACGGGGTGATGCCCCAATGGAACTGGCCGTACATGCCGGCCAACTCGCCAATCATGCTGCGCTGGGTATTCGGGTCAATGTGCAGGATGCTCGTGTTCATGTAATAGACCGGTTCGATAAAGGCCCAGTAGACGATTGCGATGCCGATGCCGGCGCAAAAGATCATTGCTGCCCAGGTGTAGGTCGAAAATTCGGGTTTGTCTTCGGGTGCCCCGAGTTTGATGTTCCCCCAGCGGCTCATTCCCAGCCAGACCAGAAAAACTACGCAAAACAGGCCAAAGAGAAGATAGAGCCATTTGAAATTGTGGGTGATGATCGCAAAAATCGCATCAACGGCCGCTTTTCCTTGAATCGGGAACAAGGCGAGCAGCAAGCCGACTGCTGCCGTTACGATGACACCCGGCCACATCAAGCCGTAATCGATGTTTCCACTTTTTTCTGCCATTGTCTTCTCCTCGTTGTTTGCTTCCATTGGGGGTTGTCGGTGTAAAAAGATGCTTGATCTACTATCCGGATGCGTCTCGCTTCCGGCCCCATCTTCAGCAAGCGCTGTGCCACCTCACGGAAGCGGTGCGCGCAGGTCCGCAGCGAGGGTCTAAAGGGGGTGCGATTAATCTTTGATTACAAACGGTTTAGACTGGACAGGATGGCCGGTAATGCAGTGGGCTGCAGAAAGCGTCAAAAAAAGGCTTGGAAAGTTTGTCAAAAAAGGAAAAAATTTTTTACGAAAGTAGAAAATAATGTTGACGAAACCGGTGTGGCTACTCTTTTCCTAGGCCGTATTTTTTCAGCTTGTAATGAAGCAGCTGGCGGGATATTTTTAGGCTTCGAGCGGCTTGGGCCACTTTCCCGCCCGTTGAGATCAAAGCCCGTTTCACATTTTCAATCTCCAGGGCGCGTTGCATCTGCCGAATGTCGCTTTCCGGATTACACGAGGCGTTCGTCGCCGGCGGCGCTTTGTGCTGGGGCGCGCAGGGCAGGGAAAAGTGCCTACCAGACCAATGCTCCGCCTCAGCCGGCCGACCGGCGTTTTCCGAGCGATACCGGGCCAGGTGGTCAAGATGAAAGTTGAGGTGCTTGAGCTGGATTTTTTGCTCATTGGCACCTGCCATGTTCACCGCGCTTTCGATGACATGCTCCAGTTCGCGGACATTGCCCGGCCAATCGTAGCCCCAGAAAAGGTCCATCACCTCGCTGGACACGCCGATGACATTTTTACCCATGGCAAGGTTGTACTTGAGCAGAAAGTGGCGCGTCAGTTCCTCGATGTCCCACTTGCGGTCCCGAAGGGGTGGGATGCGGATGGAAATGACCGCCAGGCGATAAAACAGGTCCATCCGGATGATGCCTTTCCGGACCGCCTCTTGGGGCTCCATGTTCATGGAGCTGATCACCTTCAGTTTCACCTTGACCGTTTCCACGGATCCGACCCGGCACAACTCGTTTTCCTGCAGGACCCGCAGAAGCTTTCCCTGAAGCCCCAAGGGCATGGAATTGATTTCATCCAGGAAGATGGTTCCCCCATTGGCCCGTTCGAATAGGCCCATTCGGTCCACGGCACCGGTGTAGGCCCCTCTGGCGGTGCCGAAAAAGATGCCCTCGATCAGGGTTTCGGGGATGGCGGCACAGTTGACGGCGATATAAAGGCGCTTCTTGCGGTAGTAAAAGTTATGAATGGACTGGGCGAAAAGCTCTTTCCCAACGCCGGTCTCTCCGAAAAGCAGCACCGGGGATGGGGAGTTGGCCGACATCTTGGCGGTCTTCAGGGCGCGGACGAACTCGGGAGTCGAACCGATGATGTTGGCGAAGGTGTACTGCGTCCCCTCGGCGAAGATTTCATTGTTTTTCGGCATGAGAAAGGACGGGATGGTTCGTTCCAGGATATTGTAGTCCTTGACGAAACAGATGGTGCCGATCATCCGTCCGCTGCGATCCCTCAGGGGAAATACACTGTGGATGGTGTTTCCAACGTTGGCCTTTTTTGAGCGGTACGAAAGGGCATAGTTGATGATGGGGCGGCCGTGCTTAATGCAGCGCATGCAGGTACTCGAGTCGTTGTCATACTCATACACGTCGCTGATCTTGCGTCCGAGAGCCTCGCTGGGGTCGAGATTGTCGATCTGGGCCTGCGTTTCGTTGTAGTAGACCATGGTCCCGTCCATGTCGGTCATCAAAACGCCTTGGTCAAAATAATCCAACAGCTCCAGGTAGTCGACTTCATCGAAGTCGAGCCCCCCTTGCCACCGATACCGCTCTATTCCCATGGTGTCCCTCAAGGTGCTGCACGGCCCGCTATCGGCACAGCCGGCTTGAGACCTCCAAATATCATCATTTCCTGGGCCCCGATCGTTGGACGGGCCTCAATGCCGACGATGGTCACATGCCCGTTTCAATACCCGCCCCCTACAGCCAGGTCAATCCTTATATCAGACCGGCATCCCAGGGCTCCCCTTGACGGAACAGTCGGGCCTGTCATATCATCGATTGCTGGGCTGCGCTCCATTCATGAATCGACGCAAACCCAAAAACAGGCAATCAAATGAAACTATCAGAACCAGATACCAAGCTTTTCTTCGAGTTAATGTGGGCACTTCAATTTTACGTGAATCAGAAACTTAAGATTCATGACGTTAAACGCATCGATGATTATGCTGATTCTACTGCCGGTCAAAAGGCGACCGTTCGCGAGGCACTTTACAGCAATATAGAACTCATTGATTCTTTTGTTCAAGAGAATCCTCAAAACTGTTCAACGGCAAATCTGGCTATCATTTCAGCGTGGAAACAATTTATCCGGGGCAGTTTTTTCATTGAACGACTTTTGAAGAAATACGCTGTTTTTATTCAAGAGAAAAACGTATACGGCGTACTGGGGCTTTCCCAGAGCATCGATCAGTTGATTGACCCTACGGATATGCCTGTATATGTCGACGCGGTCTTATTGCCTTTCAAGGGAAAAATTATTTACGACGGCCTTATGGGTTTTCAAAATATATACTTTGGCGGTGGGATCAGGCGCAGTCTGAAAGAGACATATATGCGAGCCAAACAAAATAATCAAATTATCGATAGCCTGGAAAAACCCAAAGCGGCCCAGCAAAAAAAATCAACACCCAGATCATTAAAAAACTGGATGCCCGAATTGGAGGAATTGGCCAAACGAGCAAAAGCATTGAAGGGATCGTTAGACCATCCGGCCATTTACACCCCTGCCTTCAGCTTAGTAAAGGCCAGCATCGAATTTGCGCAAATTGCAGCGTCTGATGAAACGGATCAAGAAGGTCTCCACAAAGCTTTAAACAAAGTCAGGCGTGCATACAAGAAATCAAGCACCGTACTTCATCGTGAAGAGTATTGGTAACCGTTCACGTTAACGAAATCAAGAGACATTACTGCTTGCGTGCCGAGCCGGTTCCCTGTGAACCTGACCCAAATACTTTCTCAGCCCGCCATCAAGGCTTTTGCTTTGGCACGTGCATTCCCACTTGGAAGGGTTTGATGATCTGACATCACTTTCCACGATCCCTTTTTCATAAAGGAGAAGGTCAAACCGAATAAGCAGCCGGTCCCGGCTCACGCGCGGTAGTCGTCGGGATCGACCCCTTTGCGCTGAAGCATTTTTTGCAGTGCCTGACGACTTAAGCCGGCCACCCGGGATGCCCGGGCGATGTTGCCCCCCGTTTTTTTCAAAAGCGTGTCAACATACTCTGCGGTGAAAGCGTCCATTATGCGATCCTTTTCCAGGGCATAGGGCGGTATGCTGCCGCTATTGGGTTGCCCCGTGGGTGCTTCCGGCTCATTTACACACTGAATTAACGCCGCTTCGATCCCTTGGTTGTCGATCTCTTCCTCGGTGGAGAAAATGACCAGGCGCCGCACGACATTCTGCAATTCCCGAACATTGCCGGGCCAATCCCGCCGCACCAATTGAGCCAAAGCGCCGGGTGATATGCGCTTCAACGGGATATCCAGTTCCTTGCAGACCTGCAGGGCGAAGTACCTGACCAGCAGGGGAATATCCTCGCGTATATCCCTGAGGCTGGGGGTAACTACGGTGACCACGTTCAAGCGGTAGTAAAGATCTTCCCGGAAGGAGCGATCCTTGATTTTTTCTTCCAGGGGCTGATTGGTGGTGGACAGGATGCGCACATCCACCCGAAAATCGCGGCTGCCGCCCAGGGGCCGAATCTCCTGTTCCTGCAGCACTCGCAGCAGTTTGGTCTGCACGCGCACCGGGACGTCGGCAATTTCATCCAGCAGGAGGCTGGATCCGTCCGCTTGTTCGAACAGGCCTTTGTGGTAGGCCACGGCTCCGGTAAAGGCCCCCTTTTCATAGCCGAACAGTTCGCTTTCCAGCAAATGTTCCGGAATGGCCGGGCAATTGATCGCCACCAGGTCCTTGGCGCCCCGCCTGCTCAGAGAGTGGATGGCTCGGGCCACCAACTCCTTGCCGGTGCCGCTTTCTCCCCGAATCAAAACGGCATAGTCGGTGTTGGCCAGTGATTTGATGGTGGCGCAAAGACGCTGTACCGGCGCCGATTGTCCGATGAATTGTTCAAAGGCCGCTTTTTCTGAGACTTGCTGCCGCAGGGTTAGGTTTTCATCGATCAGACGACTGCGTTCCAGCCCTTTTTTCAACACCCGCACCAGATCCGGGATTTCGAACGGTTTGGTGATGAAATCGTAAGCACCTTTTTTAATTGCCGAAACGGCGGTTTCAATATCGCCGTAGGCCGTCATCATGATAATGGTAGGTTTTATCTCCTGCTGGCCGATGGCCTCCAGCAGCGCCATGCCGTCCATATCGGGCATGCGCAAATCCAGCAGAACCAAGTCGAAGAGCCGCTGTTGGAGCAACGTCATCACTTCCAGCGGTGCGTTCGAAACGACGATTTCCACCGCCTCCAGCTCGTAGGCCAGAACCCGCTGCAAGCCTTCCAGCATGTCTGCCTCATCGTCTACAATCAGCAACGTCTGTTTTTTCATTAGCCACCTTCCGGGTCAATCAAAAGGCAGGCGAATGGTGAAGCAGGTCCATTGACCGGGTTCGCTTTCCACAGTGATTTCGCCGCCATGGTCCTGGATGATGCCATAGCTGACCGAAAGCCCCAGACCGGTGCTTTCGCCCGAAGCCTTGGTGGTAAAAAAGGGATCGAAAATTTTTGTTCTTATGGCCGGATCGATACCCAATCCGTTGTCCCATACGTTTATTTCGACTTGCTTTTCATGTGGCAAACAGGCCGAGGAAACAACGATTTCCCCGCGACCGTGAATGGCCTGGCAGGCATTTATCAGCAAGTTGATCAGGACCTGCTTCATTTTATTCGCATCCATGTGGATCGGCGGCAGATCGTCACCTAGCTTGAGTGCAACTTTGATTTCCTGCTTCTTGAACTGATGCACCATAAACTGAATCACCTCGTTAATGATGCTGTTCAACACAGCGGCCTGTTTGGCGCTTTCGTGGCTGCGGGCGAACTGGAGCAGATCAGTCACAATACGCTTGGAGTTGAGGGCCTGCTTTTCAATGACGCCCAGGTCTTTGAACCCCTGGGGAAAATTGGCCAGTTCCCTTTTGAGAAGGTCAGTGTAACACAGAATCACCCCGAGGGGGTTGTTGATTTCATGGGCCACCCCGGCGGCCAGCTGACCAATGGCCACCAGTTTTTCCGCCTGTTGGATTTTTAACTCCATTTTCTTCTGGTCGGTGATCTCGCGGCTGTAGCGGATAATACTTTCCAGACACCCCGATTCGTCAAATACGGGATAGAAATTAACAAGGAAAAGCTCACCCCCCGCATAGCGGATCTCCTTGGTAACGGCCGTTTGTGCCTCGGCAACGGTGCCTACCGCGCAACCGGCGCAAACTTCCTGATTTCCCGAGTGCGCTTCGTAACAGGGCACGTTGTAAACATCCTCAAGAGCCACGTGATACTTTCTCAAATAAGCCTTGTTCACCATCTTGATTCTTAGGTTTTTATCCAGCAGCACCACCATATCGGTGATTCCGTCGAAAACCGACTGCAGCAGCTCCTTTTTCTGGTCCAACTCAAGGTTTTTTTGCACCAGCACCTCGCGGTTGTGGTGCAGGTGGGCGGCCATGGTCTTGGCCGCCGTCGTTAAGGCCAGCAATTCATCCTTTTCGGATATTGGGTCCGCAGGGTTCGGCTGTGGATTCTTATCCAGCGAAGTCCTGAAAATATCGAGCACACCCTGCAGATTGCTCACCACGATGCGGTCGAAAATGGATATCATAAAAAGAAAAAACACCGAAACCAGAAAAAGAAGGGCAATAAACACAGTTGACGCTTTTTCCTTGATATCGGCCAAGGCGCTGTCTGCGGGAATATCCACGGCCGTAATGCCGGCCAGTTCCCCTGGAAAATGCCCAAAACCATTCGTGTCGCCATAGATCCGGAGCAGTTCGGCGGGTGCGTCGCTTGGCACACCGTGGCAGCGCATACAGCTGGTATCGAAAAAAACCGGCTGAAAGCGCATGAAATGTGGTCTACCGCTCTTCTCGGTCAGGCCCTGCCAGTTGTCGTGTTCGGGGTTTTGCCTGAAGTAGTCGATCATCTGCCTCTCCAGAGCATCGGCCTCGGACTGAGGATTGCGTGCATTGATGGATACACGTCGGTACCGGAAGTCAGGCACGGCTTGGCCGAATCGGTCCATGACGGCCCGCCCGACATAAGAAGTGGACATGGCTTCGAGCATAAAAAAGTCAGGCCCGTACTCAGCGAACATCCTGGGACGCAGCTCCTCACGAACATAGGTTCGGCTTGCCTCCACTGCGGCCATGACCAGCTCCGTCTTGGCGTAAACCACCTCTTCCAGAGACGATTTCTCATGGTAATAGATCAGGAAAGCGCTGATGAGACAAACGATCACCAAAAACGCGCCGGTGCCGATCTGAAACTTGCTTCGCAGGCTCAATGACAAAATCGGCGGCTGCGACTTGGGATGGCTGCCTTTTTTGGAGATCTGTTCCATCTTTCGACACCTATGGCGGCGGGGCTTGGCCGTGAGTTGTAAACTAGGCGCAGGGTGTTCCGCTGCATTCGGAAAAGAAGGTGGTTGCCCGTCGGATGCCAATCTAATAATGCGGAAATGACAACCGCGGTTGTCATTTCCGCGGACCTGGACCCAACCTTCCTGAACCAGTTAGGAAACCATAGCCTTTTATCTATTCGTTATCAATAGGTTTTTTAAAATTACCATCGTCCATAAGAAAATGGCGGTGCTTTTGCATCAGTGTGGTCGGGCCGTGGCTGCGCGATCAGTCGTTGGCACCATTTAACTCACAACCTTATTGAAAATTCAACTATTAGCCAAAAAAGGAGGAAAAAATGGCGGACAACCAATCATCGGGGGGTGGCGGGTTCGTCGTAGACAAACAGGGCTGGGAATGGTCCCATTTGTGGACAAAAGAGGATTGGCTGGCGATCTGGCTGGGCTTCATCCTTCTGGTCGTTGGTCTGATCGTTTTCCTGCCCCGCCCGCCGGCGGATCTGGATGCCAAGCTGGCCAAGGCCGAGGCCACCTTGAGAGCCGAAGACGCCCGGGCCCCGTTTCACACCGTCGAATGGCACCAGGCCGACAGCGCCAAGTCCGGCCTGCGTGCCAGCCGTGAGCCGCACGGCAAAACCCTGGCCAAGTGGTTGAGCCGCCCGGCCCGGTGGGCTTCCAATCCAATGCAGGCCCTGTACCTGAGTGAGTCCGAAGCGGCGAATCTCCGCGCGGGGGCCGAGCCCGCTTATGCCCAGGCCAAAGAACGGACGGCCGCTGCATTGGCCACAGCCCAGGCGCGTCAAAGCGCGGCCGAAGCGGCCGGTTTTCAAGACGCGCAATTAAACCAGGAAGCCGATGCGGCCATCCGCCAATGGCGCGACGTCCAAAAGAAAGAGAGCAGCGCCAAATCCAAGGCCGGGACCCAAGCCTATAACAAGATCCCTTACCTGATCGGCATCCTCATCCTTTTTATGCTTTTTTTCCTGCCCGGCGCCAAGCTCATGGGCAAGAACACCGCCCTGTTCATGAAGGGTTTTGTTTTCGTTTTCCTGCTGGCCATTGTGGCTGAAATTATTGGCGCTCAAATGACCTTGCGCAGTTGGGGTTTCGGTCCGTTGATCTGGGCCATTCTCGGCGGCATGCTCATTGCCAACACCGTCGGGGTGCCCCGGTTTATTCTGGAAGGCGCCCAAACGGAATATTTTATTAAAACCGGCCTGGTTCTGCTTGGTGCTGAAATCTTGTTCGGCAAAATCCTGGCAATCGGTCAGGCGGGCATCTTTGTGGCCTGGGTGGTGACGCCGACGGTGCTGATACTGACCTATGCGTTTGGCCAGCGTATTTTGAAGATGGAATCCAAAACGCTGAACATCACAGTCGCGGCTGACATGAGCGTCTGCGGCGTGTCCGCGGCCATCGCCACGGCGGCGGCCTGTCGCGCCAAAAAAGAGGAGTTGACCATCGCTTTGGGCCTGTCCATGCTCTTTACCGCGGTCATGATGATCGCCTTACCCTCTTTCATCGTGGCCATTGGCATGCACCCGGTCCTTGGAGGCGCCTGGATCGGCGGCACCATCGACTCGACGGGCGCGGTGGTGGCGGCCGGCGCCTTCCTGGGCGAAACCGGCATGTTCGTGGCTGCTACGATCAAAATGATTCAGAATGTCATGATCGGTGTGATTGCTTTTGGCGTGGCGGTCTACTGGTGCGCCCGGGTGGAGTGCGCTCCGGGGCAGGTGGTCAGCAAAATGGAAATATGGTACCGATTTCCAAAGTTTGTTCTTGGGTTTATTGTGGCTTCGATCATTTTCTCTCTCCTGTTCGAATCGATGGGCGCCAGAGGGACCGCTGTGCTCGATCATGGTGTTTTACGCGGGTTTACCAGGATTTGCCGCGAGTGGTTTTTTATTTTTGCCTTCGCCTCCATCGGGCTGACCTCCAATTTCCGCGAAATGGCCAAACATTTCAAGGGCGGCAAGCCGCTCATCCTGTACGTTTGTGGCCAGAGCCTCAACCTGATTCTGACGTTGATAGTTGCATACCTTATGTTTTTCGTGGTTTTTCCAGGCGTCACAGCCAGTCTTATGAACTAAGCGGGGCGCAACCAAGGATGATGACGTCCGAAACCCGCAATGGCACTTAATATAACCTCAGTTGAGCGTTTCCCATTTTGGAATCTTTTAGGATGAAAAAGAATGAATGTGGGATGCGTGCGTTTCAGCCGCCAAAATGGGAACGGCTCAACTGAGTTTTCATGAAACTGGTAGGGATGGTGAGAGATGCCAATGGCATGCGATGGATCGGCAAGGCGCGGTAAGAAACACAAGGTCATGGGCGGTTGGATAGCGCTGGCTGGCGGATTGGCGCTACTCTGGGCCACCGCTTACGTGATCCTGCCCTGGGGAAGCAAACTGCCTTACATTCAGCCGATCATGCAGGCCATCGAAGCGTCCGAAATCGATGCCGCCGCCTATTGGTACACCCAGTCCGAGGAAACGGCCCGGGCTCAGATGTTTGTCCATCACGCCATCCGAAAACGCGAGTAACCGTTCCCTCGTTTAAACTCCGATCCGGGTGGGTCGTGCCCTGTCGATCCGTCCGGATCCCGCTCTTCTAGCGGGGTAATGCCATGACCCACACCCTGCCGAAATCAAGTCTTCGCGGCCTGCGCGCCTGGTGGGAACACCAGGTCTTGTTCGAGGCCAAAGACTGGATTCAGGTGGAGGTGACTACCCGCTGCAATGCTGCCTGTATTTACTGCCCGCGCACGGTGTACCGCGACAGCTGGCGCAACCGATCGCTTCCCCTTGCTCTCTATGAGCGGCTGGTCCCCGCATTCGGCAAAACCGGCCTGGTATACCTGCAGGGCTGGGGCGAACCGTTGCTGCACCCGGACCTGCCGGTCATGGTGGCGATGGCCAAGGCGGCCGGTTCCCGGGTGGGCACCACCACCAACGGGATTCTGCTGGATGCCTCTTTGGCGAAAAGTCTAGTGAAATCCGGATTGGATGTCATCACCTTCTCCCTGGCCGGGACAACCACTGCTTCCAACGATCGCATCCGCGCCGGCACCCGCATGGCGGATGTTCTGGAAAAGATAGCGCTATTGGAAACGGTTAAACGGCAATGTGCCAGCAGCACCCCTGCGGTTCACATCGCCTATATGCTGTTGGCTTCGGGGATGACGGAAATCCAGCGGCTGCCCGGTCTGCTCGAGCACAGCCATGTGGCGCAAGTGGTGGTCAGTGTATTGGATTTCGAACCTTGCCGGAGCCTTGCCGGCGAAGTGGTGCATTTGGATACGCAGGCCCGGCGCGCGGAGGTGGAAACCGTGTTCACTGAGTTGCGAGCGGCGGGGCGGACCGTGGGTCTGGAGATTCATACGCCGCGCAGTGAACCGATCGAAGGGCGGGATTCCTGTTCGGAAAACATCCAGCGCGCCCTGGTCGTTTCGGCGGCAGGGGAGGTGTCTCCCTGTGTGCTGACCAACCTGCCCGTTGCCCCTGGGCACCACTGCGCTGACGGTCATAATCGCCCCAACCGCCGCCTGATCTTCGGAAACATTCGCCGCAGCCTGCTGCCGGTCATCTGGCGAAACAGCGAGTATGTCGGCTGGCGCGCAGCCCACGCTGCCGGAGAAGTGGCAGCGCCCTGCGCGGGGTGCAGCAAACGGTTGCGCTAAACGGGGAAAATGCGGTCGCGCTCCCGCTGGCGCACCTGGCGCGTGGCGGTTTGCATCAACTTGGCGATTTCGTGCGCATCCCCATCGGTGGGGGTGGACTGCAAGACTGCTTTAAGAACGCCCCTTTCCAGTTCAAGGAGGGTATCCAGAAAAACCTGGTACTTGGGGGCCGATGGGTAGACGTTTTTGATCAGGGCCGCATAGCTCTTGCCGCTGCCGGTCAGCAGGCGCTGGTAGTGGCTCATCAGGCAGGCGATCTCACGGCGTTGCTTTCCATGGAGCTCGTTCTGATCGGCGGGGGCAGGCCAGGATTCGGCAGCGAACTGCGCCAGTTTGGCCTCGACGGGGATGCCTTCACGCGTGGCGTTGAAGGTCAGATCCAGGGCGGTCTTCTTGTTTTTCAAAAACCCCTGCGCAAAGTCGGTGATACCGGTCTTGAATTTTTTCAAATCATGCAGGAAAAACAGGAAAAGAAGGGGAAGCATGATCATCCACACCGTCACCTTGGGTCTGGGGATCACCACTTTGGCCACTTCATAGGCTACCAGCTGCTCCTGATACCAGATCATCGCCCGCCGCGCTTCTAATTCTTTGATCAACACTGCCACTCCCTTAAGAAATGGTTGCTGTCCTCAGCCACATGCCTACGGTTGCAAAGGCCCGTCGCTGTGGTGAGCCCGCGCCAATGGTTGCTCCCTGCCCGGAGCCCGCCCTAAAACAGAAACCCCAAAGCATAGCGGCTGCCGGTAGAGATCAGAACGAAGGCCAGCAGCCACTTGATCGCCGTGGCCGGGACAAATTTCTGCATGCGGGCCCCGGCGTACATGCCGATCATTCCGCCTACGCCCATGAGGATGCCCAGTGCCCAGTCAGGAGCAACGGCCATCTGCGGATAATACGGAGCGATAACCTGATACAGGCCGGCTGCCACCACGGATGTGATGAAGGTGCCCATCAGACAGGCCCCGGCGATGGTGTAGACCGGCAGACGGAACACGGCCACGAAGAACGGAGCGATGATTGCGCCGCCGCCGATGCCGTACACCCCCCCCACAATGCCGACAATGGTGCTCAGGGTGAAGATGCCCATGGTCGGGGCGGTAATGGTTTCTCCGTAAAAGGCATAGTCGATGGTTTTCAGGCCGAAATGATTAATCACGACCCTGGGCAATGGTTCCGTGGAAGCGGCCTCATGCTTGCTGAAACGGCTGACCAGCTCCTGGAAGCGCTTCTCGGATGAGGCCTTGTCGGTTCCGGGAGGCGGCCCCTTGAACAAGGAACGGACCAGCACAAAGCCGATGTAAAGCAGAACCAGTCCGGCGAAGACTTTGAAATGCGTCGGGTCGGGCAGGTAGCGCACCCTGAAGATGACACCGACCAGCACCCCTGGCACGGTCCCGGCGATGACCACCCAGGTAAGGGGCCAGACCATGCGACCTTCCCGGATGAAGCGATAGACGCCGCTGGGAATGGCCACAATGTTGAAAAGATGATTGGTGGCGCTGACCGCCGGGGTGACAAAACCCAGTACGCTCATCTGAAAAGGCAGCAGCAGATTGGCCCCGGACACGCCGCCCATGGAACAGATAAACGCTACCGAAAAACCGGCGGCTAAAGGAACCCATGGGGCCACTTCTATTCCAGCCACTGGAAAGAGCACCGGCGAACCTCCTGTAGTTGGCAGCGTCGAGCGATGGTTTAACCCGTCGGGATTGCTGTTAACGGGCTCATCCGGCCAACTGGGTTAATTTGGACCGCTATACCCCGTTTTTGTCTTTCGAGAAAGAGTTTAAATCCGAACCTAAATTGAGCGATTGTCGAGCTTGCCGCAGATACAAGGAAGATGGCTTTGCGCTATAGTCGGCTATGCGCGAAGGCATCTGACACCGTAGATGCGGTAAGATCGGCAATCCCGGAGGGTTTTGCATTTTGGCGGCCGAAACGCAAGTAACCTCCACGTATTCTTTTGCATTTTAAAGATACCAAAATGGGAAACGCTCAACAAGGCCGAATTAGAAATCGATGCCCTCAGGGCACGGTGGAATATCAACGCTATGCCTGTGATAAAAATTTTTCGCAGGCCTTGATCGCAACCAAATTCCTCGTATCCGGATGGACACCAGTTAGGGGGTCAACTTAGGGAAAACTCCCGCCCGGGAGTTTTCCCCAGACAAAATGAGCCCGTTGCCCATGGACAAACCCAAGATAACTGATATCGTCAAAACTATCCCTCGCCGGGTGGTGGCTCATCGCTCGAGCGAGGCGGCGATCCGCATGCCGTGCCTGGATGACTGGCAAAGTTTGCCAGCCTGTAAAGAAAAGCGAACACCCGCCAAGGGGAAAAACGGGCCGTTGAATAAAAAACAGTGTGATATTGAAATGATACGTTTTGATAGGGTTTGGTATCATTTTTGCTGAAACCCGAGAGAGGGGGGGCGGAGAAAGTCCCACCGCCCGCAAGGGGATCGGCTATGGCTAAGAATTTTCGTGTCTGTACCAAGGGAGGCAGTGGTCGATCCCTGGCGCTGCAGCGGCGCTGCAGCCGTTTTTTACCACGCTTCGCCACTTGACGGGCGGGGGGTGTGCTGCATAACAAAAAAATACGGAAGAGGCTATCCGATGGGGTGAAATGATGAGTGCCACGCCGCAAGAAAAAATCAGGCCGAGAGCCGCTCCGCGCATCCCAAGCGACGCGACCGTCACCTGCCGCCCTTATGCCAGCAGTGGCAGTACGCGTGCAGGCGATGGCGTGATGCGCAATTTTTCAAAACAGGGCTCCTATATCGAAGTGCCGCACCAGTTTCCCACCGGAACCATTCTACTGGTTCGCATGCTGCGTTTCCCGACTTCACCGCGACTGAAAGTCGATCAAGACAGACCCCGATCCATCTGCCTGGCAGAAGTCAAGTGGCAGCAGGAACTGAGAGACGAAAACACCACTCGTTTTGGCATGGGTCTGAGATATCTCGAATAACCGTGCTCGGAACAGCAACGTGTTTGCGTTCCCGTTCGCCCGCTCGGACCTTTCGGGGCCGGTTTCCTGCGCGGATGCCATCACGGCCCGCTGATGCCGGCTGCCGTGAATGCCAATGCAATGGGTTGTCTAACGCAGTCCGAAGACAACATCGGGAAGCCACAGAACTATGTTTGGGAAAAACAGGATCAGCAATACCACCGCAAATTGGATGCATACAAACGGGACAATGGAGCGATAGATATCCCCCATGCTTACTTCGGGAGGTGCAACGCCCTTCATGTAAAACAAGGTAAACCCAAAGGGCGGGGTCAGATAATCCATCTGCACCTGGGTCATGAAAAGAACGCCGAACCATACCGGATCATAGCCCAACTGGACAACTATCGGCAGGAAAACAGGCACGGTGATCATGATCTGGGTAATCTCGTCCAGGAAGAACCCCAGCACGATCAAGGTCACCAGGATGATGGCGAAAATGTAGATGGGGTTGGCTACACCCAGCATCACATCCGCGATCACCTCCTGACCCCCGGTTCGGAAGAAGATGCTGGTGAAACAGGCTGCCCCGAACAGGATCCACATGATCATGCCGTTGATCGCCATCGTTTTGTAACATGCCTCCTTGACCACTTGCCAGTCGAGGCGGCGGTTGACCGCAGCACTGAGCAAAGCACCGCCGGCGCCCACCGCAGCAGCCTCGGTAGGGGAGGCGACCCCCTTGAAAATTGAACCCAAAACGGCAGTAATGAGCAGGATCGGCAGGATCAACCCTTTGGCCAAGGCGATTTTCTCCCGCAGGGGAACCCTTTTTTCGGGGGGCAGGGCTGGTGCGAGGTGCGGCTGAAAGTAACTCCTGATGCCGATATAGCTCATGTAAAGAAAAACCAGTATCAAGCCCGGAACGATCCCTGCGGCAAAGAGTCTGCCGATAGACACCCGGGCGATCATCCCATAGACAATCAGCGAGATGCTGGGCGGTATAAGCAGACCCAGCGCCCCGCCGGCCAGGATCGGGCCGATGGCGATGCTTTTGTTGTAGCCTTGTTTGAGCATGATGGGCAGGGCGATAATCCCCATGGTGACAACCCCGGTGGTGCTGACCCCCGACATGGCGGCAATGATGGCGCAAATCAGCACTGTCCCCATGGACAGACCACCGCGCAGCCCCCCCAGCAATTGATGCATGAACGCGTAAAGGTCATGGGTGACACCCGACTTTTCCAGCACGCACGCCATAAAGATAAACAGCGGCATCGCAATCAGGATCATGCCGGACATCATGCCAAAAACGTTTGTGGCAACGAAAGGAAGGCTCTGGGGGCCGATAAATATCCATGCGGCGACAATCGAACTGCTGGCCAGGGTGAAGGCCATCGGGAACCCGGAGATCAGACCAATTCCGAGACCGCCGAGCAGCACTACCATCGGAAGCCATTCTGTCATTTCATCTCCTTGCCAGTAACAGCGAATTTGAGAACCCGGATGAAGTGGGCCACCCCCTGAAGCAGTAAAAGAAAAGCGGCCAACGGTATGGCCAGCTTAACGGGCCACAGGGGAGACCCCCAGGGGGAAGGTGAGACCGTCTGCCGCAACTCCAGTGACCGCAACCCGATCATCATCCCGTAGCGCAGCAGGGCGACGACGAACAGGAAGAAAAACAGGTACGTGACCGAGTCGATAATGGCTCTGGTTCTGCGTGAGAAGCGGTAGTAAATAATATCGATCTTGACATGCTCGTTGCGAAGATGCACGTAAGCCCCGGCGAGCACCGACAAGAGACCGAACAGATGCAGCGTTAACTCGTGGGCCCAGTTGGTGGGGGCGTTAAACGCAAACCGCATCGACACCTCATAGAGCAGGATGACCATGATGAAAATGATCAACACACTGATCAGTTTCCCGCTCCACTCGCTGATGCTGTCTATTCCGGCCAGGATCCGTTTCATCCTCAACCCCCTCTCCATGAGCTGAAATCAAATTTTATGAGGACCTTCCCGCCTCTGCGCAAAGGTCCTCACTGGACTGCATGATCACTTCTTGCCCCAGTGCCCCATCTCAACGGCCCATTTTTCCACAATCTTGAAAATTTCAGCAAAGGCCGGGTCTTTGAGATACTTATCCGGTACAACATCCCTGGCCGTACCGGCCAATGTCCTGGCATCTTCCTCCGACCACTCGATTACCTCGATCCCCTTCTCCTTGACAAAGTTCCAGGCCTTGGCTATTTCCCGCTCCGCCTCGAAGGCGTTTCGCGCGCTGCCGGCCTCGACCGCCGTCTGAACGATCGCCTTGAGATCGTCCGGCAGTGCCTGCCACTCCTTCATGTTTACGATCAGGGCATCGGCCGCCGGCCCCACCGCGGTCGGGTATTTGATCCAGTACTTGGTGACCTCATGGAATCCCATGGCCACCATGTCGCCGGCGTGGGAAAAGGTGATCGCGTCCACGGCACCGGTGGAGAGCATCGTGTAGATCTCACTGCCGGGAACCCAAATGGTACCCGCTCCCAGGTGGGCCAACTGCAGCGCGATCAGCTCCGAGGTCCTGAACTTTTTGCCTTTGATGTCGGCCACACCCTTGATCGGCACCTTGGAGATCATCAGGTTGTCGAGCGTCCAGTAAAGATTGCCCACCAGGTGGACGCCGTGTTTGGCGTACTCCGCCCTCAGTATGTCCATGATTTTCCCATTCTCGTAGGACTCATAGAGGTAGCGCAACTCCGAGATCGTTTTGGGAGCGGCAAAACAGTCCCCATGCATGAAGGCAACCGGAAGTTCCCCCGGGAAATAACCCGGCCATATGAACGTGGCCTGCATCACACCCATGCCGACGGCATCCAACTGCTCGGAAACCGGAACGATCGCTCCAGGGGCGCTGGGGGTCATGATCAGGCGCCCGTTGGACATCTTCCCGACCCGCTCCGATATGAATCCGATGGTGTCCCAGGAGATCCCTGACGGCAGCCAGGATGACGGCTGCCATCGATGAACCTTGTCCTGGGATTGGGCCGGCGGGGCAAAACCGACAACCAGCAGCCCGCATATCAGCACCATCGCCATGCCTCGAATCAGCATCTGTCCTTTTTTCATTGCTCTCTCCTTGCTTGAAAGGGTTCACTCGATATCACTAGCGCTCCTCCAAAACCAACCGTCTGATGCAGCACCACCTCCTTTTTATGACCTCGGTTGCAGTCACGTTCAAAGCGACACCGTAATCCTCCTAATGATGGTATGGATAACTGGGATTTGCAGCAGGCTGGAGAAAATGGCGGGAATAGCCGGAGCCGCCGCGGCCTGACGTTGAAAGCGCGCCATGAATCCGCAGACTCCGCTAACGGCTCTGACACCCTCACCCGGCAACGCCTCGGCGTTGTCGACAAAGGTCTGCACCAGGGTCGTATCCCGCTGGTTCAAGAGCCTGTCGATGCACGCGCCGACGGCCTCCTTGCAGCGCACGGGAAAGGAAGCCGTGGTGGCGTTGCCCACATTGACGGGGATGCAGGGATCGGCGGCATCCAGGACCAGGATACCGAGGAATTCATCACACCAGGACTGCCGGGGACTGCTGACGCGATATAGGCTCATTGGCTCACCTCGGCCCCGAGGCTTGTGCCTTTACAACTGCACGGTAGTACACCCAGGATAAAAAATAAAGTCAATTTACCAAAGTTTGATGAACTCGTAAAAAGTCGAATTTTTCGCTTCGTGAGGGTTTCGGGGCGCGATTTTGGTGGCGGCTAAATTGCAAGAACTCGT
>JAWOIA010000261.1:0-38125 GCA_046484885.1 Desulfosarcina sp. | reverse complement strand
CCAGTTTTTTGGGAGCCGCCGCCGATTTGGCGCTAGCTGTTCCGGGTCACTTCCCGTGCGCCAACCGTGCTGCTTGACAATCAATCCACCCACCATTATCGTCCCCCCTAGTACAGTCACGGGTACGGCAGACGGGTCCGCGGACAACCTTCCATTCCTAAGCCCCCCGGGTTGTGACGGGGTTACACAATGTCTTTACAGGGTCCAGCCTCTATCCCTCATTGACAAATACCTCGTGGAAACTCCCGCCCGATTTGTTGTGCTATACCATGGCCTGTCGACCGAGGAGGTGCGCATGTGACCACTGCTTCCCCATCCAGACCGAAACCGGAGCTGGATGGGCACTAACTCGGCTGGATCCGATCATGACTTTTTCATCCCGCAACGAACAGGCTAAGTGGTCGCGACCACTAAGGGCAACCATACCAAGACCAATTCGAGCGAAAAGGAGCAACTCATGTCCCAAAACAGAAAATTCAATCGGCGCATCTTGCTGGCCGAACGCCCGCAAGGTGCCCCCGTTTTAAAGAACTTCCGTCTGGAGCACGCGCCTGTACCCGAACCGGCTGAAGGCCAAGTGCTGCTGCGCACCGTATACCTCTCACTCGATCCTTATATGCGCGGACGGATGAGCGATGCGCCATCCTACGCCGAGCCGGTCGGGATCGATGAAGTCATGGTAGGTGCGACGATTTGCAGGATTGAAGCGTCCCGACATCCTGATTTCGTGAAGGGAGAGTGGGTTCTGGCCTACATTGGCTGGCAGGACTATGCACTTTCCGATGGTTCCGGCCTTACCCGTTTAGGTGCCAGACCGGAAAAGCCCTCCTATGCTTTGGGAATTTTGGGCATGCCCGGCTTTACCGCCTACATGGGGTTGCTGGATATCGGTCGGCCCAAACCAGGCGATACCCTGGTGGTCGCTGCCGCCACCGGAGCGGTGGGGGCTGCCGTGGGACAAATCGGCAAGCTCAAAGGCTGCCGCGTCGTCGGTGTTGCCGGCAGCAGTGAAAAATGCAACTACGCGAAAGCGGTCTTAGGATTCGACCATTGCCTGGATCGCAGGTCTGCGGATTTTGAAGCGCAGCTTAACCGGACCTGCACCAATGGAATCGACATTTATTACGAGAACGTGAGCGGCAAGGTCTTTGACGCCGTGCTGCCACTGCTCAATGCAGGGGCCAGAGTTCCGGTGTGCGGGCTGATTGCCCACTATAACGCGACACGGCTTCCTGATGGGCCGGACCGCTTGCCCCTTCTGATGCGCACCATTTTAACCAAGCGTTTAAAGGTCCAAGGCTTCATCATATTTGAAGATTACGGACATCGCTATGATGAATTTGAAAAAGAGATGTCCGAGTGGGTCAGAAGCGGACAGATAAAATACCGTGAGCAGGTGGTGGATGGATTGGAAAATGCGCCCAAAGCGTTTATCGGCCTGTTAGACGGTCAAAACTTCGGGAAATTAGTCATCCGAGTGAATGACGAACACTGATATCCCGAAGAAAAACCGCGTCGAGCCCTTTGCCCGCCTCAGCCGGTCTGCGGCACGTTCTGCCTTGCCCCTCTGGTCGTGGCCCACCGCCCCGGCCCTTCCCAGGCATCCTCGGAGCAGGCTCGGTCAAACAGTTTCGCCAACAGCTTGTCGCAGCCAGTGGTCCACAAGGAGAGTTCTTTCGAGTCCAATGGGGTGGTCTCGTAGCGGTCGCATTTACTGCAGCCTAAATCGTGGGCGTTACGCAAAGCAGCTTGGGTCAGGCATTGGGAATAGTTGACGCAATCAGGGTATCGCGGGGGCGGTGGTAGTGAGTAAAGTTTTTTCATGCAAGTCAATTTCGTCGAAAAGGTTTTGGGAAACTGACGCGGTGAAACCTACAGCGACTCATACCACCCATATCGGTAGAAGAACTGCCGAGCTTAAGCGCTATTTTTCGATTCCCTCCCCCGTGCACCTGTTGTAAATAGCGCTATTGCACCATCATTCACCTTCCTTACCGACCAGCCGGCGCGGCTGCGGTGCAACCAATGACGCCTTATGGCGCGCACAGGCTATGCCTCAAGGCTCAGCTCAAGGACAATCTCCAGTTTCAGCACCTTCGATACCGGGCAGCCGGCCTTGGCGGCCGCCGCAGCCGCCTCAACCACCGCCAGGTCCGCGCCGCGCGCCGTGACGGTCGTCTTGAGCACACTGCGGGTCAGGGCCAGGTTTTCGAAGGTGATGGTGCAGGTCGTCTCGACGGCTTCAGGGGTGATGCCGCGCTCTCCAAGCTGGCCGCTGAGGGCCATGCTGAAGCAGCTGGCATGAGCGGCCGCGATCAGCTCCTCGGGGTTGGTGCCGGGGTCGTTTTCAAAGCGGGCACGAAAGCTGAGCTTCAGGTCCTTGACGGCGCCGCTGGCGACGCTGAAAGTCCCCCCGCCCTCTTTCAGTCCCCCATTCCAGGTGGCATTCGCGCTGCGTTTCATCTCTTTCTCCTTTCGGTTTTGGTGGACATTAGGGGGTGTAGCCCCCTTCGAATAAGCGATTTCCTGATCCCGATTCTCCAGACACCACACCCTAATGCAGGGCCGCCGCCTGACGTTGTTCGTACTCCAGGGCCGGACCGGCCACCGCGCCGCCGTTGCCGGTCTCCAGCCACCGTCGGACGCGCCCGGCGTCGCCCAGCGGCGTGTGAGTGCCGAAGGAATTGAGCAGCACCATGGCCACGGGACGCGCATCGATCTCGGCGACCATCACCAGACAGCGTCCCGCCTCGTTCAGATAACCGGTCTTGCTCAGGCCCACCTCCCAGCGGTCGCTGTGGGTGAGCCGATTGGTGTTGCCGTAAGGCAGGCGGTAGGAGGGCTTGCGGAAATGCACCGTGTGCCCGGTGGTGGTGGAGTAGTCGCGTATCAGCTCATAGTCCCAGGCCGCCGCCAGCATTCGAGCCAGGTCTGCGGCGGTGGAGCGGTTGTCGGCGGACAGCCCGGCGCTGTCGACGAAGCGGGTCCGGTGCATACCAAGTGTCGCCGCCTTGGCATTCATGGCAGCGACGAAGGCGTCGTAACCGCCCCGGTGAGACCGCCCGAGCACATGCGCCGCCAAGTTTTCGGACGACATCAGCGCGATCCGCAGCAGATCCCGCCGGGTCGCCTCGGAGCCCACCCGCAAGCGCGACCAGGCATTGGCCGGGGCGCTCCGATCCCGTTCGAGAATGCTTAGCCATTCGTCAAGGGGCTCAGCGCTGTCCAGCACCACCATGGCGGTCATGAGCTTGGTGATGGAGGCGATGGGGGCAGCTGTTTCGGCGTGCTTGCTGTAGAGCACCTGGCCGGAATCCAGTGCCGTCACCTGGGCGTGGACCGAGGCGAGCTGAAGGTTCCCCGGTGGTGGCAGCGCGGAAGCGCCGCCCGGGGCGGGTAAGACAAAGCAGGTTAACAGCGCGAGCAAGGTCAACGCAGGTTTCAGGAACAGCGACATTTCCAAATCCGGAACTTGGTTGTTGATGGGGGCGGGTGCGCCGCGCAGCGCCGGCCGCCCGCTATTTCAGTCGCTCGGCCCAAGGCAGCGGGCTCATTGAGGGCGCCGGAGCGCCGCTCAGGCCCGGCGTAGAGCCGGTGACCGTGCCGAGCAGGGCCCCCAACAAGGGACTGCTGCCACCCAGGCGGCGCTGGGCCTGCAGCCGGGCCAGCTCGATGCCGATGCTGGAAAAATCCACTGCACCGGGCCCGGGCTGACCCCGCACCGCAATGCGCAGGGCATCGTCCTCCGCCGCCGCCACGCTGAACACGCTGCGCAACGTCAAGGGCATGACCCCCAGCACCAGATCCGCCCGCTGCGTCACCAGATCCATCGCACCCCAGGTGGCCAGGTGCATCTGATCACCGAGCAGCACATCCATACGGCGGGTGAAGGTCAGTTGGCCGTCAGCGACGGACACGACGGCGGGGGTGAATTCCGCCGGCCAGCGATCGCCAACCGACCGCAGGGTGCCGAAACGCTGTCCAAGGGTCACCAGGCCCTGGAGCAACCAGCCGCTTGTCAGTTCGACCCGACCCAGGCTCAGGCGCATCTCCGGAACGCGGACGTTCTTCAGGTCGAAGTCAATCAGCGGAATCAGCACCCCCTCCGCGGGCATGACGAAACGGAACAGTTCCTTGCCGCCGCGAAGGGTCTCGAAGAGCGGGTGCACCCGCGCCAGCACGAGCCGGCCAAACTCCGGAGTCGGCTGCACTTCAGCCATCAGGGGCTCGCGCAGAGTCAGGCTTCCCTGGTTCCAGTGGGCCTTGAGATCGGCACTGGCGTTGCTTCCCCGAATCCCCAGGGTCAGCGGCCCTTGCCCTTCCCGCAGTTCGCCCTGAAGGGTACCTTCCATGGTCCGGCCCAAGGTGGCGGTCACCATGCCGTCCATACCGAGGAACCGATCCACCACCACCAGCGGCAGCTGGGTCAGGTCCAGATCCAGGTTGAGGTTGCCGCTGCCGTCCGGTCGCAGGCTGTCCAGTGCCAGGCTGCCGTTAATGACCCCGGGTTCGCCGCCGTCGGCGGAGACCCGACCATCCACCGACACCCCTCCCCGTCCTTGGCTGCCCTGCCACTGCAGGCCGACATCGAGCTGGTCGAGCGCGGCCAGGACTTGATTTCCGGAACGAAAGCGCATGCGCCCGATGGCGGCCGAACCATCGAACTGCAATGCGGACAATCCCGGGTCCGCCAGACCGGCCTCCAGGCGCTCTAGGACCAGCCGCACGGGTGCGGCCTCGGCCAGACGGATCTGACGGCTCGCCGGCGTTTCGGCGTCAAGCCATCGGGCTAGCAGCGCCGGGGTCAATCGTCCGCTGGCATCCAGCCACTGGCGAAGCGTGCCGCTGACCGCAAGGCTGCCGCTCATGTCCCCCTGGCGGCTGCGAGCCGAGAGGTCCAGCGCCAGATCCCGGCTGGACGGGTCCAGCCGTACGCGAGCGGCCAGGTCTTCGATGATCACCGCCTCGATGCCTGGGGCGGACCAGGAGAGATAGCCTTGCTCCAGGACCAGGCCACCGGTTACCGGGATCAACAGCGGGCCGCTCGGCGCGCCCGGTTGCTGCGCGAGACCGATGGCGGCCTCAAGGTTGTCCTGACCGGATGGGTCCAGCGCCAGTTCCACCCGCAACCCCCGGATCAGGGTCTCACCCAGCCCCAGCCGCCCGCGCAGGGCCTGCAACAGACTGAGGCCGGTCTTGAACTCCGCGACGGTCACCACCGGATCACCCGCCGGGTCCGCAAGACGCAGCCCGACGATCCGCTGCGGGCCGAACCAGCGCAGGGACAGGTCGTCGATGGCCACCGAACCAGCAACACGCTCGTTGGCCATGCCCAGGATCAGGTTGCGCCCCGGGCCGGACGAGAGCAGGGTCGGCGCCGCAGCCACCAGGAGCACCAGCACGAGCAGCGCACCCAGGGAGAGCTTGAGCAGGAGACGGGAACGGCGCGGCTGCACCGGGGGGTTCTGGCGATCAGACGAGGATGAAGCAACGGACATGCGATCCCCACAATCAAAAAAGAGAGAAACGGTTGCCGCTTAAACGACGCGGTGACGTCTCGATCGCGGCCCTGGGATACACGCGCGGCGCAGACCGTTTCTACCTAGTGTCCATCCATAAACGGTTATTTCGCCCGACGTCTGCGTTATGTTTAAAATTTTATCTTCGGAATATCAACTATATGCCTGTGGTAAAATTTTTCGCATGCCTTGATCTCGACCAAAATTCCTCGTTTCCGGATGGGCACTATCTCGCGGTGGCTGATCGTTTCGGGGACGGCTTCCCGGCAGCTGACCCCCAAAACCCTTGAAAAAAAACCTATCGCATAGCCGAGCGGGGTGCCTTGCCGGCCAGTGGGTTGTAGAGTTTCATAATGGCGAATTTCATCACATCCACCGTCTTCATGTCGGCGACGATCCCCAAGAGTTTGTCGGCGGCCTCCTGGGGGAGCACACAGGCATTGGATGTGTCAAAAGTCAACCCCGTAAAGCCTTTTACCAGCTTTTTCTGCTCTTTCGCGTTCATCTCCACCTGAATGGCCTTTTTCCCATCCAGATCCACAATTTTGTCTGCCAAGCCGACGTTCTCAATGGTCTTTTGCTTTTCGGCATCCAGAAAAAGATTGATTAAATAGTCCGCCATAGTAGATCTCTCCTGTTGTTTGGGTAATGGGCAACCTGCATACAATGGCCTTTTGATCCAAATGCTTTTATTTGAGATGACCACATGGTGTCAAGACTTTAAGGCGTTGCCAAGCGATCTTGGTTAAATCTGCAAGGGATCCATGTGCCCTGGGGGCGCTTGGCCGCTCTTTTTTCGTGATCCCGTCAGGGGCGTGCCAGGCGCTGGGTCGGTATCACGTGCTATCGCCGCCACCCCAGGTCCAGGTCCATCTCCTTGGGAGCCTCGACCCGCGCTTGAACTCCCAGTTCGGTTTCGGCGCCGGCCGGCAGATCAAAGGACCAGATCAGCAGGGTTTCGGTCTCCTCGCCCGGCTGTGGTTTCAGTTCCAGGCTGAGTTTGATTTTCTCGTCCCTGATCTGGGGCTTGGGTTCCTCCACCCGGATGTTCACTGGGTAATGCGTTTGGTTGGTCACCAGCAGTTTCCACTCCCAACTGAAGGATTGTCTGTTTCCGAAAATGCCCCTCTCCCCCGATTTTTTCCCCGCAAGGATGGACCGGGCGGTGACCATGGGGTCTGTCCCAAAGTAGAGGGTCGTCTCGCGGCCGTTCATGGAAAAGGTCTCTTTGCCGAGCAGGGCGCCGTCAATTAGGAACAATGCCTGTCCGGCTGGGATCTGCACGCTCTCCTCCAGTGCCACCTCGGCTCTGATGAACGCCCGGTCGCCCAAGGCCGGTCGCATGAGGTGAGCGAACGTGGCGGGCCAGTTCTGATCCTCAATGGTCAGGCGCTGTTTTACGCCGGGGAGAAGGTGGCGCCGCCCCAACTGCCACAGGGAAAAGGTCGCGGCTCGAACCAGCTCGGGTGCCGCGGCTGCGGTCTCGACCCTGTCCGCGGAGGGCAAACCTTCCATGGACAGGGAAGGGGCTTTTTGGCGGGGCATGATTTGCATTTCCGCACGGGGTTGAATGATCCAGGCGGGTAAAATGGGCGGGACGATGGCGGTCGACGGCTGCAGTGTGGCCAGGGAGAGGTTTACGTTGTTCCAGTCCAGGCCTGAGCTTTGCCACACCTCGGCCTCCCAGGTGAACTGGATGCGTTTTTCAGCCGGATTGGCCTGCAGACGATACAGGGGGGTCCACCCACACCCGGACAGGGAGTAGGATAGGGAGAGGTCGATGGTCTCTGCCTTGGGTCCTTCAACGAGCAGGCTGACCGCCCAGATCGTCTCACGGCTGCCGGTGATTTTATTCAGCTTGGCTTGAAGCTCCTGAATCGTTTGGTTCAACTCCGCCGCCTGATCCTGGAGCAGAATTTTCGCCGCATGGGCCTGCTGCAGGTTTTCAGCCAGGGTGTTGGCAATTGCGGTCATCTGATCGGGGTCGGCAACCTGGAACCCGGCCTGGATGTCCCAATAGCGGATCCGACCGGAAACCGCCTGCAGCATGGCCTCGCCTTCTTTTTGCTGTGCGATCAGGTCGTTGACCTGGCGGCGCAGACGTTCCACTTCCACGGATTCTTCGGCCGGCGCTCTGGCCCAGGAGAGGTCCACAAGGGTCATCCCCGAATCCGGGACCGGGCGCACACTGAGCGAGTCAGGGTTGGTGTGGGCCGGCAGGGTGAAACCGGTTTTCAGAAACCCGGAAGGGTCCATCGTGAGAGCGGTGGTTTTCTCCTCGACCACCTGGGCCGAGTCAGGGAAGAGGACCACTTCCTTGATGTCGGCCCAAGCCTGGGCCGACGGCAGACAAAAACAGGCGCTCAGCAGGATGAAAAACAACATCGACCGGTTCCGGTTGCCGGTCGGGCCCGTTTTTTTGTGCGCACTCGGGAGCCATGGGAGGGGTAAAAACGATCGGGTCATCACAATCCTCCGGGTCAAGCGGGTTGGTGTGTGCATGGACGAAGTGGTAAAAAGAGCGCTGAGGGGTCACCGTCAGTCGATCGCCACCCCGGGATTGAGCACGTTGGCCGGGTCGAGGGCGTGCTTGATCTGGCGCATGACCGCCCGCTCAGCGGCGGAGAGGGCAAATTTGAGGTAGCGGGTGCGCTTGCGCCCAATGCCGTGCTCGCCGCTGATGGTGCCCCCCAGTGCGGCTACCTGTCGGTACAGTTGCGACAGCAGCGGTTCGATCGTCGCGCGCCATTGTTCGGGCGACATCGATTCCGCTTTCATCGGTGTGATGTGGAAATTACCGTCGCCCGCATGGCCAAAGACGGCAATCGGAACAGCGTAGGTTGATCGAAGCTGGTCGGCAAACGCCACCAGGGCCGGGATTTGGGCCGGCGGCACCACGACGTCTTCCAGCGAGTGCCAGTTGCCGGCGCTGCGCTTGATCCACCAGGGAACCGCCTTGCGAAGTTTCCAGGCCCGCGCCATGGAGGGTTGATCGCAACCCGATACGACCACGCTGCCGGCGCTGCGCTTGATCAGCGCCTCGGCCGCCCGCATTTCACGTCCCACCGCCGTATTATCGCTGCCGTCAAACTCCACCAGCAGAAAGGCGTCCGCCTGTTCGGGCAGATCGGTTTGCTGGGCCTTGGCCAGACCGGCGTTGGTCCGGCGCGCGGTCTGGCCGTCGATATACTCGATTGACGACAACCCAGCGGAGCGCTTCAGTTCGGCAACACAGGCGGCCGCCCGCCCACTGTCGGGGAAGGCGGTAAACAGGACGCCGCGCGCACCGGGGCGCGCTACAACCCGCAGGGTGAGTTCGGTAAACAACCCCAGGGTCCCCTCGGAACCGATCATCAGTTGCAACAGGTTGTAACCGGTCACATCCTTGAGGCGTTTTCCCCCCAGCCGCAGCAGCTGCCCGGTCGGGGTGACCACCTCGGCGCCGAGCACGTAGGTCGCGGTGGTGCCGTATTTGACCGCGCGGCCACCACCGGCGTTCTCGGCCACATTGCCGCCGATGCAACAGATGTCCTCGCTCATCGGGTAGCCGGCAAAGAAGAGACCGTGGGGTTTCAGCGCTTCATCGAGTCGGTTGGTAACCACGCCCGGCTCCAGCACGACCATCAGGTTTTGCGTGTCTATTTCGAGGATGCGGTTCATTTTTTCAAAGCTGCAGACCACACCTCCGGCGGCAGGGATCGCCGCGCCTGCCAGGCCGCTGCCGCCGCCGCGCGGCGTCACCGGTGTACCGCTTTGGTTGGCCCAGCGCATCAGTGCGACGACCTGATCGCTTCGCGTCGGAAACACCACCGCCGCCGGCGTTTGGGCATAGGCATCATCGCCGACCTGGTCGATGCCGTAGCGCGCGCGCTTTTTCTCGTCATCGAGGATCAGATCAGGTCCAAAAATGTCTTTGAGGGGCTGCATGTCGGTCATTGGCGGCTCCCACGCTCGCTCCATGTCACAACGCACCTTGCCCGCGACCACTAAGCGCAAGGCCGGGTCCTGTCCCTGCAGCCGGTTGACAGACACCGGCACCCAGAATGGCGTGCGCTGCCGAGGCGTCAAGCGGCACCTTGCTGAGCAGATTTATGGCCAGGCGTGGTTTTGCGCGGTTTTCCCATTCTGGGGCGTTGGGCCCATTCGATCGCGCTTTGTGCCTGGTCCTTGTGTAGTCAGCTTGGGCGCAATTATCAAGGACGATTTTGGACCCCCCGATATGAAAAAAGATTGCGAGCAAGCCTTGCGAATCCCAAGCAGTGCGGTGTACTTTGTACGTAACCGAGTGAAGCGGGCTGAACGGTTATGGTAAAATCAAGTTGAGCGTTTGTCGCGCTTGCCGCAGCCCTAAAAGTCGGACGTGTCACTGACCCGTCAGCCGCAAAAGAGTCAACAGGAGGCAGCCACCATGTCAGCAGAATACCGAAGCGTCGTTGTGACAGACATCAAGATCCCGTTTGGGTCAATGGTTATCCTCATGGTCAAGTGGGCGGTGGCAACCATACCGGCCCTGATCATTTTGAGTACTATTGGATCGATTACGTTTATGATCATCACCGCCCTCCTGGGGGGTGGGCGCGGGAGGATCGTCGGCATGTAACAGGGGCCGACACCGCAATGATCCGGATCGTTCCTTTCAGGCCTGGACACCCCTCCTGGCCAATGGCCGGAGCGTAGCGACCATCAATTATCCTTTTTCTTTTCCTGTTTGGCTTTGCGCTTCTCCTTGGGGGACTGGGCGGGTTTTTTTTTAGTTTCCTTGCGGGTATCCTGGGCCTTGGACATGACTACTCTCCTTTGTATGGATGAAAAATTACGCTGCGACAGTTCCGTCGGGTTGAAGGTGCAGGTTTTCCCGACGGCTTGGCGGTTACCGCATAAAGAAACCGCCGCTAAAAAGGCCTGCAGCCAGAAGGGCTGGAGTCCCAAGGGTTATGATCACGTTTTTTCCCATGTACGGCAGAAGGGGTTGCAGACCCGAGTGGCTGTGCCTGGTCACGCCCGCCGCCGTGTGTGCGGCCAGTGGAGCGGTCAGAAGGGAGGCCAGCGCCGCTGCAGGAAACCATCCCGCAAGCCAGGCGCCAAGGATCGACAGGTAGGTTCCGGCCAGGAACACCCCGTAAACGATCACGCCCGCGCGTTTTCCGTAAACGATCATCAGGTGGCGCCGCCCTACGCCCGCATCCGGCTCGATATCCGGAAACTGGTTGATCAACAGCAGGTTGCTCACCAGGAAGAAGGGCGTCAGGGACGCAGCGAAGGCCGTTGCGCTGTAGTTTCCGCTCAGGACGAAATCCACGCCCATGACCATGCAGGGGCCGAATCCGATACCCGGGGCCAAGAGGCATAAAAGCGGGTAGCGCGTAAGCCATCGGGTGTAAAGGATGACGGTGAGAATGCCCGGTACGCCGACTATCAGCAGCCCGGGGCCCCAAACCCAAAGAAAGAAAATCCCGACCAGGATGGAAAAGGCAAGCGTCACCGCGCCGGTGGTCGCTGCCCAGTGGGCTTTTTCCGGGTATTGGGGAAGCGTTCCACTTCCCCCGGAAAAGGGTGTGCGTGTCGTTCGGTGATCGAGCCCGGTCTTGAAATCCTCGTATTCGTTAATGGCATTGACGCTGATATGGGCACACAGCCCGCCGGCAAGGGCAATCAGGAACCAGTCCACGCGAAAAGCCCCCTCACCGTAAAACGTGGCCCCAGCCCCCAGGGCCACGCAAACGGGCGTCAGAAGCAGAAAAGGGACCCGCATGGGCCCGAGAAGAATGGATGGGTTCTTCATGGTCTCTATTTTGAGGTACGAAATTCCTCGAATCTGAATCGATATCACGTTGAACCGGCACGCGCGGTTATCCTAACCCTGGAGTCGGCGTGCGTGGGTGTTGATGAACGATGGTCAATAAAACATGCGCAGGACCGAATCCAAAGATCTCCTAAACAGGCCGCCGCGGGATATGGCCTGCAGTGCCACCAAAGGGTGGCTCCCCACCGGATCATCGCCCACCCAGGCAAGCAATTCTCCAACCGCTTGGCCGGCGCTGACCGGGGCCTCGATGTGCCCGATCAGGTTGATTTCCAAGCGAAGGCTCTCGCGGCTGCCACGCGGGATGGTTACATGGAACGGTTCGCCGACACCAATGGGCAGACGTTTTTGCGCGCCGTTCCAGATGCGTGGTTCAGCGAGGGTTTTATCCGGCGCCTGGACCATGTGGGTCTCGTATTGTCGGAAACCCCAATTGAGCAGCGCCTGGGATTGATCGGCGCGGGCCAGCCCGCCTTTTTGCCGGCTGTCCGCGGTTATCCCCATGACCACCGCCACCAATCGCATCTCATCGCGTTTGGCTGAGGTGACCAGGTTGTAACCAGCGGCAGAGGTCCAGCCGGTTTTGACGCCGTCCACCGAGGGCTCCCGGCCCAGCAGCAGATTCCGGTTGTGCTGGGTAATTCCGTTGAAGGTGAAGGAGCGCTCCGAGTAGTATCCGTAATACTCAGGAAACCGTCGAATCAAGTTTTTGGCAAGGGTGACAATGTCGCGTGCCGAGGTGAACTGCGGTTGATCGCTGGGCAGGCCGTGGCTGTTCTGGAAACGCGTGTTGGTCAAGCCCATGGCCTGGGCCTGGGCATTCATCAAGTCAACGAAAGCGGCCTCGGTCCCTGAAATCCGTTCGGCCAAGGCCACACACGCGTCATTGCCGGACTGAACCACCATGCCTCGGATCAGATCCTCCAACCGGACCTGGCTGTTTACATCGATATACATTCGGGACGCACCGGTCATGCCCGTTCGCCACGCATGTTCACTGACGAGGACCGCTTCGTCCAGAGTAAGCTTTTCGGACTGCAATTCACGAAAAACAATGTAGGCGGTCATGATTTTGGTCAGACTGGCCGGCTCCACGCGCTCATCGGCGTCATTTTCGGTCAGCACGGCACCGCTGGATGCGTCCATCAGCAGGTAGTTGCGTGCGGTCAACCCAGACGGTGACGGCACCTCCAGGCGCGCCTGGGCCGAAGGGGCGAAAAATAAAATCAATCCTGCCACAACCACGAAAATACGCTGGATGGTCATTGCCCGTCCTCTAACTGATAGGTTTGTCATAAACTTGCGCCACCCTAACATGAAAGGGGACCTGTCGACAATACGATGGTGTGCGATTCCCAAAAGCCGACACCACCGGCATCGCATCGGAACACTGTCGATCTCCGCCGCTCTGGTTGGGTTTTCAATCATTTGACAAATGAAAACCGATCACCCTATCGTAGTGCCCGTCCGGAAACGAGGCGTTTTGGTCGCGGTCACGGCAGGCGAAAATACCGCCTGCTGCCAATTCGGGGGAATCAACAAAGATGAAAGAAGAGATCTCGGTGATCATACCGGCGCATAACGAGCAGAACTACATTGCCCGCTGCCTGGAGTCGGTCCGTGTGGCCGAGCGGCGACTTTCCAGGCCGGTTGAGATCATTGTCGTGGCTAACCGCTGCACGGACCATACAGAGGCGATTGCACGACGGTATTCAGCCACCGTCGTTACCGAGCACGCCAGGAACCTGGCGAAAATTCGAAATGCCGGCATCAAGGCCAGTACGGGCAGGATTGTCGTCACCATCGATGCCGACAGTTGGATGTCGGGCAACATGCTGCGGGAGGTCTCCCGGCGCCTGGCGGGCGGGCGGTATGTGGGCGGCGGTGTTCTTATCCTGCCGGAGCGCCTTTCCCTTGGCATCCTTTTCAGTACCATGACCTTTGCGCCGCAACTGATTCTGGATCGCAGCTGGGCGGGAATGTTCTGGGCGCTGCGGCGCACGGTCGATGCCGTCGGCGGTTTCAACGAAGCGCTGGTGAGTGTGGAAGATGTTGACTTCGCCCGACGGCTCAAGGCTTTTGGGCACGCTAACGGGCTGCGGTATGGTCTGATCCTGCGGGCCTATATGATGACATCCTGCCGCAAATTTGACCAATTCGGCGACTGGTATTTCTTTCGAAACCGCCAATTTGTGAAACGGCTTCTCAGCGGGCGCGACCGGGAAGCGGCTGATTGCTTTTATTACGATGTCCGGCAAGATGAGCGAGGTACGCGGAGCCAGCCGGATTGAGTCCCCTGCGGAATGAGGCCAAGATCGTCGACGGTGAGACACTCGGATACGTCCCAAAACAGCCCGTATTGGTTAATTTCGGGGCATCAGGGGGTTGCAGTTGTTAATAATGACTTTGCCTTCAAGTAAATTGCCTTTGGCATACTCACTGAAGATACAGGTGTTGGTCTCCGGATCATAGGTCTCAATCCACAGGTTGTCGTCTTTCCAGGTGGCTCCGATGTGAAGGTGGCCCGCCGGTGCCTGGATTCGCATCACGCCGCCGTATCGTTTGACAAAAATCTGCTCGAAATGAAATTTGTATGCACCCCAGCCGACAACCAAGATCAGGGCAGATACAATCAGCCCGGCTTTCCAATTCTTGGCTTTTACCCCGAGCCCGAATAAAACCGCCGCTGTCAGTCCCAGTAATCCCGCCCAATACAAATAGGTGATCATTCATCGTTCCTTTGATTTTATTGGCTCACGATTTTTTCAGGTGTGGTTTTAAATCTGCTTCCAAAAAGCACTGAAGCTCCGCGGATGCTACCAGATCCCAGGGGTATTGTAAAGCGCAGGGATCCTGGGGACGTATATCAGACCATAAGTTTATCCGGAGCTGAGGGTTTCGGGGGAAGGAGCGATTTTGGGGAGGGCGTTAAAAATTGCAAGCTGTTTGAGGAGCTTGCGACGAGTTCTGGCAATTTAGCCGCCACCACAATCGCGCCCCCGAAAGCCTCACGAAGCGAAAAATTCGACTTTTTACGAGTTCATCAAATTTGAAATTCCACGGGCTTGTCGATCTTAGCGCATCACCGCTGTCAGATGTCGTCGCGCATAGTCCGCTCTAGCGCAACGCCAGCTTCCTTGGTGCCGCGGCACGCTCGACAATCGCTCAACTTAGTCTTCTTCCAGACACTGACGCTTTACGGATTCATTGCATAAGCGTCTTTCAGAGCGTATACATGCTGTTCCCAGAAGCGTTGGAAGCGTTCGATGTCCACGACGGGCCGCTTGATCATCTTCAAGCAAAGATCCGCCTGCTGGGCCGTGCTGGCCGGCTTGGAATAGATCTGGAGCGCGAACCTGGAGAAATCCCGCACCATGAAATCAAAGATCTGCTCCACCAGATCGTCTGCCAGGTTGTCCATCCGGTATTTCTCCAGCAGCAGCTGACCGTAGGCCACCAGTGTGAAAAGCTCGCCCAAAGAGAGCAGGAAGTCGATATTTTTGGCTTGTTCCGCGCTGGGGGTAGCGGTGGCGAGAAATTGCGTCAGGGCGGCGATCTGCTCTTTGAATACTGCAACATTGGGCAGGTTCACGCCGTCGTAGGCCAGACGGTAATCATGGAACTGGATTTTGCCCAGTCCCTTGGTGGGGCCCTGGTTGAACAGGAAGGCGTCGTCGGCCGGGTCATCGCGTTTCGGGACCTCCGGGAACCGCCCCGGGTTGAAGAAGTAGTTGGCCATGAACTTGATAATCAGGGCCATGTTGACGTGTACGGTACCCTCGAGCTTGGGCAGGGAACGGATGTCCTTGACGGCCATTTCGAAATACATATCCTTTTCAAACCCCCGGGCTGCGATCACGTCCCAAAGCAGGTTGATGACTTCCTCGCCCTGGGTGGTGACCTTCATCTTGACCATGGGGTTGTAGAGCAGATAGCGCCGGTCCTGGGGGTTTGCACAGCGGAAATAGTCCGTGGCCCGCTGGGAAAACAGCTTCATGGCAACCAGCCGGGTGTAGGCATCCACGAAGAGTTGCTTGATGTGCGGAAAATCCGTGACCCATTGGCCGTAGAGGTTGCGGTGGCCGGCGTGATTCAGGGCCTCGTAAAAGGCATGCGTGCAGATGCCGATGGCGCCCCAGCCGAGGTTGAACTTGCCCACATTGACGGTGTTGAGGGCCGCATCCCAGGCATCCCGGCCCGTTGACAGGATGTCGGCATCGGTGACGGGGTAACCGTTCAGGGCGTATTCGGCCACATAGCCCTCCCAGTTGACCACGTTTTGGACCAAATCGTAATTGGGGTGTCCGGGTGTGGCCGCGAAAAAGACGTACTCGTCCGTTTCCGAATTTTTGCCGAAGGTGGAGACCAGGGCGGCCTTGTTGGCATTGCCGATGTAGTATTTCCCACCGTCGGCCACGTACGTGCCTTCGGCTAGCGGGGTCAAGGCCATTTCGGAGGAGTACAGATCCGCCCCGTGGGCTCGCTCGGACAGGCCGAAGGCGAAGATACCGCCGTCGTTGAGCAGCGCCGCGGTTTTTTTCTTGATGGCCTCGTTGGGGCTCATCCAGATGGGTCCCAGTCCCAGGATGCTGACCTGCCAGGTATACCAGTGGGACAAATTGTAGAATCCGAGGATTTCATTGAGATCACAGATCCGAAAGGTGTCCCAGCGGGTATCCGGGTCGCCCCCGGCATAGGGCGCCGGGGTCAGCGTGGTGGCAAAGATCCTGTTTTCCTTGACAAACGTAATGAAATCCGCATACCAGCCGCGTTCGTGGCTATCGGCTTTGAGTTTTTCTTTGCCGCGCGATTCAAAATAGGCGATGGTTTTCTTCATGATTTCTCTGGACTTGGGGTCCAGGTGGGCAAAAGATTCGGTTTTCGGGTTGAGCAGGATCATGGGCTGCCTCCTTGCAAGTTAGATCCAAGTAAAAAAATGCTGGCCGTTGACCGCCACCCGTTGGTGGAATAATCAGTTCTTTCATTCACGGTCAACGGTAAACGACAGGCAATGGTGGTGTCAGGGCAGGGCATGGCTCCGGCATTGGGGTCTGACTTACCCTGGCCAGGGTCGGGTTTGTATACAAACAATATCGCGCCGCGCCGTCGGTTTTATCGACATGTGATCGCTCATGTTCGTCAAACCAGATCCCACAGAAACCGTTTCAGCAAAACCCGTTCTTCCAGATTGAATCTTTTCAGGATCTGTTCGTTCGCCTTTTTGCGTTCTGCGATCAACCGGCTTTTTTGTGTCTCGGCCTTTTCCGACGGATAAATCCGCTGAGTCCGGCCGTCCGCCGGATCCTGAATCCTGATGATCCAGCCGGTGTCTGCCATGCGCTCCAAGACCCCGGAAAGGGTGGCCTTGTCCAGGATCAGCAATTTGCCGAGCTGGGCCGCGGTCATGCCTGCCTGATACCAGAGCCCTTCCAGCACCAGATGTTGCATATTGGTCAGGCCGTAGGGTCGCAACCGTTTCTGAAAGTCGGCATGGGCCTTCTGATAGGCCTTGCCCAGCAGGAAGACCATGCACTCGGGCAGATCCTCAGGGAGTTTTCTTTTCATAGGGGTGATAACTCAGTGATTCACGGTTATGGCGACATATAATTTGTATACGAACAAATAATCCGTACATCCGGGGAAGTCAACAAAATAGGGGCGGTTTCATCGGGCGCCCCATGCCTTGATGCGCTTGCCGCGATTTCCGGGTCAGGTGCACCCTTGAGCAATACGATACCAGTCGGATGCTGGTCCGTTTGGGACCACCGGACAGTCTGCTTGACAGTTAATCGGTTTTCACTCGATAATCGTTATCTCTTAAACGACGGTTTTAAGACGTCAAAAAACGGAAAAAATAATGCAAATTACCGGGGATGATAAGAAGAAAAGGGCTTTTTCGACAGCCGTGCTGACGCCATAATGATCCAAACCCAAAGCAAACTAATTCTAAAAGTTGCCAGAATAAAAAAGCATACCAGCGCCGGAGCAAAATATGTGAAACTTGACGGTCTCGTAAAAAGTCAATTTTGAGTGCCATTGAGGGTTTCGGGGGAAGGAGCGATTTTGGGGAAGCCGTTAAAAATTGCAAGCTGTTTGAGGAGCTTGCGACGAGTTCTTGCAATTTAGCCGCCACCAAAATCGCGCCCCGAAACCCTCACGAAGCGAAAAATTCGACTTTTTACGACCTTATCACGGTTTGCGGGCAAACTAGCGATTGAATTACCCATCACACCCTTCAGGAGGACAATTAATGGCGATCCAAGACATTTTCAACGCGGTACTGGCATTTGACGTAGCAGCGGTAAAGGCGAAAACCCAGGCCGAGATGGATGCCGGTGCAGACATCGGCGCCATTTTAAACGACGGGCTGATCAGCGCCATGGACGAGGTGGGTGAACGCTTCAGCACCGGTGAACTCTTTGTTCCCGAGATGCTCCGCTCGGCCTTGGCCATGAAAGCCGGCCTGGAGATTCTCAAGCCCCACCTCAGTGCCGGCCAGAGCCGCAGCAAGGGCACGGTGGTGATCGGCACGGTCAAGGGCGACCTGCACGACATCGGCAAGAATCTGGTGGCCATGATGATGGAGGGGGCCGGGTTCGAGGTGCTGGACCTGGGCGTGGACGTGGAGAGCGAAAAATTCGTCACGGCCGCCGCTGAAAAAAAGGCCGACGTGATCGCGCTGTCGGCGCTCCTGACCACCACCATGCCCTTCATGGAAAGCACCGTCAAAGCGGTCAAGGAGGCGGGCATGGCAGTCAAGACCATCATCGGCGGCGCACCGGTGACCCAGTCGTTTGCCGACCAGATCGGCGCGGACGGCTACAGCGCCGACGCCCCCGGCGCGGTCAAGCTGGTCAAACAGCTGATGGCGTAGCAACGGATCAACGCCTCGTGGGAGCGGCTTGCAGCCTTGATCGATGGGGCTTTGCCCGTCGCGGCGAAATGCCGCTCCCACGCAATCTAGAACCTTAGCAGTGGCGATAAGAGGAGCGATTTAGCATGATCATCATCGGTGAACTGATCAATGCCAGCCGCAAGACCATCAAAGCGGCCATCGAAGCCAAGGATGCGGCGGCCATTCAGCAGGTGGCCCGGGACCAAGCCGAGGCCGGGGCGGACTACATCGACGTCAATGCGGGCATTTTCGTGGGAAAAGAGCCCGAATACCTCACCTGGCTGGTCGAGACGGTTCAGCAGGTGGTCGACAAGCCCTGTGCCATTGACAGCCCGGACCCGGCGGCCATCGCCGCAGCCCTGACCGTGCACCGGGGGACGCCCATGATCAACTCCATCAGCCTGGAAAAAGAGCGCTACGAGAAGGTGCTGCCGATCATCGCCGGCACGCAGATGAAGGTGATCGCCCTGTGCATGAGCGACAAAGGCATGCCCCAGACCGTGGACGACCGCCTGCGCATCACCGACGAATTGGTCAACGGCTTGCTGAAAAACAACCTCAAGCTGGAAAACATCTTCGTGGACCCGTTGGTGCAGCCGTTGTCGGTGAACGACACCTTCGGGGTCGAGTTCATCAACGCCATCGAACGAATTGTGGCGGCCTTTCCGGGAATCCACACCGCCTGCGGGCTCTCGAACATCTCCTACGGCCTGCCGGCCCGCACGTTCATGAACCGGACCTTCATGACCATGGCCATTGCCAAAGGGCTGGACGGGGCCATCGTCAACCCGCTCGACAAAAGGATGATGGCCGCCATTATCGCCGCCGAGGCCCTGGCCGGCCGCGACTATTTTTGCGGGAACTACCTGACGGCCTTCCGGGCCGGCCTGTTCGAGGCGTAACCGACCGATCAACCGGACACGGCGATGCGGCGGTTCCGGTTGATCGTTTTCCCATATACCCCGTCAGCCTGCGGTCCCCATCCCACGCCCCTAAAATCCAGCTTCACCTTTTCACCGATTATGTTAGAATGGTGCTCTGAATTTTACGCGTCCGACCCCTGCAACCCGTCATCGAGGTGAAATAACGATCCATGAGCATCGATCCGAACAAAGTGATCTACTCCATGGTCCGCGTCAGCAAGTTCCACAACAAAAAACCGGTGCTGAAGGATATCTCCCTGAGCTACTTCTACGGCGCCAAAATAGGGGTGCTGGGGCTCAACGGCTCCGGCAAAAGCTCCCTGCTCAAGATCCTGGCCGGAGTAGACCGGGATTTCAATGGTGAAACCATTCTCTCCAAAGGCTACACCATCGGCTACCTGGAACAGGAGCCCCTGGTCAACGAGACCAAGACCGTTCTGGAGATCGTCCAGGAGGGGGTCCAGGAAAGCGTGGATCTGTTGAATGCTTACAACCGCATCAACGAAAGCTTCGCTGAGCCCATGTCCGATGCGGCCATGCAAAAGCTGATTCAGCGCCAGGGGGACATCCAGGAGCAGCTCGATACCAGCGGGGCCTGGGATCTGGATTCCCGGCTGGAGATGGCCATGGATGCGCTGCGCTGCCCCCCGGGTGAGACGCCGGTGAGTGTCATCTCCGGGGGTGAACGACGCCGGGTGGCCCTGTGCCGCCTGCTTCTCCAGAAGCCCGACATTCTGCTGCTCGACGAGCCGACCAACCATCTGGATGCCGAATCGGTCGCCTGGCTGGAACACCATCTACAGCAGTACCCGGGGACCATTATTGCCGTAACCCACGACCGCTATTTTCTCGACAACGTCGCCGGCTGGATCCTGGAGCTGGATCGGGGCCACGGCATCCCGTGGAAGGGCAACTACAGCTCCTGGCTGGAACAAAAGCAGCAGCGCCTGGCCAATGAGGAGAAAGTCGGCGGCGAACGCCAGAAAACGCTTCAGCGGGAGCTGGAGTGGATCCGCTTAGCGCCCAAAGGCCGCCGGGCCAAGGCCAAGGCACGCATCACCGCCTACGAGCGTTTGCTGGGACAACAGAATGACCACCTGGCCAAAGAGTTGGAAATCTTCATCCCACCCGGCCCGCGACTGGGCAGCCTGGTCATCCAGGCCCAGGCGGTATCCAAAGGCTACGGGGAAAACCTGCTGATGGAGGAGATGACCTTTGCGCTTCCTCCAGGCGGCATCGTCGGGGTCATCGGCCCCAATGGAGCGGGCAAGACTACCCTGTTTCGGATGATTACCGGTCAGGAGCGGCCCGACAGCGGAACGATTGCCGTCGGTGAAACCGTTCGCCTGGCCTATGTGGATCAGAGCCGCGACGTGCTGGACCCCCAAAAAAATATTTGGGAAATGATCTCCGACGGCCAAGAGACCCTTGAAATCGGCGCCCGGCAGGTCAATTCGCGCGCGTACGTGGCCCGCTTCAACTTTTCCGGCGCCGACCAGCAGAAAAAAGTGGGCCTGCTCTCCGGTGGCGAGCGCAACCGGGTGCATCTGGCGCGCATCCTCAAATCCGGAGCCAACGTGCTGCTGCTGGACGAACCCACCAATGACCTGGATGTCAACACCATGCGGGCGCTGGAGGAGGCCCTTGAAAACTTCGGCGGATGCGCCGTGGTCATCAGCCACGACCGCTGGTTTTTAGACCGCATCGCCACCCACATCCTGGCCTTTGAGGGCGACAGCCGTGTGGTCTGGTTCGCGGGCAACTATTCCGACTATGAACAGGACCGCAAAAAACGGCTGGGCGCGGCCGCGGATCAGCCCCATCGCATCAAGTACCGCCAGCTGACGCGTTAGGCAGACACGGGGTGGTTTTCCAGTGGACCGAGTCGACAACGGATATCCACGCCGACTGGCAATCGACCTGCCGGTGACCAGCCGGCACCCAACCACTCTCAAAACGGATGGTGTGGCGTGCCATGGAAGCTATCAGGGCGCTGTTGAACTGGATCGGTCCGCTGCCGACCGATTGCTGCTGGACCTCTGACCGGCAGCCCAAACCGCGGAAGGTCATCGATCATGGAACCACTCAACGACATCACTGCCACCATCGCCCTGACAATGGGTGCCGCCTGGGCCTCGGGCATCAACCTCTACGCAGCCATTGCCACGCTGGGCCTGTTGAGCGTGACCGGCAACCTGACCCTGCCGCCGGATCTGCAGGCGCTGGCCAACCCGCTGGTCATTGGAGCCGCCTGCCTGATGTTTGCCGTGGAGTTCGTGGCCGATAAAATTCCCGGCATCGACACAGGGTGGGACACCATTCACACCTTTATCCGGATTCCGGCCGGTGCCCTGCTGGCCGCCGGTGCCGTGGGCGATGTCAATCCCGCCGTGAGCCTGGCGGCCGCTATTGTGGGCGGCACCCTGGCGGCCGGCACCCACGGCATGAAAGCCGGGGCCCGCCTGCTGATCAACACCTCGCCCGAGCCGGTCACCAATTGGACGGCATCCATTCTCGAGGACATCACGGTAATCGGCGGCATCTGGGTGGCGGTGAACCACCCCGGGCTTTTTCTGACCCTGCTGGCCCTCTTTATCCTGTTGATGATCTGGCTTCTGCCCAAATTGTGGCGGGGCATCCTGATGCTGGTCAACCGGATCCGTCGAATCTTCTCCCGGCCGCAGGCACCGCCGCCGGTCTGACACTCGGGTCGGTCAACACCCGGTTTCATCCGACACCCCGGCGCTAACCAGTGCCCATCCAGAAACGAGGAATTTTGGTCGAGATCAAGGCCTGCGAAAAATTTTACCACAGGCATATAGTTGATATTCCGAGGATAAAATTTTGAGCATAACGAAGATATCGGGCGAAATAACCGTTTATGGATGGGCACTAACCAACAACCCTGGGGCCGGTTGTACCTGCAGCGGCCAAGCGCTCGTGGGCACTCAGGATCAGGCTCTCGGTGGTCTGCCAGTCTATGCAGGCGTCGGTGATGGAGACACCGTAGTGCAAGGTTTCCAGGCTGCCGCCGTTCTTCTGATTGCCGCCCTTTAAGTTGCTCTCCAGCATCAAACCGATAATGGCAGCGTTGCCGTCGATGCGCTGATCGAGCACAGCTTGCCAAACCTCCGGCTGACGGGTATGGTTCTTGCCGGAATTACCGTGGGAGCAGTCCACCAGGATCGACGGCGTCAACCCGTTGGCCGAGAGCAGGGCCATCGCTGCCCGGATACTTGCCGCATCATAATTGGGGCGCAGCCCGCCGCGCAGCACCAGGTGGGTGTGAGGGTTGCCGGTGGTTTTGACAATGCAGGCCCGGCCTTGCGGGTCGATGCCCAGGAACGATTGGGGAGACCCGGCCGCAATCATGGCATGGATGGCCGTGGTCAATCCGCCGTCGGTGCAGTTTTTAAGCCCCACGGGCATGGAGAGACCGCTGGCCATTTCCCGGTGGGTCTGAGACTCGGTGGTACGCGCCCCGATGGCCGCCCAACAGACCAGCCCGGCGATGTACTGCGGCACGATGCTGTCCAGCATCTCGGTGGCTGTGGGAACCCCCATGGCGGTGATCTGAATCAGCAGACGACGGGATTTGTGCAAACCGCTTCCGATGTCGTAGCTGCCATTGAGCCACGGATCGTTGATCAACCCCTTCCAACCAACCGTGGTGCGCGGTTTTTCAAAATAGGTCCGCATCACCACCACCATGGTGCCCTTGACCCGGTCACTCACGGCTTTGAGCCGGGAAGCATACTCAATTGCCGCCCGGTCGTCATGAATCGAACAGGGGCCGGCAATCACCAGCAGCCGCGGGTCCCTGCCGGCCAGAATGTCGGCGATGGCCTGCCGCCCCTGCACCACGGTGCGGTGAGACGCTGCGCCCAAGGGAAGCTGCGCTTTCAGCTGGGCCGGGGAAACGAGGGGTTCAAACTGTTTAACGTGGATATCGTAGGTTTTTTCCATCATGCGTGTCCTTTCCAACCCGCACTGAATGACGGCGACGGCCCGCCCATTGAAATAAAAAAGCCGCAGGCGGTTCTGCCTGCGGCTTCGTCTCTTCTATTTGGATCCAGGGGTCAGCAGGCCACAGGCACACCTCGGCAAAGGGGGACACAATAATAACCGTAATAACCGGTTGCGCTGATGGCGACTGTGATTGGCATGCTGACGGTACCGTGTTCCCGAATCAGTTTAGTTGGCTATCGCAACTGGTACGCCTGTAACACAGGGCACCCCAGAATGCAAAATAAAAAAATTATCCGCACAGTTCAAAGAGAGCGGCGGCGCCCATGCCACCACCGATGCACATGGACTCGACTCCGTATTGGACCCCCTTGCGCTGCATGTTGGCCAGGAGCGTAGCACACAGCTTGGCACCGGTGCAGCCTAAAGGATGGCCCAGAGCGATGGCGCCCCCATTGATGTTGATCCGGTCCATGCTCTCGGCCAGGCCCAGTTCGCGGATGCAGTACAAGGCCTGTGATGCAAACGCTTCATTGATTTCCCACAGGCCGATATCGCTGGTTTTCAATCCGGCCTGCTCCAGCAGCGTGGGAATGGCATAGCGCGGGCCCACGCCCATCTCGTCCGGCTTGCAACCGACCGTGGTGTAGCACTTCAGTTTGGCGATAGGCGTTAGCCCGTATTTTTTCAGCGCCTCAGCGCTGACGATCAGTGTTGCCGCCGCACCGTCCGTGGTCTGAGAGGAGTTGCCTGCGGTAACGGAGCCGTTGGCGGCAAAAGCCGGCCGCAGCTTGGCCAGCCCCTCCTTGGTGGTGTCGGCCCGAACCCCGTCATCCAAAGCCTGCAGAACGGTTTCCCGTTTGTAGGTCCCGTTGGGCTGAAGCACATAACGCGCCGCCGGGGTGGGGACAATCTCGGTGAAGTGGCCTGCTTGCTGGGCCTGAGCCGCCTTGATCTGGGACTCGTAAGCAAAGGCATCCTGATCCTGGCGGTTGACCTGGTAGCGGTTGGCGACGTTCTCGGCGGTGATCCCCATGGACGCGTAGAGTTCGGCATGCGCCTTGGTGTGTTGCGGGTGCGGTCGGGGCTGGTTGCCTCCCATGGGCACATAGGTCATTGACTCAACGCCCCCGCCCAGGGTGATTTCCGACCAACCCGCCATCACTCGCAGCGATGCCAGGGCGATGGCCTCCAGACCCGAGGCGCAGAAGCGGTTGACGGTGGCACCGGAAATGGAGACGGGAAAACCGGCGATCTGGGTGGCCAGGCGGCCGATATTCAGGCCCTGCTCGGCCTCAGGAAACGAGCAGCCGATCATGACATCGTCAATGTTTGCCGGCTCAATTTTACCTGTTTGGTCAACCGCAGCCTGCATGATGAACGCAAGCAGGTCCTCCGGTCGGGTGTCTTTAAAGGCCCCTTTGGCTCTGCGACAACCGGGGGTCCTGATGGATGTTACAATATAGGCATCTCTCATGGGACGTCCTCCTTTACGATCAGGCGATCGAATCGATTAATTTCTCAATGGCTTGCCGGTGCTCAACAGGTGCTCGACACGGGCCACGGTCTTATCCTGCTTCCAAAAATCTACGAAGGCCTCTCTTTCGAGATTGAGGATAGTCTCTTCCGCAACGCTGCTGTTGGCGCGGACGTCGCCGCCGCTGATGACGTAGGCAATGCGCTTGGCCAAAAAGGCGTCGTACTCGCTGACAAATTTTGCCGCCTGCATGTTGAACAGCTCGGCGTCGATCATCCCCTGGGCCGCTTCACCCACCACTTTGACAGGGCGCTTGACCGGTGGGGCATAGCCGTCATCCACCATTTTCAGAACCTCTTTCTTGGCCTCACCGATCAGATAATCGCGGTTGAATACGATGCGGTCCTGGGGCCCGAGGAAGCCGTTGGCACGCGCTTCGGCGGCCGACATGGAGACCTTGGCCATGGCGATGGCCATGAAGGTGGGAATGAAGAATTTAGCCAAATCCACTTCGGTCACCGACTCGGGAATGTGGGCCGTCATCTTTTTCCACAAATTGAGACAGCCACCACCACCGGGCAGCAGGCCGACGCCGATCTCGACCAGTCCCATGAAGAGGTCGCAATGGGCCACAATCTTGTCGGCCGCACCGAGACACACCTCGCAGCCGCCGCCCAGGGTCATGCCATAGGGGGCCGCCACCACCGGAAAACTGGCATAGCGCACCTGCTGCATGCCGGTCTGGGCCTTTTTGAGAAAGGCATCGATGTCGGCGTATTTTCCATCTTTGGCCAACCCCGCCATAAAGGCCAGGTCACCACCGGCGGAAAAAGCCCCGGGCATGCCTCCGGCCTGGTTGCCGATCACGAGCCCAGCGCCGTTGGCATCCACAAACGCCAACCCCTCGGCCATGAAATCAACGATTTCCCCATTGATGGCGTTCATTTTGGTGTGGAACTCCAGACAGAAAACATCGTCGCCCAGATCCACGAGGGAGGCGGATGAACATTTCCTGACCGTCTTATCGGCCGCTTTGAGGCCGGCCAGGGAGATGATGGTATCGCTGGTTTTCACCGGCCGGTAGCTGCCGGTGGGAATATCATAATAGTGGGATTTTCCATTTTCGAGTATGTAGAAACGGTCCTTGCCCGCAGCCAGCATACTTTTGACCGTCTGGGGGACGGTGAAGCCGTCGGCCTCCATTTTGGCAACCGACTCCTTGACCCCGATGGCGTCCCAGGTTTCAAAGGGGCCCAGTTCAAAATTGAAGCCCCATTTCATCGCGTTGTCAATTTCCACAATGGTGTCGGCAATTTCCGGAATCCGGTGGGCGGCATAAATCAAATTGGCTGCCATCGCCTTCCAGGCCAGCCGGGCACCCTTGTCTTCGCCGTAGACCACCGCCTTGATCTTTTCCGGCAGGGATTTTGCGGTTTTGGCAGCCGCCAGACAGGGCAGCGCAACCGGTTCATATTGCGCATGGGTCAAGGTGGCGGGGTCGATGACCGTACGGATTTTTTTCCACTCGGGGGTGAGATCGGTTTTGTAAAAACCGACTTTGGTCTTTTTCCCGAGCATCTTGGCCGCGATCATGCGTTCAACGAACTCCGGCATGACAAAATCGGCCCTTGAGGAGTCGTCCGGAACCAGGTCGTAGGTGTTCTTGGCCACGTGAAAAAGAGTATCCAGACCGACCAGGTCGGCCGTTTTGAACATGGCGGTCTTGGGTCGGCCCATGGCCGGTCCGAAGAGGGCATCCACTTCGGGAATGGTCAGGCCCGCTTCCAGCATCAACTGCATCGTTTTGACCATGCCATGGACACCGATGCGGTTGCCCACGAAATTAGGGGTGTCCTTGGCCCACACAATGCCTTTGCCCAGGACTCGCTCCCCATAGTCGGCCATAAATGCCAGAACCTCGGGATGGGTCGCTTCTCCGGGTATGATCTCGAGCAGTTTCATGTAGCGGACCGGGTTGAAGAAATGAGTCCCCAGAAAATGCTGCCTGAACTCCAGGCTCAACCCCGCACTCATGCTTTTCAGTGGAATACCGGAGGTGTTGGAGGAGATGATCGATCCCGGTTTTCTTACCGGCTCGATCCGTTTGAGCAGGTCCTGCTTGATTTTGAGGTTTTCGACCACGACTTCCACAATCCAATCGCAATCGGCCAATTGGTCGAAATCGTCATCGAGGTTGCCGATGCGGATCAGATCCGCGTCCCGGGGCTGCATCAACAGCGCCGGCTGGGACATCCGCAAGGCGTCCAGTCCGGCTTGGGCGACCCTGTTTCTGGCCGCCGGGTTGCTTTTCTCCGCTTCCTTGAGATCAAACGGAACGATGTCCAGCAGCACCGTCTTCACACCAGCACCGGCCAGCAGTGCGGCAATGCCGCCGCCCATCACACCACTGCCAATGACCGCCGCTTTCCTGATTTTTCTGATCATAATACCCTCCCGCAGATTTGAGTTCCCCCAGTTCGGGTCATTTATTTTCCCACAGAAAACAGAACCCCACACCGGAAATCACCGCCGGCACGGCACCCATGGAGTGGCGGTGGTTTCCGGCACCGCCTGAAACCGCCAGGGCCATTGTTTAGCTGGCACCGGAAACCACCGCTTGGTCGCTCCCCCCCTGCCCGGCCCACTCAAGATCCCGGACACCATGCTGGATTCTGGTAGCAGTTGTGGACGTTGGGGTCACCAAGGCCTCGATGGACCGGAGCCGAGTTGAGCGAAAGTGAGATATGAATGAGTGTTCATTCATTTATCAGAGGGTCGCCCCCCCTGTCAAGCCAAAACGATCAATCGGCTCAATTGGGTTATGACAGTAAACTATTTGTTATAAATGGTTACTCTGAATTGAGGGCATGATTGCTGCGATACGATCCAAGCGCAGTGCGCCAATAGTTTGTGACTGAATTCAAATTCAGTTTCAATCCCGATGGCGCTGCGATGAATGCGCTGCCGAGTAGCCCGTGGGCCTCTGCGGGTCGACGATCAGACAATCGGCGCAAAAGCATGGTTGCGTGCTGACTGCTTGTACTTGTCAACCCGGCTGGGGCCGATTATGATACTCTTGTTGACAGGATTTTCAGCCGATTCTATACAAGGGGCCCAATCCTCCTGCTGGAGGTGGGCGCCGATCAACTCCTTTTTCATCCATCGACGACCGCATTCGCAACAATAAGGACCGTCGCATGACCACGGAAAATGATATCGTTTTGATCCATTTCGAAGACCAGCCCTTGGGTTTTGCCCGCATTGAGCAGATTCTTCCCGACCACAAACCGGACTGGTACCATGTCAAGCTGCTCATGCTCCAGACCCCTCTTCAGGTCGTTAGCTGGATTCTGCGGGACCGCTACATCAGTGGCGACGAGTTTACCATGAACGGCAAGCGCATGCGGTTGGAGCGGGTCGTATCCCCGGATCCACCCGAAGCGGGCGCTGCCACGGACGACGACGGCCGGCGCGGCAGGCCTAACGCAGCGCCGGACGGCAAAGCGACCGTAATCTCGTTAGCGGACAAATGGAAGCGATAAGCCGCCGCGGCGTCAGAGACCCGAAGGGTGAGTTGAAGCAGGTCCTTTCGGTATCCAGGCGAACCGACATCCCCGCTTTCTACATGCCGTGGTTTATGGATCAGGTGGCTCGTGAGCAGGTGGCGGTGCTCCACCCATTCACCCGGCAGATCAGACAGGTGCCCCTATCACCCCGCCGGGTGCACACCCTGGTGTTCTGGTCAAAAAATTTCGGCCCCTTTCTGGCCGGAGGCTATGGTGAACAGCTTCGGGCCTTAGGTTACCGCCTCTTTTTCAACTTCACCATTAATTCAGGGCTGCCGATGCTGGAGCCGGGCGTGCCGGCACTGGAGCAGCGGATCGACCAGCTCGGCCGGCTCTGCCAACAGTTCGGCAGCGAGTCGGTCCAGTGGCGCTTCGATCCGATCTGTCACTTCACCAGCCCAAGCGGCGTCGTGAAAACCAACCTCGACCATTTCAAACGCATCGCCGCCGCCGCCGCCGGTTGTGGCATTGGGCTCTGCCTGACCAGTTTCATGGATCATTATCGCAAGATCAGGCGGCGCAGCCTGAACCGCTTGACCTTTGTCGAGCCGTTGCCGGATCAACAAACAACCCTTTTACTGAAGCTGGAACGGACCCTTGCGCCCTTGGGGATTCAACTGGCGCTGTGCTGCGAAAAGGAGGCCCTGGGCCGGCTTCCAGCGGATTCGACCATCGTCTCCGGGGCATGTATTTCAGGCCATCGAATCATGGCGCTCCATGGTGGCCGCGTCTCGCTGCGCCAGGACCCGGGCCAGCGTAAAGCCTCGGGCTGCGGCTGCACCGTCTCCACGGACGTGGGAAGCTACCCCCTTCATCCCTGCCATCACAACTGCCTCTTCTGCTATGCCAATCCGGCTTGCGATCAGCGGAGCCCCCCATGAAAATCGGCTCCCTGAACGCTGACAACTTCACCGTGCTGGCGCCGCTGGCGGGCATCTCCAACCTGCCCATGCGCCTGCAGGCCAAAAGAGCCGGCTGTGGGCTGGTCTATTCCGAAATGATCAGTGCCAACGGCCTGGTTCACGGCTCGGCGAAAACCGTGCAACTGCTTTGCAGTTCGCCCGCGGAAAAGCCCTTGGCAGTACAGATTTTTGGTTCGGAGCCACCGGTCATGGCCGATGCCGCGCGCATGGTCCAAGAATCCGGCGCCGATTTGGTGGACATCAATTTCGGCTGCGCGGTGCGAAAAATCCTCAAAAGCAAGGCAGGCTGCGCCTTGATGCGCGATCCCCTGCTGGCCGGCCGCATCCTGGCTGCGATTCGCAAAGCTGTGACCATTCCGGTGACGATCAAGATCCGTTCCGGCTGGGAGTCATCCGGAACGCAGGCCCTGGAAATCGCCCGGATTGCCCAAGATTGCGGGGTGGATGCCATCGCCGTTCACCCACGGTCCGCCTCCCAGGGGTTTGGGGGGTCGGCGGACTGGTCGGTCATCGCTGCGGTCAAAAAGGCCGTGACCATACCGGTCATTGGAAATGGGGACGTGACCGCAGCGCCGGATGCGTTGCGGATGATAGCTGCAACCGGCTGCGACGGGGTCATGGTGGGCCGGGCCGCCATCGGCAATCCGGTGATCTTTTCCCAGATTTTGGCACTGGCCCATGGTCGGCCGATGCCAGTGCCCGATGATGGCCAGCGGATTGAGACGATGGTCGGCTACCTGCGCGATTCGGTTCAGCATTTTGGGGAAGCGAATGCCTGCCGGATGATGCGCAGCCGTTTGTGCTGGTTTGTGAAAGGGATGCGCAACGCCGCCCAATTTCGGCAGTCGATCCGATTGGTCAACTCGGAAAAAGAGGCCCTGGAACGGATCCGGCAATATGCGGAATCGATTTGCGCGCAGCCGATGAGCTAACTTTGATGATGTCGTAAAAAGTCGAATTTTTCGCTTCGTGAGGGTTTCGGGGCGCGATTTTGGTGGCGGCTAAATTGCAGGAACTCGTCGCAAGCTCCTCAAACAGCTTGCAATTTTTAACGCCTTCCCCCGAAACCCTCAATGGCGCTCAAAATTGACTTTTACGAGCTGGTCACCGTTCAGGAATTAAAATGCTGCCAACCGGGGGGATATCTCCGTCATCCGGCACACCCCGTGCCTGGTGGGGCGTCACCGCAACGATACGGATTTGACCGATTTTGGGTCCGGGCACGATGTAACGCCGCCCATCCAGGCCAGTCAGGACCCCACTGCCGTCCAAAACGCTGAAGCGGTCACCGTTGGCGATTCCCGCTTCACTGCCAAACCGAATGACGCAGGCCCCATCCTCGATGGCTGTCACCGAAGCGTGCCATTTGGCGGCCGTGATCGCATCGCCCATCTCTTTGCCCAGTCTTCGGCCCATCTTTTCCAAAACGCCATTGTAATCGTCCAGCTCGATTACCCGCCCGCTGCGGAGGATATCGGCCTGGTATTCGTCGATCGCCACTTCATCGGCTAGCAGGCCCAGAGCCCATCGGGAGCCGGTGATGGCATCATAGGTGGTCGCAGCAGCCTGAATCTTGAGGCTGTGGGCCACATCTTTAAGAAACCAGAACCCCTTGTCCCGCGAATGCACCCGAATATCCACCACTGCCGGGCTGACCACGGCGTTCATGCCCGCCTGCCGGGCCATCTCGGCCAACATGAAGCCATCCACATCACCACCGACAAGCCGCGGTGGATTCGATAAAAAGGGCGCGGCTTGACTGTGATCGGCACTGAGCAGGACGGCATCGGCAACTGCGGCTTGCAGGCCGCTATAAAAACCGGTCAAAAAGGGTGCGGCCACCTGCGCGTCACTGAAAGGGGTGAAATTGGAAAGCACCAAAACACCCACCTGCTTCCGATAGGCGCTGCTTTTGGGAAAATCCCGGATGGTCGTGGTCTCCGCGGGCCGGTAGGACGAGGCGCTGGCGCAGCCGGCAATCAACACCGCCAGCAGCAGCGGTCGCAGGGTTTTACCCACAGGTGCGATGCCCGTCATGACGGCCTCTCGTAACGGGCGAATACGGTGGTGGTCAACCCGCCCCGCGCGCTGAATTCACCGGTAACCTCCATCCACTTGGGCTTGAGCACCTGCACCAGGTCATCGAGTATGCGGTTGCACAGGTTTTCGTAAAAAACGCCCACGCTGCGAAACTGCAGCAGGTAGTATTTCAGGGATTTGAGCTCGATGATGCAGGCCCCGGGCGTGTAACGGATGGTGATGGTGCCGAAATCAGGCAGCCCGGTCATGGGGCAGACCGAGGTGAATTCGGGTTGAACAATGGTGACGACCACATCCCGCTGGCCCGGGTCTGGATAGGTGATCGGATCGAGCATGTCGGTGGTGACGACATCGGGCTTGTCCATGGTGTAACGGATGGTGTGATCATAGGATTTCATGAATCGCTCCGGTCAGCAGGCTGTGGAGATCCGGCTGTGGGGGGGTCGACCGTGGCCAATGGTTGGTTTCACAACCGCCACAGCGCTCAATAGCGAGCGCAATCGGTGGGAGACGGGTCCGCCCTGTGTCGGTCGGATCGGATTCGTCGGCTCAGACGCGGTATACCGCTTCGGGGTGGTGTGCCGGGTGTCAGTTGGATACGCGGCGTTGCTCCAACTGAACGATTTTCGGATTGATAAAAATCAACAGCTCACTGTTCTGTATTTCCTCTAAATTAGTCTGGAACAACCACCCCAGCACCGGGATGCGGTGCAGTCCCGGAAAGCCGGATTTTGTGTTTTTGACGTTGGACTTGAGGATGCCGCCGATCACAAGAGTATCCCCATCGTTGACCAGCAGCTGTGTTTCGGCCTCGTTTTTACCGATGATGGGCACCCCCGAATCCGGCACAAAACCGATGACATCATTTTTACTGATGTAGATGCCCATTGAGATGCGGTTGTCCGGAGTTACGTGGGGCGTCACCTCGAGCATCAGATCGACATCTTTGAATTTAACGGAAGAGCCACCGGCTGAATCCCGCTCCAGATAGCCGATCTCCTGCCCTTGGGTTATTTTGGCTGTCTTGTTGTTCAACGTGACGATCTTGGGTGCGGAGAGGATTTTGCCGTTGCCGCTGGTCTCAATGGCGTTCAAGGCCATATCCAGCGTAAAGGGCGTACCGCTGATTTTGGCGAAGTTCAACCCAAAACCACTGTTGCTGGCCGCTGGAAAGTTCATGGCCACGGCTGTGGAGTAGATGGAGGTGCCGCTGTTGACGGAGACCGGTCCGATGCCCAGGTTCCAAGTGATGCCCAACTCCTTGGAATATTCCTGGTTGATTTCAACGACCCGGGCCTCAATGACCACCTGGGATGTCACCTTGTCGATCTTATCCACGATTTCCTGGGCATGGGCGATCTTTTCGGCGGTGTCGGTGATGATGATCTGGTTGTTTTTGCTGTCGACGGTTACCGAACCGCGATCCTTGGTGACGATGTTCTGGATGTGGGGCAGGACCTCTTTGCCCGCATCGGAGTAGCTGATGGGAATGTAGCGCGTCTCCAGCGGCTCCAGCGCTCTAATCTGATCCCTTTCCTGCTGCATGGCGGCGATCTGGGCTTTGCGCAGATCGTTTTCAGCCTTCAGGGTTGCCAGTGTAGCGATGCGGATAATATCTCCCTCGACGATCATGCCGAGCTGGTTCATTCTCAAGACCAGGTCCATCACCTGGTCCCAGGGCACCGGTTTATCCAGCGACAGGGTCACCTTACCGCTCACATCCCGGTCAATGGCAAAGTTTTTGCCGCTGATTTCCCGAAGAATGCGAAAGACATTTTTGATGTCGGTTTCGAAGAAATCCAGCGCGATCCTTTCACCCGTGTATTGTTTGACACGCTTGGTTACGACCATGGCCTGATCCGCATCCATCAGCGTCCCAGTTGGTTCCATCCCTAGCGCATCACCTCGGGGGAACCCGGCGGGCGCCTCACCGGCAACCCGCTGGGGGTAGGCGGTGGCAACCAGGTCAGCGGGACCGATGGCCTCCTCGAGCGCCCGTTTCCAGGCCGGCAGAGCGCTTTCGTCGACCGGTGCCGGCGCAACGGAGGAAGCATCAAAATGAAGCAACAGCAACTCCCCGACCTGCTCGGTGAAATAAGCCACCGGTTCGCGCAGCTCGATCGAGAAGATTGAGAAATCCTTCATCGATGGAAGCTGAATCGGCATAATCCGGTTGACCGCGCTCTGAAAACGGGTGGTGATCAGCGGTCGCTGTCTAAAATCGGCGATGTTGGCATCCATCAGCCGCAACTCGATATGCTTGTCGGAAATTTTCTGTATCGCATAATCGACCTTGGCCGTGGTTTCGATAGACAAGGTCGATCTGCCGTCCGCTTCGCCCAAAAAATCAATCCGATTCACCCACACGGGCTCTCGTTTTTCAACCGGAACGCCGGTCCCTTGAAAGGTTCCGGTAGCCTGGATGGGGGCCCGGGGCGTGGCTTGAACGGGTTGTGTCACCACTGTGGCGGCCGGTTGCGCCATCGAAGGCGCCTGCGTTTTCTCGGAGCCGGCAAGGGGCTTTTTAAACTGAACGTTCAGGGCGGTGCCATCCTGGACCACGTGGTAGGGCACATCCGAAGCAAGAAGGATTTCGATGCGCGACGTTTCGTTTTTGGTTTCAACCTGAGACGCCTCAATCGAAAAAACCGGATTGCCGCTGGATGCAACCCGACTGCTGGGAACGTTCAAGCGGGTGTTGGGGAAATAGAGCACCACGCCCAAGGGCAGCGGCTGTTTAACCGAGGTGTAGGTCAACGGTGCGGTTCCACTGATCACCACATCGACCGCATCGGCGCCTTCTGACAACCCGATCGATGTGATTTCAATTGCCCGGGGCGGATCAACGGCGGCCAGCCCTGTCGTTTGGCCGGCATCTTGGGTCGCACAACCCCCAAGACCAAGGGCAACGACCAAGCCAAGACAAAAAGCACGGGTCAATCTGCGGGACAGGTGGATCCTGAGGTTGCGCATATCACTCTCCAGCCGGTTTCTGAATTTTCATTTCGGTATTTTGAAGAACCAGTTCCCCCAAAAGGTTCTCTACTTCTTCTTCGACGACTGCGCCGTTGGGGTTGATCTGGGTCACGGTTCCTGAGTTTAAACCGATGTAGGTCCCCTTTTGAATGATATAGCCTTTGCCGTTGTTATCTTCGACCAGCGCCCGATCGCCGGAGGGCGCCCGGATGACAGCGACCAATTTGAGCTGGTTCAGGCTGATTCGTTCCAGGGGTGTCAAGGGGACCCGCTTCTTTTTTTGGCTTGTTTGGGGTTGTACGTCCGGGACTGTTTCCTTCTCGGCTCTAAACAACGGTACAAAAGGGTTCAAGCGCTGCTCGGGGTCATAAATGCGGCTCGCAACGATGGCCGCGGGTTCCTCCGCAACGGTCTCGACGGGCGCCGCCGTCGGGGTCTCGGCAGCCGTTACATCGCCGCTCGCAGCGGGTTGCAACTGCTCCTGAGCCGCGATCCGCTTGCTGACCACCGGCGCTCTGGCTTCCTCTTTCGGAGCGCTACAACTCCAAAGAAACCCACAGACCAATAACATCAATGTGACCGTAAAACAAGATGGTATGAATGGCATTCGCATGGTTTTATCGCTTTTTCCTGTTCGGCTTTTGAGGCGCCGGCGCCGGCGTATCGGGCGCTTCGATAAACTTGTAGGTCACCACCGTGCATGTGGTCGTCAGGCCGTCACCTTCCTTGTCCGGCGTCATGTCGATATCTCGGATGTTTACGATACGGTTCATTTCGGCCACATTTTCAAAAAAGGTCGCGACACCGTGATAGTCCCCGGAAACTTTGACGGCCACCGGGATCTCTGCATAAAAATCCTGTTGCAGTTCAGGTTTCGGCTGCCAGAGAATAAAGTCCAGCCCGGACTCCTTGCCGGCGTTTGAAATACCGGTGAGCAGCGTCGGGATCTCTTCCTTTTCAGGCAAGGCCCGCATGACGATCTGGAACTCTTCTTCAACATCGTGCATTTTTTTCCTGTAGGCATTCAACTCTTGTGCATTTTTTTTGGCCACCTCCAGCTGTGCTTCCAGTTTGGACAGGTTGCCTTTAAGGCTGTCGATTTTCTTGAATTTGGGGAGGTAAGAAAAATAAACGAACGCGCCGATAAGCACCGACAGCAGGCCTGCCCAAAGTGCGATCCGCTGAATTTTTGAAAGCCGCTGCAGCCGGTCCAGAACCGGATTGCCTGCTTCAATGGAATTCGCTGTGCCCTTCTTCATCGCTGCGCCTATTTAGGTTGTTTTTTTAGGGGGAATTTTCTGAAAAGAGATGTTGAACCGTTTCAGTTGTAGACCCTTGATCGAAGTGTCCTGGTTGATGGACAGCAGCTTGACGTCGACGTAATGGGGAGATGACTCTACGCGGGTCATGTACTCGGCAATGGTCGGGTTGTCCAAAGCGATCCCGACGACCTTGACCTGGCCGGACCGCTCTTCCAAACCCGTCAGCCACATCCGCTTCTCCACCACCAGGCGTGACATGTCATCCAGTAGTTCGACGGGCACCTTGCGCGTCAGATCCAATGTTTGGATGACTTCAATTTTTTTGGTCAGGAGATCCAGCTTTCGCTTGATATCAGCAATCTCCTGGTTGATTTTATTGTACTTGTCAAGCTGCACCTGGGTCTCTGCAATCCGGCGGTCGAACGCCTTTATTTTCCCGGACAAAAAATAGTTGAACCAGACCGCGCCGATCACCACCAGGATAAGGGACAACAAAAAAATCGACAGTTGCCTTCTGACGTTTTCCTGTTTGCGCGCGGCGCGAAAGGGGAGTAAATTGATACGTATCATTTATCGTCAACTCTCCTCATGGCCAACCCCATGCTGATCGATGCCTGAGGGGCGATGCGTTGTAAAAAATCAACATCAAAGCGGTTCTCATCAATGTGGAACCCTTCGAAGGGATTGATGGTAGCCACCTCGGCTGACGTTTCCACAGACAGCAGCTGCCTGAATTCTTTTATGTTACCCCCACCGCCACTCAGAACTATCTTCTTGATCTGATCCTCGGGGTAGGTTGAATAGAAAAAATCCAGGGCCCGCCTGATTTCCATACACCAGTCCGAAACAACGGATGAAACAATGTCGGAAAGGTCCCCAGCGACTATTTTTTCGGAGTGATCACCGAACTTGATCTGCTCGGCCTCTTCGATGGAGCAGTCGATCAAAGAGGCGATTTTCTGGTTGATCTGACCACACCCCAAGGTGACATCGCGCATGAAAACGGAAACGTTGCCTTTCAGAATGTTCAACGAGGTCTTGCTGGCACCGATGTCGATAACTGCGATGTTGTCATCCTCGGCCGGTGCGCAGCTGAACTCGTATATATTTTGAAGCGCAAAGGCATCCACATCGATGACGCAGGGGTTCAACCCGGCCAATTGGGCAAGATTGACGTAATCATTGACCATTTCCTTTTTGGCGGCTACCAGCAGGACGTTCATTTGATTGGGGTTGGTTTCATTTTCACCCAGAATTTGGAAATCCAGATTCACGTCCGATATGTCAAAGGGGATGTATTGTTCGGCCTCAAAGCTGATGGTTTCCTGCAGCTGCTCTTCGGACATGGACTGAACATTGATCTTTTTGACAATGACCGAGTAGCCTCCGATGGAGATGGCAACGTTATGCCCCTTGATACCGTAATTTTTAAATAAGTGGCGAATGGTTTCGGACACCTGCTCCGCATCTTTGATCGCACCATCTTCAATCAAGCCCGGGGCGACATCCATAATCCCGAAACGATCCAGCGATCTCCCCCGCTTGGTCTCGGAAATAGCCGCCACCTTGATGGATCTGGAACCTATGTCAAGTCCAATCAGTTGGTCTTTTTTTCCAAAAAACATGGCTCGCTCTTTTAGTTCCCAAAAATTTTTTTGCTTTCCGAAAGGCTGTAGCCGAGAGCCAGCAAAATTTTCCTTTTGGTCTCCAGCCGACACGGCTTGCCCTCTTCAATCCGCGTAATCGTGATGGGAGAGACGTTGGCATCTCTCGCCAGTTCTGATTTGCTCATCAAGAGGGCTTCCCTTATTTCTCTTAAATGATTCTTCGCCATGTAAACCATCGTCTCGGGTCAATCCAAAAAAATCAGGGCGTGTGTGTGGTCACCGTGTGCGGCGGTACCGGCCGTCGATCCCCACGATTCTGATTTAAAAACCCAAAACAGTTTGTTGTCAAGTAAAATTAAACAACTTTGATGCATAATTTCATCTATCTAAAAAAAACTATGGCCCCATATAAGCCATTACCGCTTTCCTGGGTGTGGCCCGGACTCCCGAAAAATGGAAAACCCTCGGTTCGCGGCTATCCTTAAGGAAACGGGGTCACCGGTCAAAATCGCCACCCAACACCCACCTTCCGAAATTCACTGGCATGGGACCGTGAAACGATGTAAGGTGAAACCATTCATGGCGCCGTGCACGTCAACCCGCCGACATTGACATCCCCTTCAAGTTTTTCTATATGGCCATTCGACAACCACCGGTGTTTCAATACTCCAATCGGCACCAACTACCAAAAACTTGAGGGTTATGTGGTTTTCCCTGCAAAAAATTATCGATCCATGGCATGATGGAACCGTCGCCGCCCAGGATTGCAATGGTTGCCCAGGCACTCCGCGATCACGGTTGGCCAATCCCGAGCCCGGCAGGCGGTCTGACCGACCACCACGGCAACGCGGGATGGTTCGTCACGCCGACACGAGCCCACCCAGGAAAACGTCCATGGCACCTTCAGCGGCCGACCCGGCCTTGATCGCGGCAGTAAACGCCCTATGAAATCCCCGAACATCGCGGAACGCGTCAAACCGTTTCGTTTGGTCAAATATTTCACCTTTACCAGCCTGATCGTCATTTTTCTGGGCACCATCATCCTTTCGGTGCTCAACACCCACTGGGTCCGCTCCCTGCAATTCCAAAAGAGCGAAGATTATGCCCTGTTGCTGGTCGACAACCTCAATCATCAGGTGTTTCTGCAGTTTATCGTCCCGGTGGGGCT
>JAWOIA010000255.1:0-53353 GCA_046484885.1 Desulfosarcina sp. | reverse complement strand
CGCATCGGCCGGATCCCCGCTGAGCCACTGCCGGTCGGTGCGGTCGGCATCGTCGCGGTCGCGGCTGATTCGGTCCCGGGGGACCATGTGGCGGTCGATGATCTCTTTGGTGATGTAAGGGATGCACAATTCCAGCAGGGTAATGGCAACCACCAGCACTACCGATATGGCCAACTTGAGGCGGTGGGGGGCGGCATAAGCCAGAATGCGGCCCATCAACTTAAAATCATAGGCCTTTCCCAGCCGGCGCTCCTCCTCGTAGCCGTAATCAAAGCGCATCTTCGAGCTCCTGGAGGCGGTGGGCCACGGCATAGTACCCGCCGGCCGCCATCATCGCTTCATGGTTGCCGGAGGCGACGATGCGGCCATCGTCCAGCACCACGATCTGATCGGCGTGGCGCAGGGCCGAGAGGCGGTGAGAGGCGATCAGCACCGTTTTATCTCCGGCCATGGAATGCAACGTGTCGATGATACGGGCGGCGGTTCGCGTATCCACCTGGCTGACCGGGTCGTCAAAAATCATAATCGGCGCGTCGTTGAGCAGAGCCCGCGCCAAGGCCACCCGCTGCTTCTGTCCGCCGGAGAGAATCACCCCCTTTTCTCCCACGACGGTCTCCAATCCGTGGGGCAGTTCCTCCAGGGCTGTGTCCAGGGCCGCTAAGTGCGCAACCCGTTCCAGCTCTCCTTCGGTTACCCCGGCCCGGCCAAAGGTGATATTATCTCGCACGGTGCCGGCGAAGAGGAAGGGCTCCTGGGGACAGATGGACATCAGAGACCGTAGATGGCTGGTCTTGAGGTCGCGCAGGTCGATCCCGTCGACCCGGACAGCCCCGGCCCGCACGTCGTAAAGACGCATGAAGAGCTGCAGCAGCGTGGTTTTCCCGGCCCCCGGCGGTCCTACGATTCCCAGGGTCGTTCCCTTTTCAACCGAGAGGGTGATCTGTCGCAGAACCTCCCCGCGGTCGGCCTCGTAGGCGAAGCTGACCTGGTCGGCGCTCAGGCCGTGCTCGAAGGTGTCGATGGGCCGGGCGTTTGCCGCTTCAACCAGCTCCGGCTGGGTGCTGAAGATGCCCTCCAGCCGGTCCAGGGAGGCCCGGCCGCGCTGGATGAGGTTGGTTACCCACCCCAGGGCCATCATGGGCCAGGTGAGCAGCCCCAGATAGCTGATGAACGCCACAAAATCGCCGGGTGTGATGCGGGCCAAGACGGTCTGGCGGCCGCCTTGGAAGAGAACCATCGCCAAACTGAGGTTGGTCAGCAGAATCATCAGCGGGAAAAAGGACCCCGTAACCCTTACCAGGTCGATGTTTTCACGCACATAGGCGTTGGAAATGCGCTCGATCGCATTTTTCTCGGCCTGCTGGGCGTTATAAGCCATTACCACCCGGATGCCGGCAAAGCGTTCGCGAACCGCCTCGGTGAGTTCGCTGAAGGCGCCCTGGACCTGTTTGTACCGTCGGTGCATTTTCCGGCCGAAGAAAAGGGTGCCCAAGACGATCAGCGGCATGGGGGTGAGGACATAGAGCGTCAGTTCAAGCTGGATGTAGACCATAAAGCCGATGGCGGCCGAACCTAAGATGATGGCGTCATTCAGGGCTACCAGCCCCATGCCCGAGGCCATGCGCACCTGCGCGATGTCATTGGTGGCGTGGGCCATGAGGTCACCGGTCCGCATTCGATCGAAGTAGGCCGGGGAGAGGGTCTGCAGGTGGTTGAAAAGGCGGTTGCGCAGGGCTTCTTCGGTCTTGCGGGCGGTTCCCAAGAGACAGCGGCGCCAAAGAAAGCGAAAAACGCCGATAAACAGGGCCAGCGTCAGGATCAGCAGGGCATAGCGCAACAGGTCGTCGGGGTTTGCCTGCATCAGCGCCAGGTCGTCGACTGCCCGCTTGATAACCCGGGGAATGAACAGCTGCAGCAGATCGACCACAATCAGGCATACCAGACCAAACACGATGGTGCCGCGATTGGCGATCAGGTAGGGCTTGATCAGGTTGAAAGATTTCATTGCGCCTCATGGTTCGGGGGTGCCGGTCCGGTCGCCGGTGCTATCGCGTAACCCATCAGCAAAGTCGCCGATTGATCGAATCGGGGCCTATTGTAAAGCAGGCAGGCGCTGCGGTCAAACCGGGCCGGGCAGGGGTGGCGGCTCGAATGGGGACGATCACGAAGCGGTTGCGCAGCGGTCGCACGAACCCGGCGGCAGGTTGAGCCAGTGCAGCCGGTAGCCGGCAGTCTGGCGGTCAATCCGATTCATGGCCCCGTAGCCCTGGGCGATTCGAAAGAGGTTGTCCGGCGCGATGCCCAACACATGGCACAAAATAATGCGGTTGACGCCGGCGTGAGCCACCACCAAGAGGTGGCCGGCGCTTTGATCGACCGCTTTCTCGAACAGGGGGATCACCCGCTCGCGCAGGTCCAAGAAGCTTTCGCCATCGGGCGGGCGGAAGCGGGCCGGTTCCATCCCGCGCCGCTGGAATTGCTCGGGCCAGCGTTGGAAGACCTGGCGGAAGGACATGCCGTCCCACCGGCCGAGGTGGATCTCTCTCAGCCCGGCCAGAAGGGTGACCTCCAGGGGGCGATCGGCGGCAAGGATGCGGGCGGTTTCGACGCAGCGGCCAAGATCGCTGGCAATGATGCCGGAAAGTGGAACGCCGGACAGCCAGCGCCGCCAGTATTGCGCTTGCCGACGTCCCCTCTCGCTCAAGGGCAGGTCCGTCTGTCCGATGAACCAGTTCTCATCGGATGCGGTTTGGACCTCACCGTGCCGAAGCAGAAAAACCGACTTTCGCCGGCCTTCAAACGGCCGGCTCTTCAGGGTCGGTCGCATGCGTGACCCCTGCCCACGATTCCGGCTCTGGCCAGGATCCGCTCAACGCTGTCGCCGCATGCCCGTTCGAGCTTGTGCTGGATCGTCACTGCCGTATCGCGTCGACGGGTGATCGCAGCCGCTGCGGTGGGGTCTGCGGCGAGGTTTTTCAGCTTTTCAGCGAACCGCCGCTCCAGACGCGCGACCCGGTTGCCGGCGACCAGCTTGTCCGCCAGGAATACGATTTGGGCCTCGTCCAGGGGGCCGTCCTGGCAGACCGGCATATCCATGTGGACTGCAACGATGGCAGCCATGGCCGCAAACCCCATCTGCTTTAACAAGCCGGCCGCGGCCGCGGCATGATTGTCTTGCCGGCGGGCCAGATCGTGAACCCGGGCCGCGGCCTGGATCAGGGGGATGTCGAAGGCGCTTTGTTGTGCGGCCGCGTCGGCCAGAGCGCCCGCCACTGCGGCCACCAGCCGACAGTGTTCGATCAGCGCCGGCGGCAGCTCCTGAACCTGCTCCATGAGAACCCGACACTCATCCTCAGTAAGAACGGCAGCGGCCTCCCAGCGCGCGCACAGGTGCTGCCAATCCTCGGGTGTGTCCATGTCAAGCAGCACCCCCCCATCGGCCACCGGGACCTCCTGGGCCGTCCGTTCGAACTGTTTCAGCAGGGCCCGCAGTCCCCCACGGCCGTCATGCTGAACCATGGCCTGCTTGAGGGCGGCGTGGATCAGGGGTGGGTGTCCGCGTTGGCCGTCGAAAACCGGATAGATGACCGTTGCCGGCCCCTCGTCGAACCGTTCCATCAGCCGGGTCAGCGTGTGTGGCCGAACCAGGGGGATGTCCACCGGGTGAATAAAAAACGATCCGATGGCCGCGGAAAGCGTGTTGACGCCGGCCAGCACCGATGTGAACATGCCGGCTTCGTGGGCCGGATTGTGAATCACCGCAACCGGGCAAGCGGCCAGTGCGCCCTGAATCGCCTCCGAACCAAAACCGGTGATCACCCGGATGTCCGTCAGTCCGGCCTCCTGATAAAGCCTGACCACCCGCTTCAAAACCGTTTCGCGACCCAGGACCATCAGGGGTTTGGACTGCCCCATGCGCCGGGAAGCGCCCGCGGCCAGGATGATGGCTGCTCGATCGGTGCGCTGGGCCAGGCTAGCCCTCATCGTTGCGCCCCTTTGAGGCCCTGGCCAGCAGATCCAGGTATTGACGTTCGCTGAGGATGGCCACCCCCAGAGCGTGGGCCCGCTTCATTTTGGTGCCACCGCTGTTTTCGCCGCAGACCAGGTAGTTGGTTCCGCTGCTTACGGCGGTCTGCACCCTGGCCCCCAGGGTCAGCGCCTGGGCCTGCATCGCTTCCCGGGAACCATGGACCATCTTGCCGGTGAAGACGATGCCTTTGCCGGCTATGGGGCTTTTGTCGGTCGGCGGCGCTGATGTCGGGGTGGTGCGCTGGAGGTTGAACCCCAGTTGCAGCATGTGGGAGATGTGCGGGCGCAGCCGGTGGAGATCGGCGGCGATCCGTTTGCTGGTAATCGGACCGAAACCCTTGATGGCGGCGAGCGCTTCTTCACTCACGCTAAGAACCCTCTCGATGGGCACCTGGGCCAGCAACTTGCGGCTGTCCCCGCTACCCAGGTTGGCGATGCCGAAAGCGGCCAGAAAGCGCCAGTCTGCAACCGGCCTGGACCGGCTCAGGACGAGGGCTTCGGCCAGATTTTGGGACTGTATCGGCCCAAAACCCATGGCGGCAAAATCCGATTCGGACAGTCGATAGATCGCTTCCAAGCTGTCATGGCCATTTTCAACGATTTTACGGATGGTCTTGATGCCGAACCAGTCGGCATTTCCCAGAATCCGGAACCAGTGGCTGATGCGCTGCTCGATCTGGGCCCGGCAGGTCGGGTTGGCGCAGCGGAGAAAATCGTTCTGCCAAATCAGGGGCTCAGCACAGGCGGGGCATTTATCTGGCAGCGCCGCCACCCCGTGGGCTTCAACAACCGCTTCCAGTTTGGGTATCACTTCGCCGCTGCGGATAATTTCGATACGGCTGCCGATGCCGATCTCGGCTTGGCGGATGTTCCCGGCGTGGTGGGCGGTCACTCGACGGATGGTGGCGCCAGAGAGGGTCACCGGCCGCACTTCCAGTACCGGCGTGACGTTGCCGGTGCGGCCTACCTGCCACTGGATCCCGGTGACTGTCGTTCGAGCGGTTTCACCCTTGGTTTTGATGGCGATCTGCCAGCGGTAGTGGTGGGCGGTGGCGCCCATGTGCTTCTTCAAGCGCTCGTCGGTCACCTCGGCCACCACACCGTCGGTGGGGTAGTCCACACCGGCCAGCAGATCCTGGACCAGTTGGGGGGCCTCTGCGAGCAGGCGGCCCCCGTCGATGACCAGCGATGGGAGCTGGTTGTAGGGAACAAAGTGGACCACGCCGTCGTCCAAGGCGCCCTTGGCGTTTTCATTGAGGTTGTCCGAGGCGACGATGCCCACCACCATGTTGCGCGGGTGTTCGAAAAACGGGGCCAGGTGCTGGTCAAAATAGGACTTGACCACGACGATTTCGCCGACTCCCTGGCCGCGGCCGCCGAGGGGAATCACCCCCTTGTCGAAGGCGCTGGAGATTTCGTAGCCCACCTCCCCATTGCCCCGGGTGGCGAAGACCGCACCGTCGTCCCGGCCCGCCAGGCCGTCCAGTTTGGGGGTCAGCCGGAAAGCCACCGCAGCGATGGCCAGGTTGTCGGCCTCCTTTTGTACCCGCGTTACGAAACGTTCCAGCTGCTCCGGGTGGTAGGCTTTTTCGATCGAGAGCATCGGTACGGGGTGCTGCACCTGCCGTCGGTCCGTGAACGGCTCCGGTTCCACGGCCTGGAGGAAAGGATGGTCCGGTACGATACCGCGCAACTGCTCGACCAGGGCGTCGTATTCGGCATCGGTCACGATGGGTGCGCCGCGCCGGTAGGCCTGATTGTATTCGGTCAGCAGATCGACCAGTTCGTCTACACTAGCTGGGTTCATTTTCCCGTGTGACCCTCAGGGCTGCCCGGCAGGCTTGCTCCCGGGCCGATTTGAAGCCGGGACTCCTGAATCCCGGGCGCCAGCGGTAATCGGAGAGCTCATCGGAGACGATCAGGATGCCCGCCGCTTCAATTTCCCGAAACCCGGCCACCGTGAAGATCGCCGAAAGCTCCATCTCAACGGCCAGGGCGCCTTCGCGTTGAAAGTGTTTCACTTTTTCCACGGTTTCGCGGAAAATCCCATCGGTGGTCCAAACGGCGCCCTCGTGGAAGGCCGCTCCTTGGTGTTGCAGGGCCAGCCGTGTGCGCTGGGTCAAGCGCCGGGAGGGATGCACCAAGCGGCAGGATGGGCTGCCGTAGTGGCAGGAGGTGCCCTCGTCGATCCAGGCCTGGGTCGGCACGATGATGTCGCCGGCCTTGATGTGGCCGGATACCGCCCCGCACCAGCCGATGAAGAGGACCCGCCTGACCTGCCAGACCACCAGGGTTTCAAGCAGCATAACCGCGTAAGGGGCGCCGATGAAGGGGCCGACCAGGGTGAAGCGCCGCCGGTCGTCGGCATGGACCTGAAGATTGCTGGTGTAAAGCCTGCGCTGGTCCACGATCGGTGAATCAGCCAGGCGCGTCAACAGCCGCAGATCACCCTCTGTGGCTACCATCAAGGCCAGGGGGCCGGTTTGGGGCGGCCGCTTGCCGCTTACGGGGTTGACGATGGCGCGGCGATCGAAAACCGGCATGTCAGCCCCACCCGGGATCAGGTCGGTTTCTGCAAATCGGTGAGTTCATCCTTGAGCTCATCCATGATTTCATACATCCAGAGGATGTCTTCTATGGTAAGACGCCCGGCCTTGACCGGCGCCCGTTCACTGCCGTCCTGTTTTTTGAGGATGCGGGGGCCGATCTGAACCTTGGCCTCTCCCTGGTCATAGCGGTTGATGGTCACCACCAGGCCGGTCCGGGGGCAGGTCCACTTTTTCAGGACCTTGTCTTTGCTGGGGTCGAAGGGCATAACGCCTCCTGTTCGAATTGCCGTAGTAAAGGGGTTGATATCCCCCGAGTCGATTTAAACTATCTGGTTTCGCATCTCGCCATTTCCCCAGCGCGTCGGTTGACCGGATCAGGCGGCAATCTGGGAGAAGTCGGCGAAGCGGCCGAAAAGGGCCGATATGACCCCCAGCAGAGCCAGTCGGTTGCAACGAACGGCGGCGCTGTCGCTCATGACCATGACATCGTTGAAAAAGGCATCCACAGGGTCACGCAAGGTGGCAATGGCGGTGAGGGCGCCCTCCAGGTTATCCTGGCCCATCTGGCGGGCCACCTGGTCGGCAACCTGCTGGCAGGCGACATACAGGGCCGTTTCAGACGGATGGGCGAACAGGGCTGGATTGACCGAAATCGCTGCGTGTGGTGCGGCCTTTTTGAGGATGTTCGCAACCCGCTTGAAGGCTTCGGCCAGGGGTTCGAAACCGGGTTGGCCTTTCATGTTCTCCAAAGCTGCCACCCGGCGGGCCACATCGGTCACCCGGTCGGCTGAGACGCTGATCACTGCGGCGATAACCTCTTTGGAGCGGCCTTCGTCGGCCAGCAGGTGGGAGAGACGGTTTTTCAAAAAGGCCATGACGGCGGCTGCGGTTTGATCCGGCGGTTGCGTGCACTGGGCGCTGAACTGAGATACACCCCGTGCCACCAGGTCGGCCAGTGAGAGGTTGAGGTCACGGCTGCGCAGGATCTGCAAGATGCCGATGGCCTGGCGCCTCAGGGCATAGGGGTCGGCGGCGCCGGTGGGAATCAATCCCACTGAGAAGCAACCGCAAATGGAGTCAATTTTTTCGGCAATGGCGAGCAGAGCGCCAATCTCCGAGGTGGGCAGCGGTCCACCGCTGTGGGTGGGGCGGTAGTGCTCCTCAATTGCGGTGGCCACATCCGGCGCTTCACCGGCCGCCAGGGCATAAATCCGCCCCATGATTCCCTGCAATTTGGCAAATTCACCCACTACCTGGCTCACCAGGTCGGCCTTGCACAGTTCGGCGGCTCGGGTTACCTGAACCTTGCAGGCCGGATTGATTTGATCGGCCAACCAGGCGGCGAGCTCTCTGACACGCATCACCTTTTCGTACATGCTGCCCAGCTTGGCCTGAAAAAGCACCCCCTTGAGCCGTTCGACCCAGGTTTGCATCGGAACGGTGACATCGGCGCTGAAAAAAAAGCGCGCGTCGGAGAGCCTCGCCCGCAGAACGCGCTCGTGCCCGGCGGCCACCAGCTCCATATTGCGGGTGCGGGTGTTGTTGACGGCAACGAAACCGGGCAGGAGCCGGTTGTTCCGGTCGACAACGGCAAAGTACTTCTGATGTTCGCGCATGGCCATGATGAGAACCTCCCTGGGTACCTCCAGAAAGCGGTCATCAAACGTGCCGGCCGTGGCCCAGGGAATCTCAACCAGGTTGGTGACGATGTCAAGCAGCTCGTCGTCGGCCAGGACCTGTCCGCCCAGGGCTGCGGCGGCATCAGCCACGACCGCCCGGGTCATCTGCCTGCGTTTGTGGATGTCAACGATGACGCCGGCTGAAGCCAACACCGTTTCATAGGCCTGCGGGGAGGCGATGGTCAGCCTGCCTGGATTCATGAAGCGGTGCCCCGTGGTCCGGCGACCGCTGTTGATTCGGCCGCCCAGGCTGAAAGAGACCACCCGGGTGCCGTAAAGGGCTACGATGCTCTGGATCGGTCGGGCGAACGCAATAGCCAGGTCGGCCCAGCGCATGCTTTTGGGGAAGGGGGCGGCCAGGATCACCTCAGGCAGAATGGTTTTCAGAAGACTCACGGTGGTCAGTCCGCGGTTTGTCCGGCGGGCGCTCAGGTATTGGCCCTTGTCGGTCTGAACCACCTGCAGGCGGTTGATCGCAATGCCGGCCTTTGCGGCAAATTTAACAGCGGCCATGGTGGGTTTGCCGGCAGGGTCGAAGGCTATTTTCAGCGGTGGTCCCATGATCACTTCACTGACGGTCTCCTGCCTGGGGGCCACCTGGTCCACCGTTACCGTCAACCGCCGGGGTGTGCCGTAGGTGTTGACCCGGCCGTGGCCGATGCGGGCTGCGTCCAGTCGTTGGAGCAGGTTATGGGCCATGCCGTCCAGCGCCGGGCGGAGGTATCCGGCCGGAATCTCTTCGGCACCGATTTCAAGCAGTAGGGTATCCATGTTGTCCTCGATCACGGTTTGACGGTGAATGGGGGATGCAATCCGTCCGGAGGGCCGTGGTTCACACCCGCTCTTTCAGGAGCGGGAAACCCATGGCCTCACGCTGCTTCAGGTAGGCTGTCCCGCAGGCCCGGGCCAGGTTGCGGATCCGCGCTATGTATCCGGTCCGCTCAGTCACGCTGATGGCTCCCCGGGCGTCGAGCAGGTTGAAGGTGTGGCTGCATTTGAGGGTGAATTCATAGGCCGGCAGCACCAGATCGTCCTGGATAATGCGGCCGGCTTCGGCCTCATAGCGGTTGAACAGCTCCTGCAGCATGCCCACATCGGCCTTTTCGAAGTTGTAGATCGACTGCTCCACTTCCTGGCGGTGGTGGATCTGACCGTAGGTTACCGTGTCGTTCCACTGCAGATCGTAGACACTGTCGATCGCTTGAAGGTACATGGCGATGCGTTCCAGCCCATAGGTCAGCTCAACGGAAACGGGAGCGAGCTCCATGCTGCAAGCCTGCTGGAAATAGGTGAACTGGGTGCACTCCATGCCGTCCAGCCACACCTCCCAGCCCAAACCCGAGGCGCCCAGGGTCGGCGATTCCCAGTCGTCCTCCACAAATCGGATATCGTGCTCCAGCGGTTCCACCCCCAAGGCCTTCATACTCTGGAGATAGAGCTGCTGGACGTTGGTGGGCGACGGTTTAAGCAGCACCTGATACTGGTAGTAGTGCTGAAGGCGGTTGGGATTGTCCCCGTATCGGCCATCGGTGGGCCGCCGGGACGGCTGGACATAGGCCACATTCCAGGGTTCGGGCCCCAGCGCTTTCAAGGTGGTGTGATGGTGAAAGGTGCCGGCGCCCACCTCCAGATCGTAGGGCTGGACCACCACACAGCCCTTGCGAGCCCAGAACCGGTCCAATGTGAGAATGACATCCTGAAAATTCATGTTCCCTTCCTCGGTCATCCGACCCTATGGCCTGACAGTTGACAGCGGTTATGGTCCAACGGAGTTTGCGGACCTGACCCCGGGTCCGGCAAGCGCCCACCGTAGCACTATCGGTGGGCTTTAACAAGAGCCGGCTTGAGGCCCTGGGCGGCGCCGTGTCGTGGAATTCGGGGTGGTGCAGGCAGAGCGATCGCGGCTATCCGACGCCCCTGCCGTCCACCCGGCAATCGATCAGCCCGGCAGTTGGGCGTTCGGCCAGCAATCGCGCCCAAACCGGCTTCAGGCCCGCCACGGATTCGGCTGGGCCGATGGCCCACAGGCATCCGCCGGCGCCGGCGCCGGTGAAGCGGGCGCCGCAGCCGGCTGCGACCGCGGCCGCCGCCAGGCGATCGCCCAAATCGTCGAGCACCTGGGGGGTCATGGCCTTGCGAATGGCCGTTTCGCGGTTCATGACATCGGCGGCTTTTGGCATATCCCATCGGGTGACCGCGTCCGCAAAATCGCAGGTCAGTTGGATGATTGCACCCCAGTTCCGGCGCTCTTGGCCGCTGACGAACCCATTGATCCAGGTGCGGTTGATCGCGTGGGACACGTGGGTGACGCCCAGGTAGGCCACCAGCAGGTGGCGATTGAGGCGTTCGATGGCCCTGCCCGTCACGAGACGGCTGCGGGAGTAAGGAGGCCGGCCCGGGTCCGCCAGCCAGTGCCAGGCATTGACGCCGCCATAGGCGGCGGCCAGCTGGTCCTGCAGGCCGCAGGTTACACCGGCAACGCCTTGTTCGATGGCATGGGCCGACAGGACCATCTGGGGTCGAGAAAACGGTTTTTTGCCCATGCAGACCAAAACTTTGGAAAAGGCGGCCATCAGGGCCACGGCCGCCACCGATGAACCCCCCAGTCCGCTGCGGGGTGGCGATGCAGAATGGATCTGAATGTGGACCCCGCTGACCTGGAAATAGTCGGCCACGGCGAACATGAGCCCCAAGGGATGGTCATAGGGGGCGGTAGCGGGGCTGAATTCAGCCTCGGCCAAACCCGCCGCGGAAATCCGGATGCGATCGGCGGCGGTCGGCCCGAGGGTGACGGTGGTGCGCCGGTCCAGGGCAATGTTGACCGTGGCCGGCGCCAGGTGTCGCAGCGGGTAGTGCAGGCTGCTGATGTCCAGAGTCCCCCCGAAATCGATGCGACAGGGCGCCGATGCGGCCATGGGATGCTGCAGCAGCAGTGGCCCGATATTGCCCAGATCGCGGTTAGCGGCAGGTGGCGTCATGGTTTTTCCCACCATTGATGGATTGCCTCACTGCGCGAAGCACCTTCAGGCTCCGAGGGCTTTTGCCGATGTGGAAGGGAAGGAAGGCTTCCAGGAATGCCAGGCCTTCGGCGATGGCCGTGGGCGTAAAGCGGATGCGCGCGGCTCGTGCCAGATCGCCGCTGTCGGTCCACCTGAGTTGTTTGAGGGTGCCTTTGGCGATCGGCAGGCGACTGGCGGTGGGACTCCCGCAGGTGGGGCAGGCGATGCCCCCGCTGCCCAGGTCCGAGATGACCGAGGCATGCCGAATCTGGTCCAGAGCGGTCTTGCAGGCATGACAGCTTTCGAAATTGGGTCGCAACCCCGCCAGCGATAAAAAGCGCATCTGAAAAAGGATGCTGAGCACCTCGGCCGGGGTCTCTCCCCGATTCAGTTCGGCCAGTACGTGCAAGGTCAGCCCATAGAGGGTTTCCTGGGGCTCTCCCTCGGCCAGCCACAGATCGATCAGTTCGGCCCAATAGCTGGCGTAGGCCGTTTTCAGGATCTCTTCGCGGATCTTAAAAAACGGATCGGCAAGGGAGGCCTCCTGCAGGACCGGCATGCCGGAACCGCGCCCCTGGGCCAGGACCACATTTAGCCGCGAGAACGGTTCCAGCACCCCGGAAAAGCGTTTGACACTCTTTTTGGCGGATTTGGCAATGGCGCTGGTCTTTCCCTGCAGGCGGGTAAACAGGGTCACGATCAGATCGTGGTCGCCGAATGCGATGCGGCGAAGCAAAATGGCGGGGGTAGTCAGACTGGCCATGTTTCTCAGATGCCGAGGAGGTGAGTGGCGATGGCAAAATAGAAGTAGACGCTGATGATGTCGATGGCGGTGGTCACAAAAGGCCCCGTGGCGACGGCCGGATCGATATTGATTCGCGCCAGGAGCATGGGAACACCGGATCCGACCAGCGTCGCGATGGTCATGGAGCTGATGACCGCCAGGCAGACCGCAATTGCCAGCATCAGTGTGCTGTACGCCAGCTGGGCAACGGACCCGACCAGCAGGCCGTAGGTAAGGCCGAGCACCACGCCGATGGTCAGCTCCTTGCACACCACCGACCAGAGATCGCGGGTGTGGATGCGTCCGGTGGCCAGGCCGCGGACCACGATGGTGGAGGTCTGGGTGCCGATGTTGCCGCCCATGCCCATGATGACTGGAATAAAGGCGGCCAGGTAGGCGACCTTTTGCAGACTCTCTTCGAACTGGCCGATCACGAAAAAGGCGAAAAGGCCGCCCAGGCAGCTGGCGAAGAGCCAGGGCAGGCGAATGCGGGTGCTTTTGAGGATGCTTTTGGTCTCGACGAACTCCTCACCGACGCCGGCCATCTTCAAGATATCCTCGGTGGCCTCCTCGCGGAAAATATCGATCACGTCGTCCACGGTGACGATACCGACCAGGCGGTGGCCGTCGTCGACCACCGGCACGGCCAGGATGTCATAGCGGGCCACCAGTTTGGCCACCTCTTCCTGATCCATGTGGGTTTGTACCGAAAGGACATCGGTGGTCATGAAGGTCTTCAGGGGTGTGTGGGGTTTGACCACCACCAGCTGTCGCAGGGAGCAGACGCCCACCAGTTTGCCGTATTCGTCCACCGCATAGAGATAAAAGGGCATCTCGACATCGGCGAACTCCTTCTGGATGCGCTCGATGGCCTCCTTGGCGGTGATCTCCTGGTTCAAGGCGATGAAGTCGGGGTTCATGATGCCGCCGGCGGTGTCGTCTGGGAAGCGCATCAGGCCTTCGACTTCGTCGGATCCCTCCTTGTGCATGCGTTTGAGCAGGTTGTTGGTGGTCTCTTCAGGGAGTTGGCTGAGCAGGTCGGCCACGTCGTCGTTGGCCATTGCTTCCAGGACCGCCGCGACCGCGTCCAAATCCATGCCGCCGATGAGTTGAACCAAAAGGTCTTCATCCAGTTCACTAAGCAGGATGCCTTTGTGTTCCACATCCTCGATCATGTCGAACAGCAGGCGCTGATCCGGCAGCGGCAGGCTGCGGAAAAGGATCGAAAGATCCGCGCCATGGGTTTTGTTGACGATCTTATTCAGGCGGCTGCTGGCACCGCGACGCAACAGCCGTTTGACGCTGACGGTCAGAATTTTTTGTCGATCCTGTGGCATGGGAGTTGCTTTTTTGGCACTCGTTACGGGTTCAGGGAATGTTCAGGCTAACTACTTGGCCGCTGCCCCCAAAGAGCTTGACCGGCTGGCCGTTGAGAAAAATCTGCAGACCGGTGGCGTTGCCAATCATCAGATTGAAGCGCTGGGTTCCTTCCAGCTCCAGGATCTCCTCGGGTTTGAGGTCGTAGGAGCGGGCATTTTGGGCGTCCACAATCACTTTCAACCAGGTTTTCTCCACAGCGATGACCTTTAGCTGCAGCTTCTCCTGGGGCGCTTTGGGGGCGGGGCGGCTGTCGGCGCCGGCCGGCCCGATGGTCGAGGGCAGGGGCAGGGCCGTTTCGACGATGGCCTCGGCGTGCGGCGGCACTGCCGGGTCAAAAAAAATGTCGCTGTAGCGGACCAGCAGCAAAATGCTGACGATCAATCCCGCCGTCATCCATGTGCGGCGCAGCGCTCCGAGTTTGGCCCGCCGTTTCAGATGCTGCCGGCGGGTGGTCGCCTGGTGCTCAAGATCGGACAGGTAGAGGTTCAGGGCCACATCGGCGTTGGCTCCCACAGCCTGGGCATAGCTGCGGATGAAGCCTTTGACGTAGGCTGGCGGCGGCAGCCGGTCGTGGGCATCGGCCTCCATGGCCTTGAGACAGTGAACGGCGATTCTGGTTGCGTCGGCCACCGTTTCGATTGCCAGTTCCCGTTTGTGCCGAAAGCTCTTCAGGTAGCTTCCGAATGTGTCCTGATTGCTTTCCGGTGCCATGGCGTTGTCGCGCTGAGTCCAAGGGCGGTGCTGTCGATGTTAGTTGACGATTTTGATATGCGACTGACTGCGCAGTGCTTCCAGCCAGGACGCGAATCTCTTTTCTACCACTTCGTCAAAAAGGGACTGGTGGATCTCCTCCCTGACCTGATCGAGCGGTTTTCCTTCGGTCCGACGGATCGCTTCTAAAAAAAGGAGCTGGAAGCCCTGATCCGTGTCCAGCACGGCCGTTGTCCCTCCCGGCTCCAAACCCTCGAGCGCCGCCCGTATTTGGGGCGAAAGGGTCTCTTCTTCAAACTCGCCGATATCGCCACCGTCTGCAGCAGCCGGGCTCTGGCTGTAGGTTCGGGCCAGATCCGCAAAGGACGCTCCGGCCTCAGCCCGCGCTCGGAGCTGTTGCATGGTTTCCAGCACGGCCGCCCTTTGGGCATCGGTGGAAAAGCCGGGAACGCGCATCAGGATGTTTCTAAGATGGTAACGCCGCTTTCCGCCGTAAATATCGGGGTTGCGGTCATAGTAGGCCTGGATCTCGGCCTCGGTAATGACGATCTTGGATTTGACCTGGTAGTTGACCAGTCGGGTGCGCAGAATCTGTTCCTTGATGGTTTCCCGATACTGTTCCATGGTCATCTGTTCCTGTTCTAGAAACTGGCGCAGGTCTTCATCGGTGAAGTAATTAGCCGCCTTGATGCGTTCGATGGCGTTGTCAACCTCGTCTTGGCTGACCTGGATGTCATTGCGCTTGATCTCCTGGTCGGTGAGCTTTTCATCCACCAGGCGGTTGATGATCTCCTCGCGCACCTTGAAGAGCATCTGCCGCTCTTGGCCTGGGTCGAACCCCTGCTGACGGATGCGTTGAGCGAACGGTTCCAGGCGATCCTGGAGTTCAGACAGCAAAATGATCTCTTCGTTGACCACGGCCACGATCCGGTCCACCACCTGGGCCGTTGCCGAAGCGGTCGCCGGGGCCTGGGGGGCCAGCATCACGACTCCGATCAGCATTCCCAAAAAGAGATGGCGTCTCACGGCAAAGAGTCCTTGTCCTGATCAATGGGCCCGATTTCAGGGGTTTGGGACTGGGCCCACAACTCCCAGTTGATTTCTATTCCAAAGCGGTCTCGCAGATCCGCCATCCAACCGGGGTAGGCGGCTTCCACCTTCTCCCGCCGCAACAGTTCGACAATCTGACGTTTCAAATCCAGATCGGTCGGGTGCTCCCCCCCGACGGTAAAGCTGGTTTCGTTGGCCTGGTAGAAGGCCTCGATCTCCTGCACGGTGATGGTCAAAGGTTGAACCAACTCCCGCTCGATGACCTTTTCCATCAGCAGCCTTGCCCGCAGGCGCTCTCTCCACAGGCTGAAGGGGATCGCGCTTTCCAGCAGCAGTTGTTCGAATTCGTTCTCGGGGTAGTCCTTTGTCATCGTCTGGATGACGCTCTCGAGTTCGTTGTCGTTCAGCGTGACCCCCAGCTCCTCGGCCCGGCGTTCAGCCATCAGCTCATCCACCATCTGGTTCAGCAGGCGCAGGCGGGCATTGTGCATCAATTCCGGTTCCATCGACCGATCGTCGCCGTAGGAGATGCGGGCCGCCTCGAAGGCGCGTTCAAATTGGGCCAGGGTTACGATCCACCCATTGGAGCGAATCAGGGGGTCCTGATGATGGGCGGCATGGTCCGGCCCCGAACAACCCGCCCATACCGTCAACACCACCGACCAGATGGCCAGGCAGGTCCGGGTTGCCCGGAAGCAGCGGCATCTTTGGGTCAGCTGGGGGCTTGGTGTATAACTTATTGCAACCTTTCCAGATATGATCTCCATGAGCCTTCAGGGGTTAACATGTTGTGCAATTTCGATCAAGATGTTTTTCGTCTGGGCCATCAGGATCAGGGGGGGGGCCTTGGCCAGGGTCGCCTTGAAAAGGTGGTCCGGAGTGAAGCGGCCGTCCGTTTTGGCGGCGCTGATCATCTCGATCATGCCCAGCGGCTGCTGCTGGTGGATTTCGCTGAAGGCCAGAGACAGCTGCCGGCCGACCAGGTCCAATCGTTTGACCCCGGCACGGAGCGACAGCACCCGCAGCATGATCTTGAGCAGCAGGTTCTCGGTCTCCGACGGCGGCGGTCCGAAACGATCCGCCAGCTCCTCTTTCAGGGCGGCGATCTCCTTGAGGTCCCGCATCTTGGCCAGACGGCGGTAGATCGAGAGCCGCTGGTCGATATCGGCGACATAGTCTTCGGCTAGGTAAGCCGACATGGGGAGATTGATTTCCGGTTCCAATCCTTCGGTCCTGGTTTCGCCCTTGATCTGGGCCACGGCTTCTTGCATCAGTTTGAGGAACATGTCGTAGCCCACGGCGGCGATGTGGCCCGATTGGGAGGCCCCCAGAATGGCTCCACCACCCCGGATTTTGAGGTCGTTCATGGCGATCTGGAAACCGGATCCCAGGTCGCTGTGTTCCATGAGCACCTTGAGGCGTTTTTGGGCGTCCGGACCCAGCCGACTCTCCTCGGGGATGAAAAGGTAGGCGTAGGCCTGCTCCTCCGATCGGCCCACCCGACCGCGCAGCTGGTAGATCTGGGCCAGACCGAAGCGGTCCGCCCGGTTCACCAGGATGGTATTGGCCGTGGCCACATCGATGCCTGATTCGATGATGGTCGTGCACACCAGCAGGTCGACTTCCCGTTTGAGGAAGCGCATCATTACCGCCTCCAACGCCTCCTCGGCCATCTGTCCGTGGGCCACGGCCAGGCGTGCCTCGGGCACCAGGGCGTGAAGATAGTCGGCCATACGGTCGATGCTGTGGACGTTGTTGTGCACAAAAAAGATCTGGCCGCCCCGGGCCAGCTCACCGCGGATGGCCTCGCTTGCCACGGTGTCGTTGAACTCGCACACGTAGGTGATGATGGCATGGCGCTGATCCGGCGGGGTCGATATGATGCTGATGTCCCGGATCCCCATCATGGAGAGATGCAGGGTTCTTGGAATGGGTGTGGCCGTCAGGGCCAACACGTCCACGGAAGTGCGCAGCCGCTTGATTTTTTCCTTGTGCCGAACCCCGAAGCGCTGCTCCTCGTCAATGATGAAAAGCCCCAGATCGGCAAAGGCCACGTCCTTCTGAAGCAGGCGGTGGGTGCCGATGACAATGTCGACGCGGCCCTTTTTCAAATCCTCCACGATGCGGCGCTGCTCGGCACGGGATCGGAAACGACTCAGGCAGGCCACCTGGACCGGGTAAGCCTCAAAACGGCGGATGAAGGTGGCGTAGTGCTGTTCGGCCAGCACCGTGGTGGGCACCAGCAGGGCCACCTGTTTGGCTTCACTGACAGCCAGAAACGAGGCCCGCAGGGCCACCTCGGTTTTGCCGTAGCCCACATCACCGCACACCAGACGGTCCATGGGGCTGGGGTGGTGCATGTCCGCGAGAACGTCGTCGATGGCTTTGCGTTGATCGGGGGTCTCCTCGTATGGGAAATCGGCCTCGAAGGCGGCAAAGCGGCTGTCGGCGGCACCAAAGCCATGGCCGGCATTGACCTTGCGCTGGGCGTAGATGGCGAGCAGCTCCCCGGCGATTTTCTCAGCAGATCGGCGCACTTTTTCCTTGGCGCGCTCCCAGGACCGGCCGCCCATCTTGTCCAGGGCCGGCATGGCCCCCTCCACGCCCATGTACTTCTGGATCAGGCCCATGCGGTCCACCGGCAGATAGAGCCGGTCGCCGTCGCGGTAGGCGATCAGGAGATAGTCGTTGACCGTGCCCTCCAGGTTCAGTTTGACCAACCCTTCGTATTGGCCGATGCCGTGTTCGTCGTGGACCACCAGATCGCCCTGCTTGAGATCGGAGAAAGTCAGCAGTTCGCTGCGCACGGTTTCCCGGCGGCGCGCGGTATGCCGGACCCCGGGGCCGAACACCTCGGCTTCGGTGACCACGGCCAGGCCATCCGCCGGCCAGATGAACCCGGTTGACAGATTGCCTCGACAAATGAGGAGTGCGCCCGGACGAAGCTGCCAAGGAAAGGTTTGGCCGGTGACCGCCTCCACGCCATGGGGGGCCAAAATGGCTGCCAGACGGCCGATTTGGCGATTGGTTTCACAAACCATCACCGTGGTGTAACCCGCTTCCCGTTGGGCCGCAATCCACCGCACCAGGGGAGCCGCCGGCTGGTCGCTCTGGCGGGCCTGCTCCATGATCCGCACCAGGTCGCCGGTGTCGGCAACATCGGCTGCAACGCTCGCGCGATCATCACCGCCCGTGATCGCCAGCGGCGTCAGCGCGACTGATCGCCTGGCGGTCAAATCGGCCTGGATTTCCTCCCAGGTTGCGAACAGGTCCTGCGGTTCCACGCACAATTGCTGCCCGTCGCAGGCCTTGTTGTAATTCACCCGGGCCAGCTGCAGGCTCTTTTCAGCGGACTGAGCCAATTCGGCCGGGTTTTCGGCGATCACGACCGTATCGGCGGGCAGGTAGTCGAAGAGGGTGTCCATACGTTCGTAGATCAGCGGAGTCAGGCTTTCGATACCGGGGAAAACCCCCCGCTCCTTGATGCGCTGGACGATATTCCGGATGGTGGTGCGTGGGAGTTCCTGCTCCAGCGCCCGTTTGCGGAACCGACCGACGATGGCATCCAGGCGGCTTTTTTCCAGGGTCACTTCCCGGGCCGGCAGAATCACCGCTTCGGTTACCGGATTGAGGCTGCGTTGGTCGGCCGGGGAAAAGTGACGGATGCTTTCAGCAAAATCGCCAAACAATTCGATGCGCAGGGGGTTGTCGTAGAGCGGTGAAAAGATGTCGATGATGCCGCCGCGGACACAAAAATCCCCCGGCTCCTCCACCACCACGCTGCGGGTATACCCACCGGCCACCAGTTTGGCCACCAGCCGGTCCGGTTCGATCTCCTCTTCGGCCACAATCAGTTCCGCAAAGTCGGCCAGCACGGATTTGGGAATCAGGCGCTGGCAGAGGGCGGAAGCCGTGGTAACGACGACCGGCGCAGCGAGTTCCGTGAGCATGGTGTACAGCGTCCGGATGCGGTGGGCCGCCGTCTCATTGTGGTAGGAGATGAATTTGAACGCGGAGATGTGATAGGCCGGAAAAACAATCGCGGGGCGATCCGCAGCAGCGCAAAAGAAATTGATTTCGGCCAGCCGCTGTTCGGCCGCTTTGGCCGATGCCGTGACCACCAGAACGGGTGTGGTGAGCCGCCGCCGGACGGCCGCGGCCAGACGCGCGCCGGCGCTGCCGTTCAAGCCGGTGACCACGATGGGTCCCGTGCGTTCGGCAATGCTGTGGATCAGGCCCTCCACGGTACTTTTTGCTTGCTTTTGATTCCTAAACACGATACTCGGTCGTTTTGTTTTCAGCCGGCGTAGCTCAGCTGGTAGAGCAGCTGATTCGTAATCAGCAGGTCCGCGGTTCAAGTCCGCGCGCCGGCTCCACGGCAGCATTTACCGGGTTCCCCCATCGGTTTCGCGGGAGCCCGTTTTTTTTGAAAGCCGGCGCGGCGGACATTCAGTGATGGGCCGCCTTATTAGCGCAACCCGCACCCTATTTGCAACCGTCGTTTACAGTCGCCGGACTTTTCGGCCCTACCGTCACCCCGGTCGGTTGCCCCCGGCAGCCGTTACAGGAGGGATCATCGATGCAACTTTCACCCCAGCAGCAGGCCGCTGTGGAACATACCGGTTCGCCGGCCTTGGTGGTGGCCGGCGCCGGCTCGGGAAAAACCCGCACCCTGACCGCCAAATTCGCCCACCTGGTGGCGTCGGGCATGTCTCCGGAACGGATTTTGGCAATTACCTTCACCAACAAGGCCGCCGACGAAATGAGGGGCCGCCTGATCCACTTGACCGGAATGGGGCGGCAGCGTTTTCCCTGGGTCAGGACCTACCACTCGGCCTGTTTCCAGATCCTTAAGGAACATGGCCACCGGCTGGGTTATGACCGTCCCCTGCAGGTATTCACGGCCTATCACCAGCAAAAAGCGGTCAAGGCGGTGCTGCTGGCACTGAATTTCGATAAAAAACACGCCCCGGCCGTGCTGGGTAAACTATCCAACGCCAAGAACAGCGGCGATCCCGCGGCCTATTTCGACCGCCACCCCCGGCAGGGCGCCATCCGGCTGATCGATGTCTACGAACGCTACGAAGCCGTGCTCAAGGCGGCCAACGCCGTCGATTTTGACAACATACTGCTCCTGACCCGCAACTTGCTCCGGGATCAACTGGAAATCCGGCAGCGCTACCAGGCCTGGTTTGAATACATCCTGTGCGACGAATATCAGGACACCAACGACCTGAACGAGGAGATCACCGGCCTGCTGATCAAAAACGGGAACCTTTTCGCCGTGGGTGATGACTGGCAGTCGATCTACTCCTTCCGAATGAGCAACGTCGGCCATTTCCTCTCCTTCAAGCAAAAATACCAGGGGGCGCAGATTTTTCGGTTGGAGCGGAACTACCGCTCGGCCGACGAGATCGTGCAACTCGGCAACCGCATCATCGGGCACAATGAAAGCCGCATGCAAAAGGCCTGCTTTGCCGAGACCGAGGGCGGGGTGGTGGAGATCCATGAATTTTTCAGTGATCAGGAGGAGGCCCGCTGGGTGGCGGACCGCATTGGCAGCCTGGTCCGCATGGGGATCTCCTATCACCAGATGGTGGTGCTCTACCGCACCAAGTTCTGCTCGCTGCCTTTCGAACAGGCCTTCCGCCGGGCCCAGATTCCCTACCAGATGATGGGCGGCAAGGGGTTTTTTGAGCGCATGGAGATCCTGGACTTGAACTGCTACATCACCGCCGCGGTGTTCGAAAAGGACGACCCTGCCTTTGAGCGCATCCTCAATACCCCCAAGCGGGGTGTCGGGCCCGGGGCCGTGGCGCAGATCTTACAGGTGCGCAGCGCAACCATGAGCCTGAAGGAGGCGGCGCGCCGGGCGGTTGCCGCGCAGACCCTCACCCCGCGACTGGTCCGGACGGTGGGGGATCTGCTGGCCCTGCTGGATGATATCCGCGAGCTGCGGCCCGATGAGGCCCTGCGGCGGACCATCGCCCGAACCGGTTACATGGATTACCTGGAGAGCTACACCCGAGCCCATTCCATGGATCTGACTGCGCGCCAGGAAAACATCGAGCAGTTGATTCACGTCGCTTCCCAGAAAGAGACCATCGTGGACTACTTGGAAGAGGCGGCCCTGGTCCGGGAGGACAAACAAGAAGAAACCGACGTCAGCGGCGTCTACCTCTCCACCGTTCACGCGGCCAAGGGGCTGGAGTTTGACACGGTGTTCGTGATCGGTTGTGAAGAACAGCTATTTCCCCATTGGCGATCCATGGACCGAGTCGAAGACCTGGAAGAAGAGCGGCGGCTGATGTACGTGGCGGTGACCCGGGCGGCATGCCGTCTTTACATCACCGCCGCCAGTTTCCGCAAAGGACAGTTCAATCCCCGCAGCCGCTTCCTGGACGAGATCGAGGCGCTGCCGGCGGATCGCTAAGCGGCCCTGCGGGCTGAAAGGCAAGTCGATGAGAAAGCGATGCTGCTGGATCTCGGTGGTGGTCACGGTGACATGGATCGCCGCCCTTTCCTGCACCCACCAACCGGTTCACCCGACCAAAAGCGAGCGGGAATGGGCCGCCGACCACCAAGCCTGCCAGGTGTGGGCCAGAGAGGTGGTTCGCAGCGAGCCCGACACCCATGACCAATACGACGAAATGAAAATGATCAGGGCCTGCATGAAGGAAAAAGGGTGGCGCTGGGAGCAAACCGGTCTGCTGCGGTTTTTTAAACCCGCTGCCGAATGACGGGTCTGCGGCGACCGGCGGGTCAGCCCCGGTCGGCTATGGGTGCCGACTGCGTTGCGAACAGTCGCTCCATGGCCCGGAGATAACCCGGTGCATACTGCAGGTAAAATGAGAGCCCCTTTGAAAAGTTCTTTCCCATCACCCCATTGATGAACAGTTGACTGATCTGGCGCTCCCGTTTCAGGATGGCCTGGCAGCCGAGCAGAACGCGCTGTTCGTCGTCGGAGAGAACTTTGGACAGGTAGGCCATGGCGGTGCGGGCCCGGGGCTGGTACATCCAGAAATAAAGCAGGTCGAGCGACCCGAGGATGATGAGTTTTTCCAAATCCTTGGCGTCGGTGTTGGCATGGAAACGGTCTTCCCCGATGGCTTCAAGGGTTTCCCACATGTTCAGTTCGGGCAGCAGCACCTCCAATCGGCCGTAGGTGTCGAAAAGCTGCGACAACGTATCGGCGTAATCTTGGAAACGGGTCCGAAGGTTGCTGAAGCGGTCCGCCGTTCCCTCGATGATCCCGGCCACGCTGTCCGATGCTCCCTTGGAGATGACGGCGGCCCATTTCTGGAGGTGCCCGTCGATGCCCGCCACTCCGAACAACCCCAGCAGGAATCCGACCAGGATGTTGAAGAGCAGGGCGATGGGTATGGAGAGCACGCTCCTGAAAAAATTCCCGACAACCACACCCCGTGGAAACCCCCGAAACAAATTGTGGCTGGAGAGATAAATGCCGTTGACCAGCGCCATCACGCTGTAAAGAGCGATGGGGTTGGTCGCCGTCGTGATGCCCATGAGTTGCTGCAGCATAAGGGTTTTGACCAGATAGTCCAGCAGCGGCACCGAAAACCCCGTAAAGAGCAGCGAGTCGGATATCCTGACCCAGTTGACATAATCATCCCAGCGCAGCAGCGGCGACCGCCGGATGCCCCCGCCCCCCAGCACCGACTGGAGGATGTTCCTCACCCCGGTGATGCCGAACCAGATGACCCCCCCCAGATAGGCCAGCACCCACCAGGAGTGGGTCAGATAGAAGGTTAAAAAGGCCGGTGTGAACCCCAGCAGGATTTTCAGGCCGTTGCGCAGGGAACTGTTGAGGTAAAAGGGTGAGAGCCGCGGCCGGGCGGGACGATCCGATCCGCACGCCAGCCGCAGGCCATTGTCCGACTGAGCGGAGACGCCTCCCAGGGTGACGATGTTTCCTTGCGGTTCTATGCGGGTTAGGTGGTCCTGGACCAGCCAATCCACCTGGCGGCGCTTCCCCAGCAGATTGAGCGCGGGCAGAAGTTGCAGCAGGCGCTGCTCGATCCCCTGGGATGCTTTGGGGCTTGGGTAGGCAATCTGGGTGATACGTTTGTAAACCGGGATTCTGAAGGGAATGACGCTGCGCCTGGTGTTGGTGGGTGGGTCCGATGCGTCGCCGCCCGCAGGGGGCAATTTCAAAAACGCCACCTGCCGGGGGCTGCTGCACAACCGGCGGGCGCTGGTCGGCAGGGTATCCAGGATGGCCAAGCCCATGCCGAACATGCCCGGGGATCGCCCGGTTGAATCGCTGCCGATTCTGGGTTTGAGGTGCGTGGCGCCGTACATGGCCGCAAAAGCGGAGATGTCGTGAAGGATGACACTCAGCTTTTCGATGCGCTCGGTCTTGCCCGCAAAGGGTTTGGCGGTGGCCAGCCGCCCGATAATTCTACGGATGGCCCGCTTGAGGGCGATGGTGTCGCCTTCGTTGAGGGCCAGCTGAATTTCGCTGATCTCCCGGATGTGGCCGGTCTTTGCAGCGGTGTGGTCCTTGAGGTTGAAGATTTCCAGCCGGCTGATCAGCCCCTCGCAGTCGTAGAGCACCTCCACCACGTCTTCGGGTGCCAGGTCCGTCAAGTTCAAGGTGACCCGGTAGCCGGTGCGCAGGCCCGTGACCCGGTCGAGCAGCTGGCGGGGGGTCAGGCGCAGCAGTTCGGGACCATCCGGGTCCAGGTGGACCCGGTTGGGGTCCGGGATGTCGGGGTTGGCCCCCGGCCCAAGAAACTGCTCCAGGATGGCCTCCGAATCGAGCCGGTTCATCCGTTCCACCAGGCAGGCGGCCGCCGCCCGCCGGGTTTCGTCGCTGCCGGCCCATTCCGATTGCAGCACCGTCACCCGACGCTTCATCAGCGGGAGCAGCTGGTGGTGGATGTATTTGGCCAGGTGCAGCATGGACGGCTGCCCGGGGTGAACAAACCGCAAAAACCCGCTTTCGTCCAAAGCCGGCATCTCCAAACCCAGGGCGCTGTTGATGGCCGGTCGGTGTATGCGATTGAACGCGTCGAGAATCGTCAAAATAGTTCGCCGGTGGTAACGGGCGACGTCGCGGCCCTGGTCCATGAGCAGGCTGACCGGGTTCTCGGCCAGGAAACACAGAAAGGACTGGGCATCGGCAAAACCCCGGGGAACAATGATCAATTGGATGTATCGATCTCTGAACCGGGCCGAGAACTCGATGCCGATGCGGATTTCAACCCCCATTATCTGGGCGGCCTCGAACAACTCCGCGGCGGATGAGGGATCGATGAAATGGTAGTAGATCACCCGCAGTCGCCGGATGCCCTTGATCCAGGCGTCCATGATCAAATGGGAGGCGGATTTACGACCCTTGGTGTTGATGTCGTGCACGTGATCGTCGAAGGCCAGCTGGTTCCAGGCTTCCGGCATCTCCAGCAAGTGGTAGCGCTGCAGCATTTTGCGGACGATGTTGGGTTTTCCGCTGGCTGTGCGTCGAAAATCATGGGCCAGTTTGAGCTGCTCGATCTCGTTGCCATGGGCCCGGATCAGATCCTTCATGATGGAGAGGAGCACCCGGGCGGCGTTTTTGGGCAGGCTGCCGGCCGAGGCGTGCAGCACCTCGTCACGAAGGCAGCGCAGAGCGCTGAGCCGGTCCTCCAGATCTCCCGCCTCCAGAGACTCCAACAGGTGGATGACGGCATAGGCGATGCGCAGGCCGCGGGTTTCGGCCAACTCCTTGATGCCATGGGGGTGGAACCAGGGAAACAGGTTTTTTTTGCCCAATCCATCGGGGCTGGATCGGCTCAGGACGCCGTTTACGATCTGGAGAAGATCGTGGTCCCGCTTGTCGAAGAATAGACTCAACCGTGCTCCCTATATATATGGTCCGCGGCTGCCGGCGTCTCATGCCGGGATCCTTATTGCATGGCCTTGCCCCGGGCTGCGGTCGTGGCCGCCGGCATCAACCATCCGTGGCTGGTTTCGGTTCAGGTGACCGTCACGCGCCCGCCTATTTTCGCGGTGGAAACTGTGCCAAGATCTTCTCAACCAGCTGGTCGATGGCGGCGGTGGCTTTTAACGGATCATCGTATTCGGTGTATCGATGGGTGCCGCTGCCGCGCCAGAGCAGCGCGTCCGTTGCGGGGTCCACCAGGTCGAGGATCAGCGACGCTTCATCGTATTCGCGCACGCTGCCGCCGGTGCCGAAGGCGATTCCGCCATAGCGCCCGTAGCTGCCGACACCGAAGCCGATGCCGCCGCTGGATGCGTCCGACTCCAGTTTTCGGCGCAGCATGTACTGATAGCGGACCCTAACGGTCGGGGCCTCGTCGTTTGCGCGTCGGAAGCCCTTTTCGGTCAGCACGCGATCCACCGCCGCCCGGATGCGGGCATCCTGCAAGGGGTTGTCGATCCGCCAGTCGCCGGTCTTCTCCTGGGTCGGCGCAGCCCAGTCGTAGGTGTCCAACGGCCCGAAGTTCGTGGCCGGGTCGTAGTCCTGACTGACCCGGATCCCTGCGCATCCGAACAAAATCAGGGCGATGGCAACGCTGGCCGGCCAAAATGGTTTCATATCAAACGCCTCTCTGATTGCCGTTTTTGAAACAACGCTGAACCCACACCCATCACCGGCGTCGACCGGTCCGGCATGGGCTCCGATCCCGTCAGCCCAGCTCACCCAACCATAATTAGCATATTGGTGAGGAAAGTCAAAACTTGACCCTCATCCCGAAAAAACACCGGCCTGATGAAAAAAAATCAATTTCCCCATCGGTGTGCCGGTGCCGACCTCCCCGGTCAGCAGGGTCAATCCCATCCGGCTCTCTATCGCGTAGGTGATTTTTTTGTCGAGAACCTGCTGATGGCATCGGGTGTAGTAGAAAAACCCCGGGTCCGGCGTGATGGAAAAGGGCGCTTGGGCCAAGCGATAAAAATCGAGATAGATCCGCGCTGAGGGCGGGTCCGGCAGGTGAGTGCCGGTTCGGGGCAGGGGGGCGTCCGTCATGTGCTTCCAGGGGTGGCGCGCCGCGTTTGACGAGGCGTTCAGTCAAAATAACCTGCAATGATTTCAGGGCTTCTCCACCAGTTATCGGTCTGGGTGGTCAGATCTTTAATCTGTTTTTCAACATCCTGACGAAGGGCTTCGAAGCCCTCGGGGTCCAGCCGGCGGGGGACAACGGTGGGCGGTGCGAAGCGGATGAAGACCCGGGAGAAGGGCTTGGGAATCATGAAGCGGTCCCAGCTGTTGACGGTCCAGCACCGCTGAGCCGAGGTGATGACCGGCACGATGGGTGCGCCTGAGAATTGTGAGATGGTGAGCAGGCCGGGCTTGACCACCCCAAAAGGTCCCTGGGGGCCGTCGACGATGTGGCCGACGCGAAATCCCTGCCGGGTAAGCGACCGCAAGGTTTTAAGCGCACCGACGCCGCCCCTGGAGGACGAACCGCGCACCGGGCGATACCCGAGGATGTCGGCCACCCGGGCGGCCATCTCGCCGTCCCGGCTCCGGCTGATCATGATGGCCATGGGCTGGCGGCTGTCAAAGAAGGCGATGCCCGGGAAAAACCGTTGATGCCAGGCGGCATAAACCGCGCTGCCGTGGGTTTGCAGGGCTTGCTGTTCATGCTGCGCGTCCACCAGCTGATAGCGGTAGGTCCGCGAAAGGAGCCGGACCAGCAGCAGGCCGGCTCGTGGATAGAGATGGCGGTAAAAAAATTCAGTGATGGTCGGCTGTGTTGGCATGGTCTGGAAGCGTGCTCGATTTCGGGATTCGGGTGAATCGGCCGACTATTTCCGACCACCAAAAAAAAGTCAATGCAGGGTTGGTTCCTCAAACGGGTTTGGGCGTGCGATGCCGCAAAGAATCGGTCCCTGCGGGCCGGGTCGCCGCCGGCTGCAGTTATGAACTTGACATCAGGCGGTCTAACGTATATTTACAATAGCCATATGATTTCATTGAACAAAGCGTTTTGGAAAAGCCGGGGGTTCGCACGGGTGGCCCCAAACCGGGGTCGGGGGCCAGGATCGGAGGGGTATGAACTGTATCGATGCGGTTGAGGGTACCGCCAAAACGCTGCTGACCGTGTTTTTGGACGTCTCCACCGAGTACCGGATGGATGCCAGCGAATATATTCGCAATGTCAAAGCGGTCATCGATGCTGTGCTGCTGTTTGTTCAAAACAACCCCGAAATCAGCGAAGCACCACAACTCATCCGGGATGTCCTGTACGATTATGCCCGGTCGCAGTGGCTGGCGCGCCTCGAAAAGAGTGTCGATTCCGAGCCGGAGGCGGCAGCCAAACCCGACCTCGAGTACCAGTCCTACTGCTACGACTATGTGTATGCCCACGGCAATTACCCGCGTTGATCCGGCGGCCATGGGACGTCGCCGTACGAATGGTCGGGGCTCACCGGGTAAAAATGAGGCTCGACAGGCGGGAGTGATTTCAGCGTACCCGAGCCCGTGATCGGAAAACCGGTCATGATTCAGACCCGGCAACCGGCAATCTTTGCTTTTGGGAGGCCTTATGGCATTGACCAAGAATGACATCGTCGCAACGGTGAACGATCTGGGCTTTACCAAAAAAAAGTCCAGCGAGACCGTCGAATCGCTGCTTGAAATCATTAAAGGTTGCCTCGAAAGGGGAGAGGATGTGCTCGTGTCCGGCTTTGGGAAATTTTGCGTGAGGGAAAAACAGCGGCGCCGGGGCAGAAACCCGGCCACCGGTTCCGAGCTGATCCTGCGTGAGCGCCGGGTGGTGACCTTCAAATGCTCGGGAAAACTGCGCCATCACATCAACGGCGGCTGAGCCCAACCGCCCGGGTCCCTCCCCCTGCCGGGCGGATCCTGCCGGGCCAGGTTAGCGATAGAAAACCTGGCCCTTTGGGTCGGGACCCTCTATTCCATCTGCTGCCCCAGCTTGCCAAGAAAGATTTTTCGGCGCAATCGGGTTAAGGCCGCGCTCTCTTCCACCAGATAGTAAACCGGCTGGTTGTTCTCATCGTAGCAGGCATAAAGCGCCGTGTAGCCCGCTTGGTCGGCTACGTCCATGATCCGTCGCACATCGTTGTCATAGCGGTCACAAACCTTTTCCCAGAGCTCCGGGGTCGCCGTTTCGATCGGGTCGATCGTCAGGGCCGTTTCTTTGAAAGCGACCTGAAGGGATTTCATGGTCTATCGGTCCTTTTTGTCGTCGTTGCGGTCACAGCCTGGTCCCATCGCCTGCCCTTAGCCAGTGTCCATCCATAAACGGTTATTTGGCCCGATATCGGCGTTATGCTCAAAATTTTATCCTCGGAATATCAACTATATGCCTGTGGTAAAATTTTTCGCATGCCTTGATCTCGACTAAAATTCCTCGTTTTTGGATGGACACTAGCCGGCCGGTGTGTCGGTTGAGGCGAGGTGGCCGCCCAAGGCATTGATCAACAAGGTGATGGGGCGGTTCTCCTCGCTGCTGCCGGTAAAGCGGATCGGTCCCGGGTGACGGTAGTGATCCTCCCCGGGGGCAGCCGCCAGCCATTTGTCACGAAAGGCTTTGACCACCCGGAAAGCGGGTGAGTTCAGGTTCACCACGCTTTTTTCGAGCACCAGTTCGAGCCGGCCTTTGCGCTCTTCCAGGCGCATCAGCGGTGCGATGGGGATGCCGATGGGTTGCCAGCGGGAAAAATCCTGCTCCAGGTTCAAGATGGCCGCCATCTGACCGGTGGCACCGTTGGCGATCAGGCTGAAAGCGGTCTGGCCCAGGTTGTAGGTGTAAATGCAATCAAACCGTGTGGGGTCACTGCCCCGGCCGTCGTAGCCGTAAAAGTGGGTCTGGGTTTTGAAATTGGGGACCGACTGAGTGAAGACCTTCTCGATGGCTGCCGGAACGGCATCGCCGTCTCCCAAAAAGCCGGCTTTGACCAGCGCGTTGCGGAGGGTTTTTTTGGAGATGATGGTCGGTTTCACCATCAGGTAGGGGGCCTGCTGCCAGTTGCTGAAAAGAACCGGTCCGTAGCGCTCCGGCTCTAGCCTTCCCTTCTGCAGGGTCTTGATGAACTGGCTCTGCTCGATGCCGACCTTATAGCGCCCCTTCTCCTTCAAAATGACCAGGTAATCCTTCACCATTTCCAGCAGCACCTCCTCGGTTTTGACTTGAGAGAACTGGAAATTGCCGTGGCTGTCTCGTTCGGTCAAGAGCCCTTCCTGGAAAAACTCGGGGATATCGTTGAACAATTCATCATCGCGGGCGTTCCACAGGCTGTAAAAGACGTCCTGGCGGATGCCGCGCACCAGTCGGCGCAGGTACTCGAGTTTCTCGCCCAGAGTGGGAAAAGCGGTGTGGAAATCGCGGTCGTGGGTTTTGTTGTAATTGGCGATAATGGTGTTGAGCTTGATGATGAAGACCTGAATCTCGTTGATGAACTCCAGCACCCCTTCGGGAATCACCAGCACGCCGTAGTTCTTGCCCACGGCGGCGCGGTCCAAGACGGCGTCACAGATCACCCGGGAGAGGTGCCGCAGGGTCATGCCGTAGGCGGTATAGTCCGTCAGCCCCGCCTGCTTCGCCCGGGCCAGGCGACGGTGGTCCAGATAATCGGCCAGGTCTTCGCCGATCAGGGTGATGTTGGCATGGGTCTGCAGAGCCACTTCCAGGGCCAGGTGGCTGGCCACACGGCCCATGACTTTGCAGACGTGCCAGTATTTGACGTCCGAACCGGCGTCGGTGCACAGGCCGGCGATGGATTGGGAAAAGGCGCGTGCGGCGCTGTGGAAACCGAAGGACATGGCACACAGCACCCGGCCCCGCGCATCCAGCACCTGGATGTCCCCGTCGATGGTTTTGGGCACACCGATAACTTGAATGCCGTCTTCATACATCTCCTCGGCCAGAAAGGCGGCGTTGGTGTTGGAGTCATCCCCGCCCACCACCACCAGAGCGTCCAGTTCCAGGCGTTGGCAGGTTTCCCGGGAGAGGGTTAGCTTCTTCTGGTCGTCGATCTTGGTGCGCCCGGTTTTGATCATGGTAAACCCGCCCACGTTGCGGTACCGGTCCACCACCTCCCGGGTCAGCTCCAGGCAGTTGCCGTCGATGATGCCGTCCGGGCCCATGAGGAACCCGAAAATCCGGGTGCCGGGGTTGGCATTTTTGGCGGCGTCGAAGAGCCCGGCGATGACGTTGTGACCGCCGGGAGCCGGGCCGCCGGAAAAGACGATCCCGATGTTGCGCACCTTGCGGTAATCGTGCGTTTGCTCATCGTCGCCAGCCTCGCTTTCCATCACCCGCTGGACCGGGTTGTCGATGATGTGCGGCAACTGACAGCGGGCTTCCCGGTCGATGGCAAATTGGTATTGCGGGTCGCTTTGCAGTTGGGTCAACGCCTTCCCGAAAACCTTGCACACGGGGGGCTGGTAGGCCAGTCTCTCTTTGAGATCCAGGTTGACATCGGCGAGGGCGTCCGCGACGGCGGGGTGATCCAGCAGTGTGTCCAGTCGAATGGGGGCGGATTCGGGCATTCAGGCCTCCGGTGGGTGAGAGTTGATCAGGTGGTGGCGCGGTCTCGTCAGACTACTCTATTATCGCCCGGTTGTTGACCAAGTCAAGGTAATTTGATTTTCGGGAAAGACCCCCGATGGGGGCCCAACTCCTTGACAGCAAAGCGCAATCGGACGTCACGGCGATCCTGCCGTCTCAACCGGGGGGGCCGGCGGATGGCCCCACCGGTCCGTCATTCAGGGCTTTACTTTGTCTGCGTCTTGCTATAATAGCTGAGTATCTGTCTGCCAGGCCCCATCGTTGTGAACAGCCGTTACCCTGAAACGCATGACCCTTCCAGGCTTCCCTGGAGCGGTTTTCGTCGGCCCGCTAATTCATCCCGCTGCAGATTGGCGGTTTTGCTTGGTTCTAATCACTATCAGACGAGGAGGAGCACGCATGAAAAGAGGTTTGTTGGCCACAGTGGCGCTGGTCGCCGCATTGACCGTTGGCATGGGGACGGCTTTCGGCGCGGACATCGATTTGGCCCAGAAGTCCCACATTCAGAAGATCCTGCAGCGCGGCGAACTGCGGGTGGGGTTCGAGTCAGGCTATCTGCCCTTTGAGATGACCAATAAACGGGGCGAATTCATTGGGTTTGACATTGATTTCGCCAAACGGTTGGCCCAGGCCATGGGGGTTAAATTCGTTCCGGTAAACACCGCCTGGGACGGTATCATTCCTTCTCTGGTCACTGACAAGTTCGACATTATCATGAGTGGTATGACCGTCACTCAGGAGCGAAACCTCAGGGTCTCTTTCGCCGATCCTTACATCGTCGTCGGTCAAACCATTCTGCTCAACATCAAGCATAAGGACACCGTCAAATCCTACAAGGACCTCAACGACCCCAAATTTGTGATTACCTCCCACATGGGCACCACCGGTGAGCAGTCGATCAAGCGATTGATACCCAGGGCCACCTACAAGGGTTTCGAGGGCCAGGCCGAGGCCGCCATGGAGGTGATCAACGGCAAGGCCGACGCACTGGTGTACGACCTTCCTTTTACCGCCATGATGTACTCCATGCATGGCGAAGGTAAAACCGTATTCCTGGATGAGCCGTTCACCTACGAACCGCTGGCCTGGGCCATTAACCAAGGCGATCCCGACTTTCTGAATTTTCTGAACAACTTCCTCAGGCAGTGCAAGGGAGACGGGTTCTATGAACGCACCTACGAAAAATGGATTGTGGGCACCGAGTGGCAAAAAGAGCTGGATTAAAAATCTCCTGGCATCGAATGGGTGATTAAGGTTCCCGCGCGGGCCGGCCGGTAGTTAACGGTCGGCCTGTGCCGTATTCAGACCGGCCACCTGGCAGTTGAACGGCCTGCTGCCTAATCCTGCAGGAAGAAGATCCCCACCATGAGCGAAGAAAAGAGTTTCCGCATGACCGGGCGACCCGCCAATTACAACACCTGGGTCATGGTTTTCTGGCTGGGTGTATTGGTATTGATCGGCTTTTTTTATTTTGCCACCCAGAAGATCAAATACAATTGGCGCTGGAACCGAACGCCGATCTATTTCGCATACCAGGATGAGATTTACGTCAAATCGTTCATTGATGGAGAAGTCGCCGCCATCGAAAAGGATGGGGAGACCGCTGTCGTTACCGTCAAAGGGGTCGATGGTGAGGAGTCGTACAAGGTGCCGGCCACGAGCCTGCGGGTATCGACCGGGGATTTTGTCTATCCGGGGGATCGCCTGGGCAGCTACAAAAAGTGGAAACCCGGCCTTTTGATCATCGGATTGTGGATCACCCTGCAAATCAGCCTAATCGCCACCATCGCCGGTGTGATCATCGGCGTGGCCAGCGGCTTGATGCGCCTGTCCGATAACCCGGCCCTGCGTTGGACGTCCATTGTTTATGTGGAGTTGATCCGGGGATCCCCCCTGATGGTTCAGATCCTGATCTGGTACTTTGTGTTGGGGACACTGATCAACGATCTGCTCTCAACCTACGGATTCGCACCGATCCAATCCTTCTGGTACGGCGTTGCTTCGCTGAGTTTCTTTGCCGGTGCCTACGTGTCGGAGATCGTCCGGGCCGGCATCCAGTCAATTCACCGCGGGCAGACCGAAGCGGCCCGGTCCCTGGGCATGACCTACGGTCAGTGCATGCTGCACATCATCCTCCCCCAAGCCCTGCGCCGCATTCTGCCGCCTCTGGCCGGCCAGTTCATCAGCCTCATCAAAGACTCGTCCCTGTTGGGGATCATCGCCATCCGCGAGTTGACCAAAGCGGCCCGGGAGGTGGTTACAGCCACCCTTCAGCCCTTTGAGGTGTACATTCTCCTTGGCCTTTTGTACCTGGTGCTGACCTTTTCCCTGTCCATGTACGTGCAATACCTCGAGAGGAGGATGGCGATATCGTGATACGGACAACGAATGTTTACAAGACCTTTTACGCGCCCCATGCGATCCATGCCCTGGTGGATGTCACGGCCAGCATCGAGGCCGGTGAGGTGGTTGTGGTGATCGGTCCCTCCGGGTCCGGCAAAAGCACGCTGCTGAGATGTCTCAACCGCCTCGAACAGGCCACCAGCGGGCATATCTTCATTGACGGCATCGATATCCTGGATCAGCGGACCGATATCAACAAGGTGCGGGCCGAAGTGGGCATGGTCTTCCAGTCCTTCAACCTCTTTCCGCATAAGACGGTATTGGCGAATGTAACCCTGGCTCAGAAAGTGGTGCGGCGGCGCAGCGGCGAAGCGGCCCACACAAAGGCCATGGCGCTGCTTGAGAAGGTGGGGATCAGTGACAAGATCAACAACTATCCCGACCAGCTGTCGGGTGGCCAACAGCAGCGGGTGGCCATCGCCAGGGCCCTGGCCATGGATCCCAAGGTGATGCTCTTCGACGAGCCCACTTCGGCGCTTGACCCCGAGATGATCGGTGAAGTGCTGGACGTGATGAAGACCCTTGCCCGTGAAGGGATGACCATGGTGGTGGTGACCCACGAAATGGGATTTGCCCGGGAAGTGGCCGATCGCGTGATTTTCATGGATGCCGGGGCCATCGTGGAGCAGGGAACGCCGGAACATTTTTTTGTCAACCCCACCCACGACCGCACCAAGTTGTTCCTCAGCCAGATTCTCTAGTCTTCCTGGTTTGTCGCGGGTTGGTTTGATGGAAAAAAAGTTAGGCCGTCTCCACCGTTTCCCGGTAAACCACCCCGCGCCGGGCTAAACCCGCGAGCACAAAATCAACGCAGTCGGTCTGCCCGCCGATGTGTTCCGGCGCAAACACCCCTTTGGGATTGAAACGTCCCTCGCGGATCAGCCGGGCGACCACCGTAGCGGTGTAGCCGGTGGTGCGGGCCATGGAGTGGACCCCGGTCTGTGGGTCGCGCCGATCCGTCAGGCTCCAGGTCATTCGCTGGCGCTGCCCGCCTTTTTCGCCCTCGACCACGATCTTCATGACGGTGATATCCCCTTCTTCTTCCATGAGCTGCCATAGGGGAAAAAGCAGTTTGGATGTCACATCCAGGGGCCGGATCGTGACCCCGTTGACATCGATCGGTTCTTTGCTGAAAAAACCCGAGGCGCGCAAAAGGGCCATCTTCTCGATGTGGCCGGGATAGCGCAGGGTCTTCTCTTTCAGGTTGGGGATGCCCAGGGTTTTGCAAAGGGTCCGCAGGCCGTCGGTGTTGAAGGCCTCCAGGGTGCCGATTCCCGGAAAGTCCATGTACTCGGGATCGCTCAACGCCGGCCGTGTGACCAAAGCCCCGTTTTCCACAAAAACGGCCGGTCGAACGTACTCCTCGATGACGTCGGATGGGGAAAATACCGCCTTGTATTCGTAGGGCCAGCGGCGGATTTCAGGCAGCCCGCCCACGACGATCAGGGCGGAATCGGTCCGGTCCAGCTGTCGGTGGCAGTGGCCGACCAGCATGTTGCTCATGCCCGGCGCCACCCCGCAGTCCACCACCGCCGTGACACCGCTCTCCTTGGCCAGGGCATCCAGCGTCATGGGGTCTTCGGGGGAAAAGGCGATGTCGACTACATCCTTTCCCGCCTCCAGGATGGTTTTCAATGTGGCAAAGCCCATGAAACCGGGTACGGCGTTGACCACAAGCTGACCGCTGGCCAGGATACGCTTCAGTTCGACAGGGTCGGCCAGGTCTGCCCGCAGGGTCGTGATGCGATCCCATGGTGCCAGTTTGGCCAGGGCCTGGGCGTTGATATCGGCAACCGTCACCTGCATGTCGCTGTCGGCGGCCAGGTCCTTGGCCATGGGGGCGCCCACGAGTCCGGCGCCGAGAACCACTACGTTCATCGACTGCTCCTCACTGCCTAAGGGTTCAAGTGGTTGTTGAGGTATTGGTACTCTCGGGCCAAACGGCCCTGGTAAACAACGACCGCCTTTTTGATTTCGGGTGGCAGGCCCGAGTCGTCGAGTGGTTTGCTGTAATCCGCTTTAAGCAGCCCGGGGATTAACGGCTTGAGGTGCTTGCTGAAAAAGGTGGAGGCGTCGAAGGGCAGTTCGCAGGGCAGGTTGTCCACCGCCAGCAGCACGATCCCAGCGCCCAGATGGCCCTCGTGAATGGTTCCCGTCACCGGGTCCACCCGGTAGGCCGGCCGGTCGCTGTCGGTTGACTGGACATTGCATTCGATCGATCCATGGGTGTCGCAGGTGATGTCGGCAATAGCGCTGAGTTTGGGGGTAGCGCTGGTTTGCGCCAGGCGCTTCAGGCCCGCCCAGGTGACGAAACGGGGGTAACGCTGATCCCAGTAGACCGCATTGATCAGCACGGTGAAGCTGGGCAGGAAGGGTTCGAAGCGGCTTTCGTAGCGTTGGGGATGGTTGTAGTACTCCTGAAGGTCGAACGGCGCTTCGGGAGCCAGGGGCTGGACCAGGTCCCGTTCCGTGAAAACCGTGACGTAAACGCGGGACCGGTCAGCACGCCCCTGGGCGACAAAATCCCGGATCGCGTCGGGGGCAATACGCTCGGTCGGCAGGCAGTCCAGGATCTCCTGGGCCCCTTGGGAGACATTGCCGTACCCCAGAATGCCGACCGTGAAGGGGGCTAGCTGTTCGGGCCATCCGTGCCGGCGAATCCGGCGGCCGATTTCGGCCAGGTGTTGCTGGGCGCTTAGAACCGAGTCGTATTGATGGGCGCGCCCGAGGTCGGTGAACGGGGTCTGGATGCCCCGGCCGGCCCAGTGCTCCCCCAGGAGTGCCAGAATGTCGATGGCACCGGCATGACCGGCGAAGGGACCGAAATAGATCAGGCGCCGGCCGTCGGCAGCGGTGATCTTCTCATAGTCGATCAGGGTAGACCCGCTGCGGATGATTTTCTGCAGCAGGGGCATGTTGGCCTTCTGCCCCTTGATCGTGTGGGAAAAGAAGAGATAGGTCTTGTGTGGCAGAATCTTTTCAACCGGGATCTCTTTGACGCCCAGGATGACCTCCCCTTCGGCCATGCCGCTGACGATGACGGCCCCGGCGGCCGTGTAGAGCTCCTCACCAAAAAATCGTTTTTCGGACCGCTCCACAAAGGCCGTGGCACCGGTTGCTGTGAGAATTTCCGCCAAGTCCGCAGGTACAACCGGGGCGCGACGCTCCCAGCGGTTTTTGTCTTCTGCCCGAATAAGAAGTGTTTTCAAAATGTTCAGTCTCCCCAGTAGCTTCGTTCGTCGGCATCCAGGTCGGATCGCCGTTCCTGAAAGCAAATGCCCAGACGCCGGCACTCGGCCAGGATAGGCGCATAGATTTGCGGGTGGACCGGTCTGAGCACACCGGTCAGGGTGATTTTCCCTTGTGCCAGGAGGCTGGCGGCGATACCCACCGGGTAGCCCACCGTTCGAGACATGGAGCTGTCCCCTCCTGGAATACCACGGTCGATGAGCGTCGACTGGATACGCTGACGGGGCAGATCGGGGTAGAGAACTTCAAACTCGTGGTGCATGACCAGCAGGTCCATTTCGCCTTCGTCGTACAGCAGGCGCTGCTTGAGGGTGTGCACGAACATCTCGAAAACCGATGCGGTACCGATTTTCAATTTGCGGGGGGAGAACAGGCCCAGCCACTCCAGTTTCTTGAGCGTCAGGCAGTGTTCCGGCATCTTGAGGTAGGCGGCCACGCCCGCCCGTACATTTTCGCCCCGGTAGTTGACGATGTTGGCCAATACCTCCCGGGGCGAGACCTCATCGAAATCAAATTTCATCTTGCGGTTGAGCAGTCCCAGCTGCTTGATGAAATCCCAGGTTTCGCAATAACCGATGTTGCGCAGGGTGCCGCGGTAAATGCCGCAGGCGTCGCTGATGCCGTAAATCTCCAGGTAGGGCAGGGCGTCACGGTTGACATAGGCCTCGAAAACACCGGCGCCGGGGACGCTCTTGAGCCAGTAGTGACGGAAGAGTGCCTCTCCGGGTACTTCGATCACCCTGCCATGCTCCAGGTAACGGCCGTCGTTGGTCGCCGCCAGCATGGCGCCTTCAGGACTCCAGGAGAATTTGTACCCCAAGGGGTTGTTGTTGCTCTCCCGAGCGGGAAGACCGCCGCAGTAGGAGAAGAAGCTGTCAATTCGCCCGTTTTCGCTGCGAACCGTATCAATGATCTGCATGGCCGACATGTGGTCCAGGCCCGGGTCCACACCCACCTCGTTCAAGAAGGTCAGACCCCGCTCACGGGCCGGCCGGTCCATCTTTTGCGTCTCTTGCTTGACATAGGAAGCGGTGATCAGGTGCCTGGCCTGGGTCAGGCACAATCGGCCGATCAGCGGATGCAGGGTCCACGGCAACAGGCTGACGACGATGTCGGCCCGGGCGATGTGCCGTTGCAGCCGATCCTCGTCGGTCACATTCATTTGAACGGCCCGGCCGTTGGCATGTCCACCGATTACGGCTTCCGCCTTGCGAAGATCCTGATCAGCCAGCGTTACGCCCAATTCACCTTTTTCAAGCAGGTAACGGACCGCCGGTCCGGCCACCAGGCCCGCGCCCAATATCAGAATCTGTTTCATGGCCCCTTCCGAAAACCTCACTTGAGTGATGGTCGCGCTTGCTGCAGCAGCGCGGAAGATGTCGTTGCGCTATAAAAGACGATGTGCGGCGGCATCTGACAGCGGTGATGCGCTAAGAGTTGATATTCCGAGGATATATTTTTAGCATAACGCAGACGTCGGGCGAAATCGCCGTTTGTGGACGGACACAAAGTATTGGTCTTTCGCAGATGCGTTGCTGCAAACTCGGTAGCAATTATCAGCCCGGGCCATGGGTGTCAAGCAAATAGGGCCCGAAGAGCAGGGTCAACCGCCAGCACCCTTATTTGACCCGTTTGCCATCTATTTGACGCCGGGTTGTTCCCAGGTGGCGGCCGCGTTCGTTCCGGCCCCGACAAACCGGCCTTTTCCCCATCGGAAATTGTCTCCGTCTGTGGCACGGAACTTGTAAAGTCAATCCGCAATCTACTCGATGGTTCTTAAATTGGAAAGGGAGCGATGAAGCCCAAACTGCGTCTGGATCTATTGGATCGATGGTCGGATGCCACTGTTAACGCTGTCGCCGCTGCGGGTGGAGTCGGGGACGCCCCATCCGGGTCCGCTTCCCCACCCTTCGATTCGACCCGTGCGTGCCGTGAGGACGCCGCTTCCATCCCCCGGCGGGGTTTGCACGAAATTCAGGCGAGGCTGCCGGTTGCCCAACGGGAGATGGAAGCGGCCCGTGTGGCGGTGCATGCCGCCGCCCAGCGCCACGATCAGGCCAAACAGTCCGGTATGCAGACCCTCGTTGCCGCCAAGTCGGCCACGACCCGGGCATTGCTGCTGGAAATCGCGGCTAAACGGGCCCTGGATGAGGCGATCGCTGTGGCGAAAAAGGCCCGCAGCCGGGTTGTCGCCGCCCGGCAGGCGGCCAATGAGGCCAGGGTTGAAGCCGAAACGGTTCGGGAGCAGGTCAAACAAAGCAGAAAGTCAGAGGCAACGGCCGCTGTTGACGTGGTCTGCGCTGAAGAGCGGCTTGAAAAGGCTGAGGCTCAGTTGCAAACACTGATCCACAAGCTGGTGCTGACCCGTGACCGTCGGTTGACCGCCCAGGGCCCTTGCGAGGGCACCCACCGGCAAGATTGGGCAAGCGCGGCCCAGACATCGGCAGCGGTGTCCGGCGAGCGAATTTCTTTTCCCCAGACCGCAGGCGCTGACATGGTTTCCCGACAGCAAGTCATGGCTGACCTGCTGGAGATCGAGGCGGCCCTCAATGCCAGAACACAGGTTTTGGCTCCTTCCGCCACGGATGGGTTTGGCGCCTGGGTCGATCCCCGGCCGATTCCGATTCCGGAACGTCGGCAGCATGGGCGCCTGTTCTTTCCGACTGAACGGCGGCCGCTGTTTTCCACCCAAAGCGGCTCCATACCCATTTTGGACCTGAGTACCAATGGTGTGCGTCTGGAGTCGGGCAACTTCGTGTTCACCTCCCGGGTCGTTCGCGGGATGATTGCATTTGCAGACCAGCGGCCGATTCAGGTGACCGGCACGGTGGTCCGCACGGATGACCATGGGTTGAGCTTGCGGCTGGTGACTCGCATCGACCGCCAGACACTTGACCGGGAGCGGCTGCGCCTGAGTGCCTGCGCAGCGGCATTCTCGATCCACGGAAAACAACCGTGAACATTGCCTTGCGAGACTACCCGGGAGGGGGCGGAAGGCTCGGGTCCGCGTCTTGACACCGCTTGCGGAAAGGTTTATCAGTCCTTATTCTGAGAAGAATCACGACCACCGGGATTTTTAAGGATACGGGACATGACCACGATCAAGACAGCGGCATCCGCTGAAACCCAATCCGTTCAAGCGATGCTCACCGCGTCCGGCTACTCTCAAACAGCCATCGACTACTATATTTCCAGGCCGCACATGGGCCTCATCCCCGATGCGGATATTGCCGCCGAGATGACCGGCACCTGCGGTGACACCATGGGCATCACGATCAAGATGAACAATGGTGTGGTCGGTGACGCCAAATACCAGGTAATGGGATGTGCGGGCGCCATTTCCGCTGCCATGGCGGTGGTGGATCTGATCAAGGGCCGCGATCTGGCCTACGCCCGATCCATTGATGACGGCACCGTCTTCAAGGTGTTGGAGGAGATCCCGGTAAAAAAACACCACTGCATCCAACTGGCCGTTAAAACCCTGCACAAGGCGCTGGATTCGCGCCGCCGTGAGCCATCCCTTTAGCTGTTTACCCCGTCAACGCCGCGGTCGCCTGACCGTCGCAGACAACGATCCGGCGGCGGCCCTCTTTCAAACAGCTCCCCAGACGGTCATTCAGGGCGTTGATCCGCCGCTATGCCGGCACGAGGGTCAACGGGCTCGTCACCAGTATGGTCAGTACTGCCGCGCCGTTTTTGTTTGACAACCGGGCCGGTAGCACTGGTGCGGGCGCCCAACACCCGTCCTTTCCCGTGCGGGTTGACCCACCTCGTCTTGACAAACTGACCCATATTCCATAAAACTAACGCTATATGGGGTCGTACCGAAACCGATCAGGTACAACCCGCGAGCGGGTTTGGTGCCATGGGTTTGTTTGGGACCCGGCGCAGCCCGCTGTTTTCTAAACCCATCCAACCCTTCGATCCAAAAGGAGAACGCCGCCATGCAGCGACCCCAAGGAGACAGCCTGCGCAACGCCGTCAGGTGGATCAGTGCCGAACGTCAGGAGAAACCCGACACCCCGATGCACAAACTCATCGACATGGCTTCGACCAAGTTCAACCTAAACCCCTTGGAGAGCTCCTCCCTGGAACGGTTGTTGAAGGAAGGCGGTGGCCAGTAACCCATCTGTCCGGCCCACACCCCATGTAGGAGATTGCCATGCCCAGCCCATTGCGTTGGTTGCTCTTCGGCGTTGTTGTCGTCCTGGCGGCCGGGCCCGTTTCGGGCTCCGATGCCCCTATCAGCCGGGCCACCCAGGATTGTCTGGATTGCCACGGCGACTACCACCCCGGCATTGTCGGCGATTGGCTCAAAAGCCGACACGCGTCCACGACCCCCAGAGCGGCCATGCAGCTGACGGGGAATGCGCTTAAAGTGTCCAGCCGAAACGTACCGGACAGCCTGCTCGACACCAGCGTGGGGTGCGCCGAATGTCACATGCTGCGCGGCGAGGCCCATGCCGACACCTTCGACCACCAAGGCTATGACATTCACGTGGTGGTCAGTCCGGACGACTGCGCCACCTGCCATGCGGTGGAGCGCGAACAATATGCCAAAAATATCATGGCCATGGCCTACACCAATCTGGCAGACAATGAACTGTACAACGACCTGGAGCGGACCATCCTCGGTAGGAGCACCCAGCGGGAGGGTCGGCTTCACTTCAACCCGGCCGACCCATTGACTCAGGCCGAAGCGTGCTACTACTGTCACGGCACCCGGTTGGAATTGGCCGGGACCCAATGGCGCGACACCGATGCCGGCGAAATGGAATTTCCGGTGATCAGCGGCTGGCCCAATCAGGGTGTGGGGCGGGTCAATTTGGACGGCAGCCATGGCAGCTGCACCAGCTGCCATACCCGCCATCAATTTTCCATCGAGATGGCCCGCAAGCCATACACCTGCAAAGAGTGCCATTCCGGTCCGGATGTGCCGGCTTTTAAGGTCTACTCCGCCTCCAAGCACGGCAATCTCTTTTCAGCTAAGAACTCCCAGTGGCGCTTTGACACGGTGCCCTGGACGATCGGTACCGATTTCACCGCGCCCACCTGCGCGGTCTGTCACATCAGCCTGGTTGTAGACGGCAAGGGCAGCGTGGTCAACCAGCGCACACACCAAATGAGCGACCGTTTGGGGTGGCGCCTATTCGGATTGATCTATGCCCATCCTCAGCCCAAATCCCCGGATACCACCAGCATTCGCAACCAGGCCGGGCTGCCCCTGCCCACCGACCTGGACGGCCGGCCGGCGGAAGGGTTCCTGATCGATTCCGATGAGATCGCCGCGCGCCGCGGCACCATGCAGCGCACCTGCCTGGCGTGCCATGCCACTTCATGGGTCACGCAGCACTTTGAGCGTCTCGACAACACCATTGTGGAGACCAACCACCAGGTGCGTACGGCCACTGCGTTGATGGAGGTGATCTGGCAAAAAAAATACGCTCAGGGGCCGGCCGACGGCGGCAGCCTGTTCGACGAGTTCATTGAGCGCCGCTGGATGGACACCTGGCTTTTTTACGCCAATGCGACCCGTTTTGTCTCGGCCATGGCCGGCGGTGGGGATTACGGTGTATTCGAGATCGGCCGCTACCAGTTGACCAGCTCTCTGATGGAGATGCAGGACTGGCTTGACGCCCGTGAGATGATCGGCAAGCGGCCTCAACCCTGAGGCCCACTTGCCGGCACGCTGGCTCAAATCCTTAATCGGGGGTTTCGGCAGGGCGGCGCTTGGCCCGGACGGTCTGGAATGCGATCATGGCGAAGTAGACGCCGATACCGATCACCTGGATGGTGGTGGGTCCCAATGGGAGGTGGGCCTCGATGACCGCCGCTTTGAAGGTAGTGGCGGCCACAGCCAGCAAAATCAATCGTTCCAACAGGTTGCAGCGCTCGACCAGCTGCCCCTGCACGGCTGAGGCGAAGGCGAACATGGCGATGAGCCCCGACAGAAAGACCCAGCCGATGCGGAACGGATCATCCAGCCAGATGATGCCTCCCGTTTCAGTCACCCCTGCGATCATCAGCAGTTCGTTGTTGAAGAGAAAAATGAAGGGCAGGATGGCGGTGCGCATGTCATAGGTAAATCCCTGGATCCCGGTCCGAATAGGATCGGACCGGGCGATGGCCGCCCCGGCGTAGGCGGCCAGTCCCACCGGCGGCGTGTCGTCCGCCAGAATCCCAAAGTAGAAGACAAACAGGTGGGCCGCGATGAGGGGGAAAACCAGGCCCGCATCCGTGCCCAGCTGCACGATCACCGGCGCCGTGAGGGTGGCCATGATGATGTAGTTGGCCGTCGTGGGCATCCCCATGCCCAGTATCAGGCAGGTCATAGCCGTGAAGATCAGCATCAGCACCACGTTGCCCATGGAGATGGTGTCGATGAGGATAATGAAGCGCCCCACCATGCCGGTGATGGTCACCACACCCACAATGATGCCGGCCGTTGCCGTGGCCACGCCGACGGCAATCATGTTCCGGGCCCCGCCGATCAGGCCGTTCCACACATCCCCCAATCCGGTCATAAAGGCGGCCCATAAGGTGGCCTTGACGTCCACGTCCGGGTCGAGGGTGCCGGCCCGACGGTCAATGCCCAGTTTCAGAAAGGCGATCACCGGTCGTTGGATGATCATGATCACGACCAGCGACTCAATTGCCAGCAGGGCGGCCATGATGGGGGATCGGCGCAGGACGACCAGATAGATGATCAACACCGCCAGGGGGATCAGGAAGTGGAGGCCGCGGATAAAGGTGTGGAAAAACAGCGGCAGCTCTTTTCTGGAAATGGCGGTGAGGTTCAGCTTGAGCGCCTCCATGTGCACCACGTAGAAAAGCGCCAGGTAGGAGATGAGCGCCGGAATCAGGGCGGCCCGCACCACATCCAGGTAAGGGATGCCCAGGATCTCGGCCATGATGAAGGCGGCCGCACCCATAATGGGCGGCATAAGCTGGCCGTTGGTGGAGGCCGCCACTTCCACGGCGGCGGCTTTGTAGCCGGGCAAACCCACTTTCTTCATCAGGGGGATGGTGAAGGTCCCGGTGGTGACGGTGTTGGCGATGGATGAACCGGAAACCAGCCCGGTCAGGCCGGATGCCAGAACCGCGGCCTTGGCCGGCCCGCCGCGAAAGGTCCCCAGGGCTGAAAAAGCCACATCAATGAAATACTTCCCACCGCCGGCCTTGTCCAGCAAGGCGCCGAAAAGCACGAAGAGAAAAACGAAATCGGTGGAAACCCCCAGGGGTACCCCGAAAATGCCCGTGGTCGTCAGATACATGTCGCTGATGATAAAGTCCAGCGGCACCCCCCGGTGGCGAACGATCTCCGGCAGATAGGGACCGACGATGGTGTAGAGCAGAAAGAGGCCCGCCAGGATGGCCAGGGCCGGTCCCAGGGTCCGCCGGGCGCCCTCCAACAGCAGGACGATCAGGATGGTGCCCATGATTATATCTGTTTGGCTCGGCAAACCCTGGCGCCAGACCAGCTTATCAAAGTCCCACCAGATGAAAAGGGCCGCGCCGGAGGCCGCCAGCGCCAGCAGGATGTCAATAATGGGGATGCGTCGGACGATGGAACGCTGGCCGACGAAGGGAAAGATCTTCTGCAGACCCCTGACCCAGAAGGCCGGTTTGTGCAGTTTGTAGGCCGGGTAGGCCAGAAATGCCAGGCAGAGGGCGAAGGCCAGGTGCCAGGCCCTGGCAATGTGGGAATCGATGGGTCGATAGGCAATCAGCAGCTGATAGGCGGACCACCCCAGGCAAAGCAGCGTGATCACCCAGGAGGCCGCCGCGCTTTTGGGTTTCCTGCCGCCCGCCTCGGCCTGGGCCAAAATTTCCTGGGCGGAGTCCCCAACCAGGGCTGCGGGGGTGGTCGGTTTTTTTTCGTCTTGAGCGGGGGGAGTAGGCGTCGCATCCATGGGTATCTTGCCTCAAAAGGAAAAGGTGAGTCAGCAAGTCGGATGAAGTGTGTCGCGGAGGCCGGCGGTCACCGCACGTCGAGGCGTCGGGCCGCCTGCCATGGCTGGAACATCGGAAAAAAAAAGCGAAGGGGCCGTCAGGCCCCTTCGCGATGCGGTGTTACATCCAGCCCTTTTCTTTGTAGTACTTGATTGCCCCGGGATGGAAGGGGGCGGACAGGCCCTGCAGCATCAGCTTGGGATCCAGGTTGCGGAAGGCCGCATGCGATCCCTTAAGGTCGTTTAGACGCTCGAAAACGGTTTTGACCATATCATAGACCACCTCGTCAGGAACATTCTCGTGCGAGATCACTGTGGCCGTCACGGCGTAGGTGGGTACGTCATAATCCACGCCACGGTAGGTCCCGGCCGGGATTTTGGTGAAAACGTAGTAGGGCTTTTCGTCGGCCAGTTTTTTAATTTCCGGGTGGTCCAGCGGAACCATCACGATATCGGTGGACTGAGCGGGCTCTTCGATCGCGGCGCTGGGGTTGCCCACCGTGTAAAAGAAGGCGTCGATCTTTCTGTCGACCAGGGCTCTGGATGCTTCATGCTGTTGCAGCCCTTCGGCCCGAATATCCTTTTCCTGATCGATGCCGTAGATGGCCAGCACTTCTTCGGCATTGAAGCGTTGGCCCGAGCCCGGATTGCCGATGTTGATGCGTTTGCCCTTGATGTCCGCCACGGTTTTAATTCCGGTGTCCTTGCGCGTGACCAGCATAACCGTCTCGGCGTGCATGCTGAACACACTGCGCATATTTGTCACTGGTTTGCCGTCCCAGTCGGCCAGGCCGTTAAAGGCCTGGTAGTTACGGTCCGACTGCGCCACGCCGAAATCAAAGGTTTCGCGGATGATGGCGTTGATGTTGAACACCGATCCGCCCGTGGGCCGGCCGATGTAATTGTACTTGTCGCCCATGTTTTTGTTCATCAGGTTGCTGATTTGGAGGGCCACCTGGTAATAGACCCCGACGATGGACGCCCCGCCGAACAGGACATCCGTTTTTGCCATGGCCGGGGGTGCCGAGATCAGAAGCCCGAGTGCCACCACTGCCACGATCAATACTTTTCCAAACTTCATAATGTCCTCCTTTTCCGGTTTGGTTAATCATTCAAAGGATTCCGATTGCTCTCCTGAGCCTGACTCCGAATCCCCACCGTTCGCTGCGTTGCCGAATCGGAATGCAGCGGTCTCTTGTTGCCGAGCAGGTTGCGTAACTATTGGCAGGCACGGCTCTTTGCAACTTGCCCGGGGCTGGGTTGCTTTTGACGTTGCCGATCGGGTCGCTTTGTGCGTGAGACTCTTTGGAAAAAGGAAAAACCGCGGCCGGAAACCACACTCCGGCGGACGACCGCCGGGGGTGAAAACCGGCTGCGGGACCCATTGATCAGCCCGCATGAACGCACATGCGGTTGGGGCTATTTCAGCTTGCGCCCGATCTTTGATTCAGCCGGCCCAGCGGCCGGCAGGAAATATTCACGAGAGGATTGCGAATCGGTGGGTGGTCTACACAACCGCCCGGCAACGGAGCCCTCAGCCTTTTAGGCCCACCCATCTAGACTATTGCGTAGCATAAACCATATCCTCCCTGTAAGTCAACCTTTCGGATTGTCCGATTGAAACCAATCCTAAAGGTCAAAGCCCAAGCGGCCCAGGACCTCAAAGCCACCGTCACCCTGCAATCGCAGCGCCACGCCTTCGCCGGAAGCGACTCCCAGCCCGCTGATGGCTGATATGGTCACGAAGTGGGTGACCAGGACGACCAGTTGCCCGTCCGTTGGCTGCTGGGATAAGAACGCCCGTAGCGCGGCCAGGTTGGGCGAACGGTCCTGCGGGCGCTCGAAAAAAGAGTTCAGGGCCGGCAGCTCGTTGACCGGACCCAGGGCCAAGCCTTCGGCCGTATCTCGACAGCGGCACCATTGACTGGAATAAATCCGGGCGGAAGTGATTCCGTGGGCGCGCAGCCACCGGCCGATCTGTTGTGCCTGAGCGCGCCCCCGGTCGTCCAGGTTGCGCTGGGTGCCACAGTCGCCGATCTGGAAATGGTCGGGATCCCCGCTGCCTGGGGCATGGGCGTGGCGGATCATCAGCACATGGCCGCCGGAACGGATCGATGTGACGAGATCTGTTGGGTCCGCTGCTTGGGCGGAGGCGAACACCAGCAGCAGCCCCAAACCAGCCCATATCGTGGTGTGACCCGGTGTCATGATTCACCTCATCTTTGCGCTAGATGTTTTGCGGACGCGATTCAACCCGTTCTCATGAGAAATTTCTTGAAAACCTAATCATCATGGCGACGGATGTAAATATCCGATCGGTGGGACTGTCCTGGGGGTGCCAGAAATTCCGGCATCCCGGTTTGATAAAGCAGACCCGCCCGGACATTCCCGGGGTAGGTGGATTCAAAGGTTTTTTTTGGTGAACCAGCAGGCCAATCGGGTCTTGACAGGATCGCATCTTTTGGTTAACCATCTATTCCCGAAAAGGTTAACCAGATGGACCCCAAACACCGAATTATCACCATCTTGAGTCAGTCCGATGATGTGGTTTCCGGCGAAACCCTCAGCCGCCAGCTGGGAATCAGCCGGGTCTCCATCTGGAAGCACATCCAGGGGCTGATCCAAGCCGGCACACCTGTCGTCTCATCGCCTAAAGGCTACCGCCTGGTTCGCGATCCGGACCGTCTTTCCGCGTGGGAGTGGGGGGGGTGGCAGGACCGCGTGCATTTTTTCCAGGAGATCCCCTCCACCATGGATGAGGCACTGGCTCTGGCGCGCAGGGGCTGCCCGGATTTCAGCGTGGTGGTGGCCCAGCGCCAGACCCGCGGCCGGGGACGGATGCAACGCACTTGGCTTTCGAACCAGGGCGGGCTTTATTTCACGGTTGTCCTGCGACCGCGCATTGCGGTGATGCAGGCCGGTCTGCTGAACCTGGCGACGGCCATCGATATGGCCGCTCTCCTGCGCGCCGCGTATCAGGTCGATGCGCGCGTGAAGTGGCCCAATGACATTTTGGTGGGTCATCAAAAAATTTGTGGCATCTTGTCCCAGATGGAGGCCGAAGGGGACCAGGTTGGTTATGTCAATATCGGCGTGGGTCTCAATGTCAACAACGCTCCGGAAACCGAAGAACCGTCGGCTGCCTCCCTCAAGACGCTGACCGGTCGGCCCGTGCCGCGCCGGGAGATCCTGGTTGCGTTTCTGAATGCCTTCCAGCAGCGGCTTTTTAACTTCGATGCGGCCGCGGTTGTGGAACAGTGGCGGGCATGCAACCTGACCCTGGGCCGGCGGGTGCGTGTAGCCACCCTCAAAGCGTGGGTTGAGGGGACCGCAATCGATCTGGATGCCCAAGGGGGTTTAATTATAAGGCTGGCCGACGGGACCTGTCAAACGGTGCTTTTTGGCGACTGCTTTCACCAATAAACTACCCATGGAAGGAACCCAGTCATGGATGCCTCCGCCCGCCAGTTGAAACGGATGGTCTATGCCGCGCTCATGGCGGCTTTGACCGCTGCCGGCGCCTTGATCGCCATTCCCATCGGCCCGGTGCCCATGGTTCTTCAAAACCTGTTCATCATGCTGGCTGGGCTGCTGTTGGGCGGCCGGTGGGGGTTGATCAGCGTCGCTGTCTACCTGCTGGCCGGTGCGGTCGGGCTGCCGGTCTTTGCCGGTGGCAGCGGCGGTGTGGGAAAATTGATCGGCCCCACCGGCGGATATCTCTTGGGGTTTGCCGCCGCAGCCTACCTGATTGGTGTGATATCCGAAAAGGGTCGGGGGCGTGTGGTCATGGATGTGCTGGCCATGCTGGCCGGCACCGCTGTCATCTACGCAGTGGGCGTTTCATGGCTCAAGTTGGTTACCGGAGTGAGCTTCTCCACGGCGTTGGCCGTGGGCATGGTGCCTTTTTTGCCTGGGGATGCCCTTAAGATGGCCGCCGCCATTGCCATCGCCAGATCCCTGCGGCCGTTGATGGACGGCACGTTCCCCGGTGTGCCGGACATAGGGGAAACGCGTGCCCATCATTGAGACGGTTCATCTCTGTCACCGCTATGCCGATGGTACCCTGGGACTGAACGATGTGTCCCTCTCCTTCAGCCAGGGGGAGTTGGCGGTTATCGCCGGTGCCAACGGCTCCGGAAAGACCACCCTGCTGAAGCTCATCATCGGCCTGCTGGTGCCCCAGTCCGGGTTGGTGACCGTTGGCGGCCAGTCGGTCCAAAAGGACCCCATGGCGGCGCGTCAACAGGTCGGGATGGTTTTTCAGGATGCCGACAGCCAGATTATCGGCGATACGGTTTATGATGATACTGCCTTCGGCCCGGAAAACCTGGCCCTGGATCGGGCCCAGATCGACCGGCGGGTCAATCGGGCCCTGGCGGCAGTCGGTCTTTCAGGGTTGGAAGACAAAAAACCCCACCATCTCTCCGGCGGCGAAAAACGTCGCCTGGCCATCGCCGGGGTGCTGGCGATGGCCCCTCGGGTGCTGCTGATGGACGAACCCTTTTCCAATCTGGACTTCCCGGCCACCTGCCGGGTGCTGGAACAGATTCTCGACCTGCACCAAAACGGTCACACCATCATCATCACCACCCACGATCTGGAGAAGATCGTCGCCCATGCCCAGCGGCTGGTGATCATGGCCAAGGGCCGCGTGGTCAGAGACGGCATCCCGGCCGCGGTGATCCGCGCCGTCGACCGCTACGGCATCCGACCGCCGTGCTCCGTGCAACTGGGTAGAGGCATCCGGCCGTGGGTGAGCTAAGCGCCATCGGTTTCAGCCCCGGCCACTCCCCGCTTCACCGGTTGGATCCCCGGACCAAGCAGGCGCTGCTTATGGGACTGAGCCTGGTCAGCTTTTGGGGCGGCCTGCCTTTTCTCCTGCTGGTGTCCGCAACGATGGTGGCGCTCTTCCACGCCGCCGGTCTGCGCCTGGGGCGGGTGCTGCGCGAAACGCGCTATTTTCTTTTCTTTTTGGGACTTGTTTTCGCTATTCGAACGGTCACGCTCGGCCATGGCTGGATTCCCGCCGTCTCCGGGGGGGCGGCCGGCGAGGCCCTGACCATCTGCTGGCGGCTGTTGCTGATGGTTGGCATGGGGTTGCTGCTCATGGCCACCACCCGGACCGCCGATATTCGAGCAGCCCTGGCCTGGTACCTCAAGCCGGTGCCGTTCGTGGACCAAACCATGGCCGCAACCATGGTGGGGTTGCTGGTGCGGCTGCTGCCGCTGATTCTCCTTCAGGCCGCTGAACTCTCCGATGCCCTGCGCGCCCGGGGCATCCAAAGGCGCAAAAACCCTCTGGCCCGGCTTGAGCGGTTCACGATGCCGCTGTTCCGGCGGGTCTTTTTGAGTGCCGATGACCTGGTGGCAGCCATGCAGGCCCGTTGCTACAGCAATCACCGAACCACCCCCGACCTGGCGTTCACCTGGCGCGACGGCCTGGCCCTGGGGATTGGGACGCTCCTCGGTCTGACCGTGCTTCTTCCGTGACCCTCAACGCCAAGAGACGGCTAAATCGTGACGACCGTGCTTGGTTCGACCCCGACACTGTTAGACCTTATCCCAGAATTGGCTGTTACGGGTCCCGGCCCGGCTGGATGTCCGCCGGGCCCCCGTTTGACATCCACTGGGTAACGGTGTAAGGCATTTCAGCGCTGCTTCCAGTTCATGGGTACCCGTTCGGTCCTATCCCCGCTTTGAGGGAGGGTCAAATTGAAAGTCGTAATCGTGGGCGCCGGCCAGGTCGGGTTTCACATCGCCGGGCGGCTGGCGTTCGAGAACAAATCGGTGGTGGTTTTGGACACCAACCCCGAGTCCCTGAAACGGATTGCCGAACACATCGATGTCCAGACCGTCATCGGTTCGGGGAGCAGCCCCACCGTGCTGGAAGCGGCCGGTATCGGCGAGGCCGAGATCATTCTGGCCGTCACCGATTCCGACGAAGTGAATCTGGTGGCCTGCCTCATGGCCGATATTCTCTCGCCCACCACCAAGAAGCTGGCCCGGCTGCGCGGCTCCGATTTGGACGGCTATTATCAGGCCCTCAAGGCGCAGGCCCCGCATATCGACACGGTCATCAACCCCGAAATCGAGGTGGTTCGGACCATCGAACAACTCATGAGCGTTCCGGGCGCCGTGGACGTGGGTGAATTTGAAGGCGGTCGAATCAAGTTCGTGGGGATTTATCTGGAGCCCTCCTCGCCGCTGGCCGGGGTCAAACTGAGCGATCTGCCGACTGTTATCGAAGGTGATCAGCCCCTGATCGCCGCGGTGGTGCGTGACGAAAAAATGATTATTCCCAAGGGCAACAACCACCTGCGGCCTGGGGACCTGATCTATTTCATCAGCGACGAGCGCAACCTGTTCACTCACCTCTCCATTTTCGGCAAACAGGCTACACCGGTGCAGCGGGTAATGATCATCGGCGGCGGGCGGATCGGTTACCGCCTGGCCCGGCGGCTCGAAGAGCGTTCACTCTCCTGCAAGATCGTCGAGAAGCGCGCATCCCGGTGCGAATTTCTGGCCGATCGTCTTGATCACACCGTTGTGCTCCACGGTGATGGGTCGGACCAGAGCCTGCTGGTGGAAGAGGGCATCCATGACACCGACCTGGTGGTGACCCTGACCGGCGACGAAGAGACCAATATCCTGGCATCGCTGCTGGCCAAGCGGCTCGGCGCCAAAAAAACCATTACCCAAATCAATAAACTCAGCTATTTTCCCCTGATGTCCACCATCGGCATCGAACAGGTGGTCAGCCCGCGCCTGTCGGCCGTCAACTCCATCCTGCAACACATCCGCCGCGGCAAGGTCCTGTCCGCCGTTTCCATCAAGGGCGAAGCGGGAGAGGTGATGGAGGCTGTGGCCCTGCCCACCTCCGATATTGTCTCCAAGCCCTTGAAAAAGATCGCCTTCCCCAAGGGGTCCATGGTGGCCGGCATTATCCGCCATGAGACCATCATCATCCCCGATGGCAACAGCATCATCGAGCCGGACGACCGCATCATCATTTTCGCTACCCGTGAGGCCATCTCCGGCGTCGAAAAGATCCTCTCGGTGAAGCTGGAGTACGTTTAAATGCGTTGGCGGTATATTCTTAACACCATCGGGACCCTGCTGCTCTTCTTCGGCGCAACCATGTTGCTGCCGCTCTCTTTCGACCTGTTGGCGGGTGACCTCAACCTGGTTCCCCTGATCAAAGCCATGGGCATCACGCTGGCGTGCGGTGCCGCCCTGGCGCTGATCTTCAGGCATGCAAAGACCGAGACCATCAGTCAGCGGGAGGGCATGGCCATCGTGGCCCTGGGATGGACCGCCATCGGCCTGTTCGGGTCGCTGCCGTTTTACTTTTCGGATGCTGATTTCAGCTTTGTGGATGCCTTCTTTGAGTCGGTTTCCGGATTCACCACCACCGGCTCCTCGATCCTGACCGACATCGAGGGGTTGAGCCGGGGGCTGCTGCTCTGGCGCAGCTTTATCCAGTGGCTCGGAGGCATGGGGATCATCGTTCTCTCGATTGCCATTCTTCCCTTTCTTGGCGTCGGCGGCATGCAGCTTTACAAGGCTGAAGTGCCCAGTCCCATGCCCGACAAGCTCAAACCGCGCATCCGCGACACGGCTTTGACGCTGTGGAAAGTTTACGCTGTCTTCACCCTGGCCGAGGTGGCACTGCTGATGATCGGCTCGATGAGCTGGTTCGATGCCCTGAACCATGCCTTCACCACCCTGCCCACCGGCGGTTTTTCAACCAAAAACGCGTCGGTGGCCCATTTTGACAATGTTTACATCGATGGGGTCGTCATCGTTTTCATGCTGATAGCTGGGATAAACTTCTCCCTGCACTACCAGGCCTTGCGGGGGCGACCATTGGCCTTCTGGAAAGATTCGGAGTGCCGGTTTTTTCTGGGCGCGAGCCTGATCCTGACTCTGCTGGTCGCGACTGACCTCTACGGGACGGTCTACGAAACTATCGGCCAATCCCTGCGCTATGCCGCATTCCAGGTGGTTTCCATCTTTACCACTACCGGTTACGCCACCGCCGATTACGAGCTGTGGCCCCCCATGTCACAGATCATCCTCTTGCTGTGCATGTTTGTAGGGGGGTCGGCCGGCTCGACCAGCGGCGGCATGAAGTGCCTGCGCATCCTGCTCTGCTTCAAGTACAGCTACAAGGAACTATTTGGCCTGATTCACCCGCGTGCGGTCTCCCACATCAAGATCGGCGGCAAAACGGTGCCGGAAGAGGTGATACGCAGCGTGCTCGCCTTCCTGGCCCTTTACATGGCCCTTTTTGCCCTGGGCGCCGTCCTGCTGGCCGGCATCGGGGTCGATTTTGTCACCGCCCTTGGTGCCGTGGCGGCTGCCATCGGCAATATCGGACCGGGTTTCGGGATGGTGGGACCGGTCGACAATTTCAGCCAGATTCCCTACCTTGGAAAGTGGCTGCTGGCCTGGTTGATGCTGCTGGGCCGCCTCGAAATCTACACTCTGATCATCCTGGTCGTGCCTGAATTTTACCGCAAATAAGACGCCAGCAACCCGAATAAAAATCAGTTTGCCCGTCAATTTGATATTGACAAAGGCCGATCGGGTGTGTAGAAACGGTTTTTCTCTTTGGGCCGTTAACTCAGACGGTAGAGTATCTGCCTTTTAAGCAGAGAGTCGTTGGTTCGAGTCCAACACGGCCCACCAGAAGAGGCAAAGCTTGCGTCCCCATCGTCTAGCCTGGCCCAGGACACCGGCCTTTCACGCCGGCGACAGGGGTTCGAATCCCCTTGGGGACGCCACTAAAAAATAAATTTAATTCCCCTTGTTTCAGCCGCTTACGCAGCTACTACCTGCTTAGCGGCTTTTTTGTTTTTAATGGGGAGGGTTCTTGATGGCTCCTTTGACGGTTTTTTGTTTTTGGCCCTATTCTGACGGGTTTTTAGATGAATTGCGGTCTATAAGCGCCGGGTGGGTCACATGGTTGAAAACAACGGTTGTGGTCGCATCTGGTATACGGTCGAAATGCCGGAAGAGATGTTGGATCTGATAGACGGCAAGTGACAGAGCGTGTCAGA
>JAWOIA010000203.1:0-13433 GCA_046484885.1 Desulfosarcina sp. | reverse complement strand
TCTGGTCGGCCGTGTGGATTTTGGAAACCAGGTAGGTGGAGACCGCCAAAGCCACCAGCAGGATGGTCAACACTCCAGCTACCATATAAGTGAGAATTTGCCGGCGCTCCTTCTGCCAGGGGTGCATGAGCACCGATTTGGATTTGGCCACCATCAAAATAAACGGGGTCTGGTTCAGATAGGCGTAGCCGATCACCAGCGGGTTGCCGTCGACATCCCGAGTCTCGAACACCAGTGTGGATGTCGAATATTCGGGGATGTCCAGCGACATCTTTTCAAAAACACGTCCAAAGCGATGCGAGGGGGTTTGCAGAACGCCATCCTGATTGATGATGAACATATCGCCCCCGCTGCCCGCCTCGATGTGCATCAACTCGCCGTGGAACTGTTCGGCTTCGATGGTGGCGCGCATCAGAAACGGCTCCCCTTCGGACGATGCGTGTCGGACCGCGATCACTAGATGGGGGCTCTGGCGGTAGCCCATGAACACATCGCTGATATAGGTGCCGTGCGCCAACGCCTCTTCGAACCAGTTTTGCTGGCTGTAGTCATAATTGGTCAGTTCGAAGGGACCGCTGTATACCAGCTGGGTACCCTGACGATCGATCAGACCGATATCCGTAAAGCCGCCGAAGCTGCCCTGAAGGCTGCCCAGGATCCGGTCCAGGCGTTCGGGACGGCGCAGCAGTTCGAACGCATTGTCGCGCACCAGGAACTGGAGGGCGTATTGCCGTTCAAGGATCATGAAGGACAAGGTACGCCGTGCATTGGAAACCAGCCGGGAAGTCCTCAGAAAAATTTCGGATTCGATGGCTTTCTGGGTCACCTGGTAATCGATGGCCGCCAGAAAAAAGATCGGTATCACCGCGACAATGGTGGTCAGCAGCACGCTCAGGTACCAGATGCGCCGGAAGTTGAACATGTGCGTATGCAACCCGGAGGCAGGGTCCCGGTGGTCCCAGAATTGCGGTTTTATGTAGCGCCAAACAGACATGGCCATCGATCCTCGACCGTTACCTTCTATTTTTTACCCTGTTGGTCCGCATCTTTTCATTGGCCCGCTTGAGCGTGTCGCTCAACACCTCGATATCGACCGGCTTTTCCAGATAAGCGAAGGCGCCCAATTGCAGGCACTGCTTACGATGGTCGTCGGTGCCATGGCCGGTGAGAATCACCACTTCGATTCCAGGGTGCGTGGCCTTGACCCGCCTGAGCACCTCCATCCCGTCGATGCCGGGCATCTGCAGATCCAGCAGCATCACCTCGGGCGCCTCCTCGGCCACCATGGCCAGAGCGCTCTCCCCGTCGAAGGCCACCGCGGAACCGATATCTCGCATGCCCAGGCGTTCGGAAAGGGTCTGGACGAACTCCCGCTCATCATCCACCAGCAGCACCTTGGAGGGCTGATCGACCCTGTAACGACGGTAGGCGTCATTGGCATCCGCGCCCGGATTGACCGCGATGGTAATCTTGTCGACGATGCCCATGGCCGCCAGTGCCTCCCTGAGTTCCGTTTCCAGCCGCTCGCGCATCAAAACCGGCCGATCGATGTGCAGCTGTATCTGGTCTCCGGATACGGCCACCCCCACCGCATGGCCCATGGCCGCCAAACCGGTTTCGATGCGAGCGGCCTTGAGAAAATCGGCACCCGCCTGGCGGGAAAGTGTCGTGGGTTGGACCGCCACCGCGGCCAACCCCTGACTGATCAGGTCCACCGCCTGCCGGGCATCCAGGGTGTGGGTGGGGACCACCATATCGTAGAGGGTGGCATCCCATGGGTCGGCGTTGGCCTTGAGCGCCCGAACCCACGCGGCCCGCTGCCGATCATCGGCTTCGATGCGCTCGATGGCCTTGGACCGACTGGCCCCGACCGCCCGGATACGATTGGCGGCATCAGCGATCAGGCAGACATGCAGCACATGCCCGATGGAAGGCGGCAGCAGGTGGCTGATAAACCCATGCAACACCCACTGGGTCTCGGCGCACTGTTCGGCCAGGGCCAGTTTGAGCCAGGCGAGGCACCGCTCCCGTTCGCGGGTGAACGGGTTGAACACCGACGGTTTGGCCGCAAAACAGCGTTGCAACTGCTCGGCCGGCAACCCGGCCAAGGTCGCGGCGCGGGCGACAATGGTGTCATCGGTGCACAGCGGATATCCCGTCTCGGCCACCAGCCGCTCCGCAATCGTCTCCGCCCCGCAAAAGGAACCACTGAATAAGGCAACAACCGACATGGGCACTCCTATTGGGCAACCACCATCACATCCCGTCTTCGCCATATGGCGTCAAACGGGCCAATTTTACCTGAACATCGGTCACTTCGGGAAACTTCTGCACAGCGGCGGTAATCTGCGTCTTGAGTTCTCCGTGTGCCGTGGGTGCGGCTTCGGTTTGCACCAGCACTGTACCGCCGTCGACCCGCACGTCGATATCGAACCGGATGTCCACCAGGGCCGCTTTTATCTGGGCCGCCAGCAGCAGATCCGCCAGCCTCCGGCGCGATTCGGGGGTCGGGGCGAACTGCGGCAGCCGGGCGGTTTGGCAAATCAACCCAGCCGCATCGTCGGTGGTCAAATGGCGGATATGAACCACCAGATCGTACAAACTGGCATCCCAGGTATCGATGTTGTACAGATCGCGGCTCCAGCGACGCCGGTGTTCGTCTTCCTTTTTAATGACGGCCAGGGCCGTGTTGCGGTCGATCCCTTCGCGCTGCATCTCTTCCCGTACCCGGTCCTCCAGATCGGCCAGAATCCGAACCTTGACCACATGGGAGACGCCACTGACGAAAAAGTGGCCGGCCAAACCGTGGTACACCACATTGTCCTGGCTGAAGGACTTTAGCAGGGCCGCCCGGATATAGGCAATATACTTCTCCCGGCTCTGCCGCCCTTTGATGATGGATGGCGCATCGTGGATGGCCCGGGTCAGATGGATCTCCGGGATATTGTACTCTTTGGAGGCTTCCAGCAGCACATCTCGGGAAACACATTGGTATCCCAGTTTGGCGGCCACGCTTTCCGCAACGGACTTGCCCTTGCTGTACGATCCCCTTGAAATGGTAATGATCGCCATGGCGGTTCTCCTTGTCGTCACCCTTGGGGTTGATGGGGTTGTTTATCCGAGTCGTCCGGGGGCTGAAATCCGGGATCTTTGAAAAGTCTTTGGATGTCGGCCCTGATTTTTTGCCGATAGTGATCGACCATCGCCTCCCTGGACATCACCATATCCAGCTGGCGGGTATGCATGGTGAGATAACCGATGATGTTCAACCGGTTCTGCATCACTGCCAAAGGATAGTCCTCAAAGCGGGCGCGCAGCGCATCCTCGGTGAGCGATACGGCGAAACCGGATTCCTCCAGGATATCGGCAATCAGATGGATGCGCCGCATTTTCCGGAAATCATCGGCAGCGCCGCCCTTGAAGCGGAAGATGATGTAGTTCTCAGGCACTCGGTCGCTGACATAGCTTTCCACTGTGGAAAAATGAAAACCGAAGCGGGACATCAGGCTGCAGTAATTTTTGGCGATCATGAAATAGTTGCGCTGGGCATACTGGGATCTTACACCGGGGACCAGGGCGGTGTTGCGCGTGGCTTGAAACATCACTGACAAAAACCCCTTGCCGTCGATGGGCGGCGGCCCCTGCCAGGGCATCTGGGTGATCCCCTGCCACAGGGCTCGCATGGGAATTGATGCGATGTTCTCCAGTTGCACCGTGGGGCCCGCCACCTCCTCGGTGAACCCATCGTCCAGGTTCAGGATCCACCACTGCATGGGCACATTTACCACCAACTGCTTGCTCGAACGCATGGGAAAAGCGTTGTCGCGGCCGAAGGCAAACATTTCGTGGACCGCCTTTTCATGGCAGTAGCGAATGATATCGTGCAAGCTGGTGCAGTGCGCCGGTGAAAAGGTGGGCGCATCTGGATTGAGCAGTGTCAGCGGCGCGATATGGGGCATCACCGCTTTCAAGGTGTTGTAAACCGGGGTGCCCGCCATCACATGGCGCAACCTGGGGCGCTGCCGCAGCAGCGTGGTCACGGTACCCGCGTACACCTTCAGAGCGTCGGCATCCACGGTGACCGTCCGGGCTTCCGCCAAACGGCTCATGGCACCCTCGACGTCGAACAGGGCCGGCACCCGGTACTCCCGGGCCACATTGGCCAGATGGCTGCTGATGCTGCCGTGTTCAGCAATGACGGCCGCCGCACGATTGAGCAGAACGGCAAATCCCGGCAGCGATTGCTGGATCACCATTACTTCACCGTCCACGAACTGCAGCGCATCGGCCTCCCGCTTGAGCACGCGCACCGGCCCGGCGCCGACGCCTCTGCTGGCGGTGACCTTCCCATGCAACAGGACCAGACCGCTCGCGGCTTCCACGACAGTTGCCGCCGCATCCGCGGCCTGCTCATCCGCTGCGTCGTCCGGCATCCCTTGCTCCAGTGCGGTGATGCTCAGGGGGCGGCACTGCAACAGGATGATTGCCCCCTGCTTGTCGATGGCCCACTCGATATCCTGGGGCTGGCCGTAATAGTCCTCAATGGTCACCGCCAAGCGGGCCAATGCCGAGGCTTGGCTGTTATCGATCGAGGCACTTTGGCTCTGATCCGCCACCACTTCGTTGCGGCAGATCCCCTCCTTGGCCAGACAGCGGTAGGCCACGGTTTTGGTGCCGATTTGCCGGATCTGCACGGTGTGCGGCGGTTTACGGGAAACGACGAACTGGTCTACGGCGGAGCGCCCGTCCACAACCATTTTCGGCAGGCCCCAGACCGCGTTGATGATGATCGTATCGCTTCGAATGTCCACAGGATTGCGTGTGTAGAGCACCCCGCCACTGACGGCATCCACCATCTGCAGACAACCGACGCACATCACGATGTCCTCGTCCCGCAGACCGCGGTGAAAACGATAGGTCATGGCGGTGGCGCTGAACTTGCCCGCCACCACCTCCTTGAACGCATCGGTGATATGATCGGGACGCACATTGAGCAGGGAGCGGTACTGTCCGGCAAAAGAGGCGCCGGGCAGGTCTTCATTCACCCCGCTGCTACGAACGGCCAGGGCCAGAGGGCCCCCGACGCGCGACTGAAGCGTGGCCACTGCCTCTTCAATGGTCGTGACAACCTCCTGCGGCACCTGTGCAGCCATTACCAACTGCTGCAACACCGAACTGAGTGCATACAACTGATCCAGATGGTCACCGTCATGGCTCTGGATGCGCTGGTTGATCTCCTCCTGGAGGTGGTTGTGCGCCATCAAGCGGTGATAGGCCGTGGCGCTGATCACGAACCCTGCCGGCACTGTCACCTTCAGGTTCCGGGCAATATCCCCCAGGCTGGCCATCTTGACCCCGGCCGCTTCGGCATGGCTGCGGTCGATCGCCTGAATGTCGAGCACCAGGGGTGTTTCGCCGCCGGGCGGTGCGCTCTCCAGAACGGGGGTGATGGTCTGCTGCAATCGGCCGAAGGTGTCGTACAGCGCCTTGTGCCGGCCGCCGGAAAGGGAGTCCAGGTGTTGGATGATCTGGTAGACATTGACAAACAGCAGGGCGCAGCGCGAACGAATGAAGCTCATCCCGAACGGTTTGTTGCCCGCCAGGACGCTCTCCATTTCCGAAATGGTTTTCAGGGCCTTGTCATTGGCGTTGAGCAACCGCCGGAACCGCATGTAGCGCAGCTTGAACGACCGGCGCAAGGCCTCATCGTCTACCGCGGCCGCCGGGTTCTCGTCACCACCTCTGAAGGCCCTGAATATGTTTCGAACCAAACGCAACATACGCCCTGCCTTGAACTATTTGCCGTTTCTGCAAGGATGCGGGACTAGTGTCCCAGATTCATACCCCATCCCTCGAACAGATACATGATGCCGAAACCATACCATAGCGTATAGATCACATAGAAAGCCAAGGCTATCAGTACGATGCCAATTTTGTCCCCGATGTTTTCCGCCTTGATGCCGTAGTAGTTGTATGAGGTCTCCACCGCCTTGGCCTGCACAAGAGCGACCAGCTTGGCCGCATCGAACCGCTTCTGCCTGTTCAATTCATACTCCAGAGCCTTGAGCGTGCTCCACCAGTCAAACAATGCCTGGCGTTCGTTGTATCCGTACTTTGCAACGATCCGCTCGGCGTCATTGACATACATGATGTCCGCATCCTCCAGGGCCTGCAACAGCAGTGTATTGAGACTGCCGCTGATTGCCACCTGGTTGCCGGAGACCGCCACTGCGACCTCCCGGCCGCCCAGAAGCCCGCTGAGCCGTCCGGCCTGTTTTTCGTCCGCCATGGTGAGGGTCAGCGCCAGGGGGTTGCCCTGGTAACCCTGCACCGTCTCCTTGACCTTCGGGATATAGTAGGCCGACCCTTTGGAGATGGAGTTGAAAAGATTGTCCATATACTCCATGGGATTGCGCCCATCAATAATGGGCAGAAACAACAGCACCAGGACAACTGAAAAACTAAGCAACAACCCTATGCCTTTGTATAAGGCTCGTTTTTGTCTATGCATCGCTATCTCTCCTGCGTCTTGAGGATTTTCAGATTGGCGAGGAAGGTACCGATCACCCACACCCCGAATCCGCCGATGACGATAAAAAAGGCCCAGATGCCGAACACCTCCAGGGCATGCCCGGTGGCCTTGGAAATGGGCAGGATCTCCATCTCCCCCAGCTTGGCCGGCAGTGCGAAGATGCGGTTGACGAAACCGGCCAGCACCGCCATGGCATAAAACCCGCGAATGGTAATGCCCTTGACCACCTTTGTGACCATGGCCCCCACCTGGATGCCCACCAGCGAACCGATGAGCATGCCCATGGCCAGGGTGTAAAAGATGAACCCGAAAATGGCATACTGGGTGATGGAAGCGTAGCCTGCGGTGAAGATGATCTGGAAAATGTCGGTGCCCACCGTGGTCATGGAGGAGACCCCCAGCACGTAGACGAAGATGGGAAAGGTCAGAAATCCACCGCCCACACCCATGATGCCGGCTGCCAGGCCCACCAGGGCGCCGCTGGCCACCAGAAAGACCCAGGAGATGCCGCGTCCGCCGGGGGTGATATCGTGATCGAAACGAATCATCGGCGGGATCTTCACCGACTGGATGCGGTTGGCCAGATTGCCCAACTCGGCACCTTCGTCGCGGCCGCCGTGCACCGCGCAGGCATCCTCCAATCCGTCGATCTTGATCTGGGCCCTACGGCACTTGATGTAGTCGAGCATGGCGTATGTGCCCAGAAATCCAAGCATCAGAGAGTAAATCGTGGTGATGAACGCGTCGCTCAACACCGGGTTGATCTCGTAGAAAAAGCGGTTGACAATCCCGCCCACCGTGGCGCCCAGAATGGCGCCGACGAGGAAAACCACCGCCAGAATAACCGAGACATTACCCAGCTTGCGATGAATAATGCTGCCCATAATGGCTTTGGCAAAGATGTGGAACAGGTCGGTGCCCACCGCCAGGATACCCTTGATGCCGGCACTCATCAGGGCCGGTGCAATGACAAACCCCCCGCCGGCACCAATGCAGCCCGTGATCAGGCCGGCACCCAGCCCGATCAGGATGGACACCATGAAAATACCGATGGAGTAAAAGGCAGGGCTGTAGGCTTTTTTGCCGCCCAGCACATCGGGTAACATTTCGCTGATCGGTTCGGCGAATGCGTACCCGCCGATAATCACCGGCAGCAAAAACAGCCCCAGCAGCAAAAGACGCCTTCGGTCACCCAAAATGGTTCTGGAAATGTCGAGTTCCCATTTGGCATGGGCGATGGCGCCGGCCATCATGAATCTTCCCAACTCTTTGAAAAATCCCATCGCATGCTCCTTTTCTTTCGCTGTTACCGCAATACCCTGGGTTCCTACGGGATCATGATCATCAAGTCTTTTGCAGCATCAAAGCGCGTTTTTCGCAGGCGTCTTGCAGCCGGAAAGAGAGTTCATCGATATCCACCGGCTTGATCAGGTAATCGAAAGCTCCTTCCTGGATCCCCTCCAGGGCAACCTCGGTGCGGGCATGCCCGGTAAGCAGGATCACCTCCAGTGAGGTGTCCACTTTTTTGATCTGCCTGAGGGTTTCCAGGCCGTCCATGCCCGGCATCATCACGTCCAGGACCACGCCGTGGAATTGCTCCGTGCGGATCAACTCCAGGGCGCGGTTGCCGTCGGGAGCGATACGGGTGGCAAACCCTCTCAGGCGCAGTCGCTCGGCCAGGCTTTCGACAAACTCGGACTCATCGTCCACAAGTAGAATATTCAGGGTTTTCATGGGCATTTTCCTCGGTTGCTGGTGAAAGGCCCAATTTATAAGGGTGAGTACTCAGTATAATAAATGGGCCCAAAATCGGTGTCAACAAAAAAATGCCCCTTTTCAGCGTTGTCCGATTCTTTTTGTTGTTCAGGGATTCAGGGGCGGGTCAACCGGGTGGACGCCGGGGGGAACCGGCTCCCCGCCCACAGTCGATTCCGGTGGCGGGTCTTTATGCAGGCCGGTTTTGCAGCATGCGGCGGCAGTTGATTACCAGCTGTTCATAGAGGGCACTGGCGTCGTACAAATTGAAGGTTTTCAGGCGGGCGACGCCGTCGACCATGGCAAACACGATAAAGGCCGTTTTACCGGCTGGCAGGTCGGCCACGGAGCCGTCGGCCTGTCCGCGGACAATGGCTTTTTGAAAGGTGTCCAGAATGAAGTTGTAAATACCGGAAAATTCTAGCCGGAAAATCGGGTTGGCCAGCGCCATTTCATAGGCGTCATAGCGATGCAGGATCAGAAACAGCTCTTCACGGGTTCCCACCAGGTAGAGATAGTAAAAGATGCTGCCCTCGATCATCGCCAACCCGTTGGTGAAGGTTTTTTCGGCAAAAAAGGCGTTGAATGAGCCGATCAGGGTTTGACGCAGGTGCTCAAGGATGGCCAGAAACAGTTCCTCCTTGGTTTTGAAGTGGTAGAAAATGGTCCCTTCGGCGACCCCTGTCAATTTGGCCACTTCGGCCATGGCGGTGTTGCGATACCCTTTTTCGGAAAAAAGCCGCGTGGCGGTCAGAAGAATGTCTTCTTTTTTGGACATGGGTGGATCCTGTGGATAGGGGTCGGCGGATTCGGCCGCTGCCGTTCAGGCCCCAACCGCATATTGCCACTGTTGGTTCCGGTTGTCTACCCCGGCCATCGATTGCGGCCCGCTTCTGTTAACCGGCCGCAGCGTGGCACCGACCCCCTTGAGATGCGAATACCCCCGGTGGGGTCGATCCGGCAACCCTTGCATTTCCCGCCAGATCATGATTATGCATGACCGTGGGTGCCGAAAAACGCTTTTCGGGGGATGAGCCGCTCAGCCCTGCCAGCATGCTTTGAGTGTAAACGAACCACACGGGGTGGACAATGGAAAAGATGAACGTTCGGGATCTGATGCGACCGGTCGAGGAATTTTCGCGCATTTCCAGCCAGGCTTCCCTGCTCGAAGCGGTCGAGGCCCTCGCCAAAGCCCAGCAGGCATTCATGACCGGCCAGGCGCCGCAGCGCATTCTGCTGGTCGAGGACACAGCCGGTCTAATCGTGGGCAAACTCTCGCCCATGGATGTGGTGCAGGGCCTGGAGCCCAACTACAGCCGGATCGACAGCCTGAAAAACGTTTCGCGTATCGGCCTGACCACCGGCATGCTCGAAACGATGAAGACACAGTTCCGTTTGTGGGAAAAGCCACTCGGTGAGCTGTGCGAAAAGGCCTACCGCGTAAAAATCGAGAATTTTATCCGGCTGCCGACCCCCGACCACCTGCTCGCAGCCGACGACCACATGGACAAGGCCTTTCATCTTTTTGTGGTAGGGCGCCACGATTCCCTGTTTGTTAAACAGGGACGACCGATTGTGGGGCTGATCCGTTTTTCCGATGTCTACCAAAAGATCGCCCAGACCATGCGTGAGTGTCCCCTGGCGTGACCCGGCCAGACCAATCAACGGCGTCGGATGATCAGCGGAGGGGGGGGATCCCGACCGGCTTCAGGGCCAGTCCCGGCCGACCGTTAAAGCCGGCTGTTTAGGCAGCCCGGCCGCGGTTGTCAGAGCCCTGGACAGCCCGTTAACGGCTGTGAAGCAGCAGGGTCACCGGCCCCTCATTGATGATGGTGACCTGCATCGTGGCTCCGAAGCAGCCGGTCAGCGCGTTGACACCCTGCCGGCGCACCGTTTCCACAAAATGTCGGTAAAGTGGTTCGGCCAGCACCGGTTGGGCGGCGTTGATGAAGGAGGGGCGTCTGCCCTTGCGGCAGTCGGCCAACAGGGTGAACTGGGAGACCACCAGCATCTGGCCGCCCACATCGATCAGGGAACGGTTCAATTTGCCCTGATCGTCCTCGAAAATGCGCAGGTTGACCACCTTGGCGGCCAGGTATTCGGAATCGGCGGTCTCATCGCCGTCGGCCACGCCCAGCAGCACGGTGAGCCCGCTGCCGATCTCGGCCGCCACCGATCCGCCGATGGTGACACGGCTGCCGGAAACCCGCTGAACCACTGCGATCATGGCCTGTTTTTCCCAGCACCCTTTTTTTTGCGGAAGGCATCGGCGAAGGGGTTGTGGAAGGGTTGCGCTGTTTTGGGCTGCGGTGCGCCGCCTTTTCGGGTCTGGTTCGCGGCCGGTGAGGGCATCGGCCGGGAGCGATGCGGCGAGGGGCGTGGCGCATCGCCTGCTTCCGGGGCAGCCCGCATGGAGAGGGCGATGCGTTTTCGGGGCTGGTCCACCGCCAGAACGGTCACGCTGACCCGCTGCTGAACGCTGACCACATCGGATGGTTTCTTCACATAGCGGTCGCACAGCTGGCTAATGTGAACCAACCCGTCCTGGTGAACCCCGATGTCCACGAAGGCCCCAAAATTGGTGACATTGGTGACGATGCCCGGCAGCTTCATGCCCGGCTGCAGGTCCTCGATGGTCAAAACATCGGCGGCGAAGGAGAAACGTTCAAAAGGGGCCCGCGGATCCCGGCCGGGTTTGGCCAGTTCCGCCAGGATATCCGTCAGCGTCGGCAGACCCACGCTTGCGGTAACATAGCGGCTCAGATCGATTTTTTGGCGCAGGCCGGCGTCGACCATCAGCTGGGAGACGTCGCTGCCCAGGTGGTCGGCCATGGCCTGGACCACCGGGTATCGTTCCGGGTGTACCGCGCTGGCATCCAACGGGTTGGGGCCGTCTTTGATCCTCAGAAAACCGGCACACTGTTCAAAGGCTTTGGGGCCCAGGCGCTTGACGGCCTTCAGATCCTCGCGGCAGGTAAAAGCCCCGTGTTCATCCCGGTGGGCGACAATGTTTCGAGCCAGTTGCGGCCCCAGGCCGGAAACGTAGGTGAGCAGCTGGGCGCTGGCGCGATTCACCTCCACCCCCACGCCGTTGACGCAGCTGATCACCACGTCGTCCAGCGACCCTTTCAGGGCGACCGGGTCCACATCGTGCTGGTATTGGCCCACGCCGATGGACTGGGGCTCGATTTTAACCAGTTCCGCCAGCGGATCCATCAGGCGGCGGCCGATGGAGACGGCCCCACGCACGGTGAGGTCATGTTCGGGAAACTCCTGGCGGGCGATTTCCGATGCCGAGTAGATCGATGCACCGCTCTCGTTGACCATGATGACCGGCGGGGCCTCCGAGCCGAGAACGCGCTCCACGAAGGCCTGGGTTTCGCGGCCGGCGGTGCCGTTTCCCACGGCGACGGCTTCGATTCCGAACTGCCGACACTGGCTCTGGAGGCTTTGTGCGGCGGCTTCGGCCTGGAGCGCTGAGCCGCTGGGATAGATGGTGTCGTTGTGCAGCAACTTCCCCTGCCGGTCCAGACAGACCACCTTGCACCCGGTCCGGAAACCCGGGTCGATGCCCATTACCCGCTTGGCCCCCAGGGGCGGGGCGAGCAGCAGTTGGCGCAGGTTGTCGGCAAAGACGCGGATCGCTTCCGCATCGGCCCGCTCCTTGAGGGCTAAACGCGCCTCGGTCTCCATGGAGCGGGAGAGCAGCCGTTTGTAGGCATCCTGCGCCGCGGCCTCAACCGCCTTGGCATCCGGTCCGTCACCGCTGACAAAGCGTGCTTCCAGAATGGCGATGGCCGCTTCCGGCTCCGGGGCGATGGCCAGATCGAGAATCGCTTCCTTCTCACCGCGGCGCATGGCCAGAATCCGGTGGGATGGCACCGTTGGGACGGGCTCTTCCCACTGGAAATAGTCTGCGTATTTGGCCCCTTCGAGCTCCTTGCCGGCCACAACCCGGCTGCGGACGACCCCCTTTTCCAAAAAGAGGCTGCGCAGGCGGGCGCGGGTGCTGCGGTCCTCGCTCATCGTTTCGGCCAAGATGTCCTGCGCTCCGCAAAGGGCCGCTTCGACCGATTCAACCCCGGATTGCGGGTGGACGTAGGGGGCGGCCAGGGCGGCCGGCTCGGCGCCCGTCTGAGCCAGAATGGCCATGGCCAAGGGTTCCAACCCTTTTTCCCGGGCGATGGTGGCCCGGGTCCGTCGTTTGGGGCGGTAGGGCAGGTAAATGTCCTCCAGGTGGGCCATCGTTTCAGCCGCCAGAACCTGGGCCTTGAGCGCATCACTGAGATGGCCGTGCTGCTCCAGGGAAGCGAGAATGCTCTCCCGTCGGGCATCCAACTCCTGCAGCCGGTTCAGCCGGTCCCGGATGGCGGCCACGGCCACTTCGTCCAGGCAGCCGGTGGCCTCTTTGCGGTAGCGGGCGATAAAGGGCACGCTGGCGCCGCTGGCCAGCAGGTGGGCGACGGCCTCGATCCGGGATGCATCCAGGCCCATTGCAGAGCCGATCAGGCTGATGTGGGTATCGTTCATAGGGGGGGACCTTGTGTCATCTCGGTTTTTTATTGGGCTTGAATTCGGCCGCCGCTTCGGGCGGTTGGCGATGCCGGCACTCGCGATTGGGGCAGACGTGCAGGGTCCCGTCGCGTTTGTTTGTTTTCTCAACCATATGGGCGTGCCCGCAGACCGGACAGGGGACGGCCACCGGCCGGTCCCAAGTGGCAAAGGCGCACTGCGGATAGCGGCTGCAACCGAAAAAAACCTGGCCCCGTTTGGACATTTTTTCAACCACATTGCCATCACATCCAGTTTCGGGACAGGTGACACCGGTGGGTTTGCCATGGGAACCGTTGTTGAGTGAGTGGGTGTGCTTGCATTGCGGATAGCCGGTGCAGGCTAAAAAATCGCCGTATCGTCCCCGTTTGATTACCATGGGTTTGGCGCACAACGGGCAGATGTGGTCGGTGGCTTGGCTTTCGACCGGCGCCACCGGGGCGATGACTCCTTTCTCATCCCGCTCATAGTCGCTGGAATAGGTGCATTGGGGATATCCGGAGCAGGCCAGGAAATGGCCGTTTTTACCCATTTTGATGTGCAAGGTGTTTTTTTGGCACAAGGGGCAGGTCAGACCCGTGGGTATGCCGACCCC
>JAWOIA010000198.1:0-9033 GCA_046484885.1 Desulfosarcina sp. | reverse complement strand
GATGCTCGACTCTGGTGCGCGTGGCTCTAAACAGCAGATCAAGCAGCTCTGTGGTTTGCGGGGCCTGATGGCTAAGCCGCGGAAGTCTGGCGATACCGGCGGCGCGGTTATTGAAAACCCCATCCTGGCCAATTTTGTGGATGGCCTGTCAGTACTCGAGTACTTTATCTCCACCCACGGTGCCCGCAAAGGCCTTGCGGATACGGCTTTGAAAACCGCTGATGCGGGCTACCTGACCCGCCGTTTGGTAGACGTTGCTCAGGACGTAGTCATTCACGAGGAAGATTGCAATACGCTGAGGGGGATTGAGACGACTGCTTTGAAAGACAACGAAAAGGTCATTGAGCCGCTATCGTCGCGCATTGATGGCCGTTATACGCTTCACGATATCTACCATCCGGTGACGGATGAGCTGATCCTGAAAGCAGGGGATTATATTGATGCCAAAACCGCCGAGTATATCGAGAAAGAGGGTATTGAAATGATTACCATCCGTTCGGTGCTGACTTGTGAAACCAAGCGCGGGGTATGTACTAAATGCTACGGTAAAAACCTGGCAACGGGCCGTATCGCGGAGAAAGGAGATGCCGTGGGTATTATCGCTGCCCAGTCTATCGGGGAGCCAGGTACTCAGCTTACTTTGCGTACCTTCCACGTCGGGGGTATCGCTTCGGTATCTAAGGCAGAATCGGAAATCGTCTCCAAATTCAACGGTAGGATCGAGTTTGATAGCGTCCGCGTTACAGAATATACGGATGATGGTGGCAACGAGCTGAACGTCGTCTTGTCGCGTACCGGCGAAGTCCGCATCGTTGATTCGGCATCAGGCAAGCAGTATTCTTCTCACTATGTGCCTTATGGTGCTACCCTCTACGTCAAAGAAGGGCAGGAAGTAAGCCGTGGTGATATGATCTGTGAGTGGGACCCCTTCAACGCGGTAATCATCTCCGAATTCAGTGGCATCGTCAAATTTGACTCCATTGAAGAAGGTTCAACCTTCCGCATTGAGCGCGACGACCAAACCGGTTATGTTGAGAAGGTGATCATTGAATCCAAGAATAAGCGCAAGATACCAACTATCAGGCCACAGCATGCCGCCCGGTTCGGGCGTGACGGTGCTGGCGATGACGCTACAGTCGAATACATCCACATCCACGTTGATAAACACCTGTTCGGGCAGGCGCTTAAGCGCTGCTTCCAGATCGAATCCCCCCCGCCGGAAGCGATGCATGGGATATAGCGCCAGTTTTTGGGCTTTGACCAGCCGGGCCTCTTGGGCGGAGATGCTGCGTATGCCGATCTGAAGGGTGTGGGGTGTGATCTCGCGAATGCGGGCCATGACGGAGGCGTGGCTCAAGGGGGTGCCTTCGTAGCTCTCCCGAAGGTCCGCATGGGCGTCGAGCTGCAGTACCCCGAACGCATTGTGGCGGCTGGCCAGGGCCCGCACATAGCCAGTGGTGATGGAGTGGTCACCGCCGATAACCACCACGAATTTTCCTTGGTCGAGCAAAGCACCCGTCAGCGTCTCCAAGGTGTCCAGGACCGCTTCAGGATCCTGGGAGAGGGCCGGCTGCTCTACTGTTGCAATGCCCACCCGGCAGGGCTCGTCGTCCAGAACCTCGTCGTATAACTCGAGATAGGCGGAGGCTTGCAGCACCGCTTGTGGGGCCGCTGCGGCACCTGTGGCGCCGGAGACGCCCCCCTCGTAACCGAAGGGCAGCACCACCACCCGGGCCGCCTCCAGCCTGGTCTGCGCTTCCGCAAGCCCCAAAAACGGGGTGGAATGTGAGTTCATCGAGCCGCCTCCAGTTTCTGCACCAGATCGGGCATCCGGCCGCACAGGCCGTCGCCGGTCCGCGGTTGGCAAAGATCCGTCACATAGGCGACCAACAGGGGGAAGATGATGCTGTATTCACCCCATACCTGCACCAGGTTGGCCTCGTCGGCCTGCTGGTATTTGCCCCAGGTCACCGACTCACCGAAGGTGCAACTGGAGAGGCTCCCCTCACGGACCACCGCGGTGCCGATTTGAATGCCCCGGTCGGCACCCTCGAAGTCGATACCCAGGATCTGGCTGATGGTCGGTCCGGTCTGCTGGATAAAATTCTTCGGGCCGCCGCCACCCAGTTCCACAAAGCCCGTCTGTTGGGCGCCGAAAGCGATGGCCGCTGAGTGCAGGATGTCCATTTGGGCCGAGATCTGGACCGCAAACCCCTCATAATCCGTTCGGACCAGGTTCATGGCGATGGAGTGGTTGGAGAGCGAATCCCAGAAAATGGGAACCCCCCGGGCGGCAGCCGCGGCGGTAAAGCTCAACTCTGGATGGGGCGCCGATTCGGCTACCCACAGCCCCAGCTGGTGGTTAAACTGCCACGAACTGATCGGTCCGGGTCCCAGCAAGGGGTAGCGCTCCCTGACAAAGCGCCGGATGATGGCATCCTGCGCCTCCAGGGTCTCCTTTTCACGAATGCCAATGTCGTAAATGCGAGTGTCGCCGTGCCGGCGCAGCAGGTCGTCGTCCCAGTTGGGGTGAATCGATTTAACCGGCAACGAAAAGGCGAAGTGGAGATCATGATAAACCTGGGCGCCGGTGGAGCAAATCACGTTGACGAAACCGGCCTCGATCAGGGAGGTCACCATACCGCCCATGCCCCCGGCAACTCCGGCACCGGCGACGCCCAGCCAGATGGTGTCCCCCTGGTCGATCATTCTGCGCAGGAGCGTCGCCGCCCGGTGGACATGGCGGGCCTCAAAGCAGGTCCGTCCCATGAAATCCACCAGATCGGGAATGGTCATGCCCTGGCTCAATTTCTCGGGAACGATATCCGGCGCATGCTTGAATAGTGAATCGCCGCCCATGTTCGCCTCACTAGAGTGGTTCGGCTGCCTGTGTGGAAGCGGTTGCGTTGGGTCAGCTCAGAATCATAACGGCCAGTGCCACCACTGTTGTCCACAGACCGTCCTTATGGCCGTGAGCCGATTTGGCGATGCTGCGGCTGACAAACTGTCGGTCTTTTCCGGCAATGTACATCTGCTTGCGTTCGTCCCAGGCCCGGTCCGGATCCAATTCGAAACCCAGGGTCGAGGCCAACATGGTGGCTGCCAGGTCCTCTGCAAAATCACCCGATTGATGGCTGTTCTGGCCGTAGCCGTGGTGTTCGGAAATGTAGCCGTACTGATCGTGGTTGATCGGGCGGGCCAAGCCAACGGCCGCGTGTACCAATCGTGCCGGTTCATTGGTTTCCTGGCGGGCCATTACCACAAAGGTGATCTGGCCGGGAACCAGGGTTTTGAGACCTTCGGTCCTTGGGATGATCTTGCATTTGGGGGGATAGATGCTCGAAATGGTCACCAGGTTGCAGATTTCGACGCCCGCATCGCGCAGCGCCAGCTCGAAACTCTGCAGCTTATTGCGATGGTAACCCGCTCCCCGGGTGAAGAACATGCGTTTGGGTATGTTTTTTTCCATTGGCTGATCCTTTCGAAGCGATAAGGTGATGCGCGACCATCGCCGGCCTTATATCAAATCTTGATTAAAAACAATTTTAAAATGCAATTTGATCAACTCATCCGAGTTGCGGCTGGCGAGCGGATCAAGGATGGATTCGCAAGCACATCGGCAGCCCCCGAGGGGATTGCCGCCGACCTGCCGAAGGATCCTTGGGTCAGGGAGCAACCTTCTTCGGTTCAACTAAAGAAGAAAGGTAGAAAAATAGAAAGGCAGGGATGGAGAGGCGGACGACCATCATCGGGGCGGAAACGCCAAAACGGGCGGGCGGGAGGCGCGCGTGGCGGCGCAGGCCGGTTGCCGGAATCGGCCCAAAAACAAGCCCTGGATCTGAAACCGAACCGCCTCCCCCCCAGGGATGCAGGTCAATCGATCGGGCAGGGGGGTTAGTATGATTAGGTGAACCCCCCTGACTCGCCAGCTATTTTTTGAGCTGCTGCATGAAGATATTTTCGGCCTTTTGGGCCATCGCCTCGGCATCGCCGGCGGCCTTTTCGGCACGGTTGGCGGCGCTTTCGGAGCGGTCCGCGGCGGCTTCTGCTCGCTGGGCGTCTTTGGCGGCGTTGGCGCTTTCTTTGGAGACATCGGCTTTGGCCGCTTCCGCCTGCTTCAAAGCCATTTCAGCATTCTGCGTCGCCTGGTCGGCCTGTTCCTGAAGGGCGGCCAACTGCTGCGATGTGGCGCAGCCGCCGACCAACCATCCCAGACACAGAACCATTCCCGCAACGAGCAACCATCTCCTCACAGGTTTCCAATTCATTGCCACACCTCCCTCTTTTAATGGTTTTCGGATGCTACAACCCTTGCAACACGGCAACCATAGCACAACAACACTCCAAAAAAAAGCAAAACCTAAGGTGTCACCTCAGGGCCGCCAGTCGGGCCAGGTGACATCCACCGCCAGGCCCGACTGCTTTTCGAGCAGCTGGCGAAACCGATCCAGATCCACTTTCCCCTTCATCTGGGATTCCTGTAGGCGCCGTACCCCATAGGCCATGAAATCATGGATCCGTTCATACGGGTCGCCGTGAACCTCGGCATAGATCCTGCTCGCCAGCAGACCGATCTTGATTGGCTCATATATGATGGTTATCGGGGTTCCGGGCTGGAGGACTCCAAAAAGGTATTCGATATCCTCGGGGTAAAGGCGGATGCACCCATGGGTCACCTGACGGCCGACCGACCATGGGTTGTTGGTTCCATGGATGCCGTAGTTGGACTGGCTTAGGCGGATCCAGTAGCGGCCCAGCGGGTTTTTGGGCCCTGGCGGAATCGGGTCGACGCCATACTTCCCCCTGAGCGATGGGGGAACGTACCAGGTCGGGTTTTCCCGCTTTTCACCGACGCTGAACGACCCCAGCGGTGTGGGCCAGCCCCGGTCACCGATTCCGATGGGGAAGGTCTGAACCACCGGGTCGGGACCCGCTTTGAAGTAATAGTAGAGTCTCAGTTCAGCCAAATTGATGATGATGCCGCTCTCCACTGTCCTTGGCAGAACCCGCTGGGAAGGAATGAGCAGTTGTGTTCCTGAAGGGGGAATCCAGGGGTCGATGCGGGGATAGAGGGCTTCCATTTCGTTGAAACCCAGTTTGAAGTTCCTGGCGATATCCAGAAAGGTATCACCCGCTTCAACCACATGGTGTGCTGGGAGGCCGATCACAGTCCGGGTTTGTGGGTCGTAAGGGTGCGACGTGACGGCCGCGACAGCGCTTTTCCGGATCATGGGCGCGGTCGATGCGTCCGCGGACGTACAGAAAAGAGCAACAACTATCATATAGGCGATACTTCCCGCCCGATCGGTTCGGGGCTGCTTCATAAAACGTCCCTTTTGAGGCCTTTCTAAGACGGCTTGGCGTGATTGCAGGTGCTGGCGTCCCGTTTCGGGGGCGATGGGCGCGACGCTGGCCGGGATTCGTCCCTGCTAAGTGTGCCGGGATCTTTTTGAGCGGCCATCGGTCCCGGGCAGCGGGACGCCTAACTTTTTGATTTTACGGAAAAGCGTACTTTTATGCATGCCCAGTTCCTTGGCCGCGGCCAGGCGGTTGTAGCGATTGCGTTTAAGGGCGTCGATGATGGCGATGGTTTCGGTGGCGTTGCGCGCATGGGTCAAGGTGCTCTCTGCGCTCGACGGCAGGGGCTGTCCGGTCAAGCTGCTCGGCAGGTGGCGGGCCTCAATCGGACCGGTTCGACAAAGGACGAAAGCGTACTCGATGATGTTTTCCAATTCCCGGATATTGCCGGGATAATCGTGGCCCATCAGGATTTGCAGGACTTCGTTGTCGATGCCGGTGACTGCCTTGGCGCGCAGGAGGTTCATTTTCCCAACAAAGTGTTCGATCAGCAGAGGGATGTCTTCTTTGCGTTCGCGAAGCGGCGGCAGGTGCATCCGAACCACATTGATCCGATAAAAAAGGTCCTGGCGGAATTCACCCGCGCCGACCTGTTGGGACAGGTTTTTGTTGGTGGCGGCGATCACCCGTACATTCGATCGGATTTTTTTCACGGCTCCCAGTGGTAAGAAGGCCTGCTCTTCCAGAACGCGCAGCAGCTTGACCTGAAAAGCGGGGCTGGTGTCTCCGATCTCATCCAAAAGGATGGTTCCCCCTTCGGTTGCGGCGAAATACCCGGGTTTGTCCTTGACGGCATGGGTGAAGGCCCCGGATTTGTAACCGAACAGTTCGGACTCCAGCAGGGTGTCGGGCAGGGCACCGCAGTTGATGGCAACAAAGGGCTTGTTCTTGCGCGGACTGGCGTCGTGAATCGCCCGTGCCAGCAACTCTTTTCCCGTCCCGGTCTCCCCCTCCAGCAGCACGGTGCTGCCGCTTTCGGCCACCATGGGCAGGATGGCCAACAGTTTATGCATGGCGGCGCTGCGACTGATGATATCCCCGATTTGAAAGCGGCCGTCCAACCGTTTGCGCAAGGTTTCGACCACACTGTGGTCTCGGAAGGTTTCTACGCCGCCCAGCACCTCCCCGCTGCGGCTTTTCAGCAGGGCCGTCGAAACCGTAATGGGAACGCGCTGTTTGGCGCTGGTGACGATATAGGTGCTGGTGTTGGTGAGGGCGGTGCCTTCCTTCATGGTCCGCTTCAGAGCACAGTCGGCTTCGCACATGTTGGAGCGAAACACCTCCCAACAGTGTCGCCCGATGGCCTCTTCGCGGGAAACCCCCGTGATTGCTTCCGCCGCACGGTTAAAGGACATGATGCGCCAGTGGTGATCCACGGTAAACACGCCGTCGGAAATGCTTTCTAAAATGATGTCGGTGACATCACCCGGGATGGGGTCGGGGTTTCGTTTTTTCATGGCCCTGCTCGAGGATAGCCTGGGTCAACGATTGTCGGTTGAACAACCGGCCATAGTCGCCGATTGGTGCAACCAAGCTGAGCGTTTAAAATTTGTTACAATTACACAAATTACTGTTATAAAATACTAATTATGTTAAAAAACGGGTTCAAATTTAAACCCCTGCGGGCTTGCCGATCTTACCGCATCACCGCTGTCAGATGTCGTGGCGCATAGGCCCTTGCAGCGCAGCGCCATCTTCCGTGGTGCTGCAGCAGGTGCGACAACCACCCCGGTTGGGCGGGAGTATAACCTATTTCCCGGCCAAATTCCAGAAGTGGTGTGAAATCAATGCTGGTGCAAAGCAGGCGTGGTAAGATCAGGGGCAACCGCACCCCAAGACCGAGGCCCTAAAATTGAAATTACTTGACCCTGCGCAGGTGGCGTTGATCACGACGCCATTCATCGTAGGCATTGAGATGATCCAGCAGGTCCCGACACTCCATCCGGAACAATTTCACCTGCCAGATGCTCGAGGGCGAGATGCGGTCCATGAAGATTTGAAAGATACTGCCTTTGCCGCAGGCGGCCAGGACTTCGAGCCGGCGGGTGAGGCGCTCGATGGTGGGGAAATAGTTGTCGATGTCAATGGGGTTTGAGACGATTTCAGCAGCCAGGGATCTGATTTCGCGGACCGTTCGGGGGTGGCGGGTCGCAGCGGCGCGGGTCGCCTTAAGGGCGTTTTCCCAACGGGATTCGAGCTCCGACAGACTCAGCTGGTCATTCATGGTCTCTTCAGGGGAGTTGAAGCCTGCCGACAGGCACGGCAAAAACGGCCGCATACCGGCGACAGGCGGTAAATACCCCGACAACTTAGTGTTACGAAAGTTACATGGCGGATTCCGGGTGAAAGACGTTGACTTCCTTCAGGTCATCTCCCAGGTAGGCCCGCTCATTGGGGCCCAGTACGCCCAACGAGAGGCAGATCATGGTCCACAGGTGAACCACCGGATAGCCGCCGCCGTAGTGCTCGCTGAGCTCGTGGATCTGAGCGTGGCAGTTGTGGCAACCGGCGATGCAGTAGTCTGCGCCGGTGGCCTTGATCTGCTGATCTTTCAGCAGGCCGTATTGAAGGCGCTGTTCCTTGAAGCCGGACTGAAGAAAACCACCGCCGCCGCCGCAGCAGAAGTTGTTGGATCGATTGGGCTGCATATCGATGAAATTTTCTTCCCCGACAACGGATTTAACCACGAAACGAAGGTCTTCCGCAATAGGGTCACCATAACTTTTGCGGACGATCTGACAGGGGTCCTGGACCGTGAACTTGATCTTCAGGTCCTTGTTCCAGTCGGAGTTGACCTTCAGTTTGCCTTCGCGAATCCATTTGGCGTAGTACTCGTAGATGTTCTTGACTTCGAAATGATGTTCGAGGTTGAATTTTTTCAGTCCGGCCCGGACTGAGAAGGTCACGTGCCCTCACTCGGTGTTGAGAAAAATTTTGCACCCCAGGTCATTGGCCTGTTTTACCGTAATGCTGGTGGTGTGCTTCCACGATTCGTTGTCGGCCAGGAACATGCAGTAATTTTCGCCACCCCAGCCCTTTGACCCATAGGTCCAATCGGCACCGGCAAGGTGCAGTATCTTCCACAAGGGGACCATCTCATCGGGCTCCGTGACCGGCTCGCGTGAATTCTGATTCAAAAAGAACTCAGCCCCTTGTTTGTCAATCGGGGCCTCCATTTCGGCGAATTCAGGCTGCGCTTCGCGGTACTCGTCCAGCACATCGCCAACCACGAAGGCGAAGTCATCCGGTGAGGTGCCCATGGCGCTGATGCTGTCATTGCGCAGGGCCATGTCGCAGGAGCCCAAAATACCCTTGGGCCGCTCTTCCCGGGGGCGCAGCGCCCGAGCGTTATAAACCAGTTGCGGGATATCGATCTTCATGGGGCAGACGTAGATGCAGCGCTGGCACATGGTACACATCCACGGCCAATCCGATCGGGCGATCTCCTCATCCAGTCCCAATGCGGCCATGCGTAAAAACTTGCGGGGATCCATGCCCTCCAGACCCGTCGCCGGGCACCCGGAAGAGCAGGCCCCGCAGGTTAGGCAAAGATTCAGATTGCCGCCTTCCGGAAGAAGCTCCTTGACCTGATCCATAAAGGTGCTGCGCTTTTTTTTACCGCCCAATTGAATGAACTCATCACTCATGGATGTCGCCTCCTGTTTTGGTTTGGGA
>JAWOIA010000100.1:0-19934 GCA_046484885.1 Desulfosarcina sp. | reverse complement strand
AAGCCATAATTTTTTCCGTCGGCAAGACGCATATTCCCGCTGACCACGTGTTCGAACTTTTGAAGCAGGTATTCGGTTTTCGGTGTCCGGTAGTCTTTACGGTTGGGCATGAAGTCATCCAGACCTTTGTCCCGCGCCTGAATGTTTATACGGGCCGCCCGTTCGATCAAGACGATGACTTGCAGGGCGATCTTGAAAAGGAACAGGTAGGTCTCTATCCTTTCGGGCGTATGCAGGTAGATCGGTTCCAATTGGTAGCCGCTTTTAGACCGGCGGTAGGCGTGCTCCACCTTATACTGATTCTTGTGGGCAAGCATCGCATCTTTTATAGACAGCTTCGACGCGGGCTGATTGGTGACCAACGGATAATAGCCGGCCCGACCGATGGCCCGGTCATAGGCGCTTTGATTAAAACGCACAGCGATGCGGAACCGGTCTGTTTCAACCGGCACTTTCTCCAGTGGCCCGGTGGCCGATGGTCGGCCGCGCTTGCTGTTTTTATAGGTCACCAGCGGCTGGTTGTGCAGGGTGTATTCAAACATGTCGCCGGTCTTATATTTCTTCAGGATCGCCTGGCAGGCCTTGTCAATGGCGGCTTGTTCTTTGAGTCGATAGGCGTTGAGCCTGGATGAAAGCTCCTCGAATGCGCCTCGGGTCTTCTCGATGCGCAGGCCCAGGGATTTTCTTTTGCGATGAAACAGGCCGTGATCGAACAAACCGATCATCCTGAAACGGTAAGCCGTATCTTCATGGTTGACGACCAGAGGCACCTCGAAGCCCCGATTGATACGCTCCTTGTAAGGGATGAGCACTTCCCGGTCGTGCCGGTCCAGGGCATCGGCAAAGGCTTTCTCGTAGCAGGCATACATGGGCAACGGACTGATGAAGAACCCCTGGTGATCGTGGATGTGGGCCATGTTTTGCCGGCTGGCCACCTTGGCGTCACCGACGAAAAGAAAGTCCCGCTTGCCCCGGCAGGGTTTCAAATGTCAACACGTCCTAAACGTAATTTGTCTGTTAAAAAGTTCGTTTATATCATAGTGAAAATTTGAAACGCTCAGCTTGGGTTTGCTTTCCTGTTTAAACTTGGGGGGAATAGCGATGAAACGCTTCCTGTATCTTTTACCGCTTGTGCTTTTCATGCTGCTTGCAGGACCACTGGCAGCCCAAACCGACAAGGCGCTTCGGGAGCAACGGAGCGCTGCGCAAAAAGCCCGTCAGGACGAGAAAAATGCACGCAATCAGGTCATTGCCGATGCAACGCAAACGTTCAGGGAGTATACCCGTGCACTCGAGAGCGAGTATCAAGGCCCGCTCAATCGGCTGGATACCGAGTTCGAGCTGAAGCCTGTGCAGCTGCAGGCCGAGAAGGAGGCGAGAATCGCTCACCACGCACGACCTTCACCGCTTGGGATGAAAAAGACTTGATTCTTTGCGGCTTTTAAGCTGAATTGAGCCTATGATTGGCTCATGGGACGGCCTGTGAGTGCTCCGGAATACCTTGGGCGCCAACCGACATGGACCCCTGCCAATGATCGTTTATTGCGAAGAGTGCGGGTTTAAAAACATCATTGACGAGACAGGCGATTCCGGTCAACTGCCTCAGATAGCCTGCCAGAAGTGTGGGGAGGGACTGCGTTTTTATGGGCTGAGGGCAAAAGCGTTAAAAGCGTCCGCCGCGGCGGTAAAAAAGGCCCCACGAGCCTGCCTGATCCTGAAATATCGGAAAGTGGTGGTCGTTGTGAACGAAGCCAACGCCCGCGTGGAAATCGGCCGGCAGAAAAGCAGCGACATCCAAGTGGTGAACGATCGTGTCTCCCGCACGCATGCGTTGGTAGAATACAGAAATGGCCAGTATTACCTCACTGACCAGAGTTCCAACGGAACCTTCCTGCTCATCGAGGGGCGTAAAGGCGTCACCATCAAGAAACAGGCAGTCTTGTTGGCCGGCAGGGGGGTCATCGGACCCGGATATAAGGTCGATTTCAAATCGCCCGGGGCCATTCATATCTGGTTCGAGCAAAACCCTTGATCGTTGCTTGATTCCCGATGGGCTCGCGAGAGACGGTGCTGTGGTAAGATTCGAAGCGCGCAACTCATCCTCGTTGCCACCTGACCCCTTCAAAGGATTAACCGTGCCCCGATTCATCCCGAAATCGTTGACCGAGGCCGGCAGTTCACCCGGTACGTTGGTTCATGTGGGGGACCAAAAAACCGATGCCGTCCAAGTGCACCTGTTCCACTATGATGCGCAAACGCTGATCGAAAAGCCCCTGGACCGGGTTGAGGCGGCCTTGCCGTTGGTCCAATCCGCCACTACCACCTGGGTCAACATCAACGGCATCCACGACACCGACTTCATGGAACATGTCGGCGCATGTTTCGGGCTGCACGCCTTGACTCTGGAGGATGTACTGAACACCACCCAGCGCCCCAAGACCGAGGCCTATGACGACTATCTCTTTGTGGTCGTGAAAATGCTGTCTTACGACGCTCCAACCGATCGAATCGCTTCGGAGCAGATCAGCCTGATTTTAAAAAAAGACCTTTTGATCTCTTTCCAGGAGGCGCCGGGTGACCGTTTCGACCCAGTCCGCGCGCGGATCCGAAAAGGCAAGGGGCGGATTCGCACCGCCGGCTGCGACTACCTGGCCTACGCCCTTCTCGACGCCCTTGTGGACAACTATTTTGATATTCTGGAAAAGCTGGGTGAACGGCTGGAGCGATTGGAAACGATCATTGATGCGGGTCCCAATGCCGGAATATTAGAAGCGATTCATGGCATTCGGCGCAATTTGATCCTATTCCGGAAGCAGGTCTGGCCGATGCGCGAAATCATCCTGCATTTCCTCAAAAATGATGCGCCGCTCATCGGTGAGACCACCGCCCTGTTCATGCGCGATGTTTACGATCACACCATCCAGACCATCGACACCATTGAGTCGTTTCGGGACATCCTGTCCGGCATGCAGGACCTTTACCTCTCCATCATCAGCAACCGCATGAACGAGGTGATGAAACTGCTGACCATCATTGCCACCATTTTCATCCCCCTGACCTTTGTGGCCGGTATATACGGTATGAACTTTGTGCACATGCCTGAGCTGAACTGGCGTTGGGGGTACCCCTTTTCCTGGGCGATTTTCATTGCTATTGCCGCTGGGATGCTTGTTTATTTCAGGCACAAAAAGTGGCTTTGAGACGGCCGGCAGGGTTGTCGGCGGGATGTTGGCCGTTGTCGATGATGTGCAGGCTGGGGGCAAAAAAAAAGGCATTCCGTTGTCACGGAATGCCTAATGATTGGAAATGGGGGTTAGACCACGGCCACGTTGGTAGCAGCCGGGCCTTTCGGACCCTGCTCTATCTCGAATGTGACCCGGTCTCCTTCGCTGAGAGATCTGAAACCGCTTGCATTGATGGCCGAGTGATGAACGAACACATCCGGACCGTTTTCCTGCTCGATAAAACCAAACCCCTTGCTGTCATTAAACCACTTAACGATACCATTTGCCATGCTAACTTCCTCCTACGAATAAAATAGATGAAATCATTGCTTCAAACTTCAGGTCCCACTGTGACAAATGGATCGACCTCTCAGAGAGAAACCGGCCTGCCTACATCGGCAAACCTTTATGATGGACAGATACTAACACGAGATCCTTAAAATGCAAGTCATTTATGCATTTTTCCTTTTTTTGGGGCGGTAATAGTGGGTAGCTGTGCCGTGAAAGAGGTCCGCGGCCTCTTTTACGGTTTCGGAGAGGGTGGGGTGGGGGTGGATGGTCAAAGCCACATCGGTGGCGTTGGCACCCATCTCAAGTGCCAGGGTCGCTTCGGCGATCAACTCACCTGCACCCGGGCCGACGATGCCGACGCCCAAGAGGCGTTCCGTCCGTGCATCGATCACCAGCTTGGTGAGACCGTCACCGCGACCCAGTGTGGCGGCGCGGCCCGATGCTGCCCAGGGGAAGCGGGTCACTTCCACGTGCAACCCTTTTTCCCTGGCCGCGTCCTCGGTAAGGCCGGCCCAGGCGACCTCGGGGTCGGTAAAAACGACCGCCGGTATGGCTGCGGGATCGGCGATCACATTTTTTCCGCTGATGGTCTCCACGGCGATACGCGCCTCATAGGCGGCCTTGTGGGCCAGCATCGGTTGACCGGCCACGTCGCCGATGGCGAATATCCATTCCGTCGGTGTCCGGCATTGGGAATCAATGGGAACAAAACCCGCTTCATCGACCGATAGCCCCGCCTTTTCCAAGCCTAACCCGGCGGTGTTGGGTCGGCGGCCCACCGCCACCAGCACCCGCTGGAACAACCCGCTGAAGGGTTTTTCGTCCCCGCTCTGGAAGGTGACCCTGACACCGTTTTTTTGTATCTTGGCGGCGGTTACCCGGGTGTTCAGCCGGATGGCCTGGAACTGCTTCGTCAGTCCTTTTTGCAGGAGACGCACCAAATCCCGGTCTGCACCGGCCAGGAGGTGAGGCAGCATCTCCACCACGGTGACTTGCGAACCCAGGGCCGCGTACACACTGCCAAGTTCCAGACCGATATAGCCGCCGCCCACCACCAGCAGGGTCTTGGGGACGGTCTGTAGGTCGAGGGCCTTTTTGGAATTCCAGATCCGATCGTCGTCTGGTGGAAACAGTGACAGGGTTTCGGCCCGGGACCCCGTGGCCAGAATCGCATGTTTGAATTCCAGGGTGTCGCTTGTTCCATCGGCGTTCGTCAGCGACAGGCTCCGGTCGTCCAAAAAGGCAGCCGTGGCCCGGATGTAATTGATGTTGCGCTGGTTCGCCAAACGCCCCAGCCCGCCAGTAAGCGTGCCGACGACACCCGATTGCCATTTGCGCATCTGCTGGATATCGATCTTGGGTTTGCCGAACGAGACCCCCCAGGCGTCGGCCGCGTCGGCTTCGTGGATCAGCCGGGCGACGTGGAGCAGCGCTTTGGAGGGAATGCACCCGCGGTAAAGGCATACCCCGCCGGGGTTCTCCGACGGGTCGATGAGCGTCACAGCCATGCCCATATCGGCAGCCAGAAAGGCGGCGGTGTAGCCACCGGGGCCGGCGCCGATAACGGCGATTTGCGTCTTGTTGTCAGCCATAATCATGCCCCCTTGCTTGGCTGTAGAGCCAGCGAAACCCCGGCCGGTTATTCAAGAAACAGGTTCAGTGGTTGCTCCAATCCCGCGGCGATCCAGCGCAGAAAGTGTGCCGCATCCGCCCCGTCGATAATGCGATGATCGTAGGAGAGGGAGAGTGGCAGTACCGTCCGAGGCTCGAAGCGGTCATGGACATGAACCGGTTTTACGGAAGCGCGGCTGATGCCGAGAATGGCCACCTGGGGCCACATCACAATGGGGGTGAAGCCCACCCCGCCGATACTTCCCTGGTTAGAGATTGTGAAGGTTCCACCTTCCATTTCATCGGGTTTAAGTTTCTTGTTGCGGGCCCGGTCCGCCAGGTCTCCGATGGCTTTGGCCAGCTCGAGGATGCTTTGTTGATCCGCATGGCGCAACACCGGTACCAGCAGTCCTCTTGGGGTATCGGCGGCAATGCCGATATGGATGTATCGTTTCAGGAGGATCCGGTTGCCGGCAACGTCGATGCTGGCGTTAAAGCGTGGAAAGTGTTTTAACGCTTCGGCGCAGACCCGGGTAACGACGGCCGTCAGGGTGAGCTTGGCGCCGCGCTGTTCGGCTTTCAGGGTGTTTTTGGCGATAAACGCCACCACGGCTGTGATGTCGGCTTCATCGAACTGGGTAACATGGGCAACGGTGCTCCAGGATGTGGCTGCACTCTGGGCCGTCAGGCGCCGGACTGTGTCCATTGGCTCGATATCGACCGTTCCCCAGCGGCTGAAATCAGGAAATGTGTCGACTTCGGGCGCCTTGGCGCCGACATCGTCACCGACAGCGCTTGTGAGTCGACGTTTCACCGCGGCCTTAATGTCATTTTCGATGATCCGCCCTCCTGGTCCACTGCCCTGGATGGTGTGGATCTCAACCCCGAGTTCTCTGGCAAGCCTTCGAATGGAGGGTGCCGCTGGTACGCTCGGACGCTCGGACGCTCGGCTGAGGGTCCCCATTGGGGGATCGAGCGTTGTTTCCGCGAGCGACGAGCGTTCCTTTGCCCCATCTTCTGCTCCATCTTCATTTTCGGCGCGGATGTCCGGCTGGTCCGAAGCGAGATTTTCGGGTTTCACCGAGACGGCCTGGGGTTCCTCTTTGGCGGTTTCAGCAGTTTCCGATGAAGGGGCCGCTTCCTGGGTTTCGGTCTCCACCCGGGCGATCACATCCCCCACCTTCATTTGGGCGCCAGTTTTGGCCAGTACGTCAATGATGCGGCCGGAAAAGGGAGATGGAATTTCCACCAGAGCCTTGTCGGTCTCCAGTTCAATCACGGTGTCGTCCACCGCAACCGTGTCCCCTGGCTTGACGTGGACTGCAACCACCACACCCGACGCAACATTTTCACCTATTTCCGGGATCTTGATTGCCTCTATCATGGGAGCTCCTTCTTCTAACGGAACAAGGGATTGGGCCGATTGGGGTTGATATCCAGTGCCTTGCGGGCTTTTTTGGCCACAGCCACAGGGAGGGTCTTCTGCCGGGCCAGGCAGGCGAGGGCGGCAAAGGCGATGTGACGGGCATCCACCTCGAAAAAGTCCCGCAGGGCCTCGCGGGTATCACTGCGTCCATAGCCGTCGGTGCCTAAAATGGCCACCGGTCCGGGCAACTGCCGGGAGATGCTTTCCGGCAAGGCTTTGAGATAGTCGCTGGCAGCCACGAAGACCCCGGAGGCATCGGCGGTCTGTTGCCGCAAAAAAGAGGCCCGGGGTTTTTTTTCCGGGTTGAGGCGGTTCCAGCGGTCGGTTTCCTGAGCATCCCAGTAGAGGCTCTTATAGCTGGTGACACTCCAGACGTCGGTGGCGACGTCATAATCGGACTCGAGTATATGGCGGGCCTTGATGCACGCATTGAGAATGGCGCCGCTTCCCAGCAGATTGGCTTTGGCGGCGGGTTTGTCGAGGGTTGACGATTGAAATCGATAAATCCCCTTGAGAATGCCCGCCTCCACACCATCAGGCATTGCAGGCATGGGGTAGAATTCGTTGGTGATGGTGAGGTAATAAACCAGGTTTTCACCCGCTTCCAGCATGCGGCGAAGCCCCTCGCGAACGATGACGGCGATTTCAAAGCCAAAGGCCGGATCATAGGCCAGCACCGACGGATTGGGCAGGGCCAGGATATGGCTGTGGCCGTCCTGATGCTGAAGCCCTTCACCGGCCAAGGTGGTGCGCCCGGCCGTGGCCCCCAATAGAAAGCCCCGCGCCTGGACATCACCGGCGGCCCAGATCAGATCACCGATGCGCTGGAAGCCGAACATGGAGTAAAAGAAAAAGAAGGGTATCATGTTGATATCAAGGGTTGAGTAAGCCGTTCCGGCAGCGATGAAAGAGGCCATGGAGCCGGCTTCGGTGATTCCTTCCTCTAAAATCTGACCATCGGTGGCCTCCTTGTAGTAGAGCAGGCTGTTGCGGTCCACCGGCTCATAGTGCTGTCCGACATGGGAGTAGATGCCGACCTTTCGAAACAGGCTTTCCATGCCGAAGGTGCGGGCTTCGTCGGGTACGATGGGCACGATATAGCGCCCGATTTTGCTGTCTGCAAGCAGCTTGCTCAGCAGATTCACCATCACCATGGTCGTGGCGACCTCGCGGCCGTCGGACCCTTGCATGAAACCCGCATAGAGCGTTTTTGACGGTGGTCGAAAAATGGGCACCGATACGCTGCGCGCCGGCAGGTAGCCGCCCAAGGCACGCCTCCGCTCCTTGAGGTAGCGGATCTCTTCGCTGGCTTCGTCGGGCCGGTAAAACGGGGCGTCCTGAATCAGGTCGTCGGGAATGGGTATGCCGAAGCGGCTCCTGAAATGGCGCAGCTCCTCCTCGTTGAGTTTTTTCTGCTGGTGGGTGACATTGCGACCCTCACCGGCCTCCCCCAGACCATAACCTTTGACGGTTTTGGCCAGGATGACCGTGGGGGCGCCGTGATGGTCGATGGCGGCCTGGTAGGCGGCGTAAACCTTCTGGGGATCATGGCCGCCACGGCGCAGCTTCTGAAGCTGCTCGTCCGAATAGGATTCCACCAGGCGGGCCAGTTCCGGGTAGCGGCCGAAAAAATCCCTGCGGATGTAATCGCCGCCGGCGACCGAGTACATCTGGTACTGGCCATCGGGAACCGCTTCCATCCGTTGGGCCAGTAACCCGTGATGGTCCTGGCTCAGCAAAGGATCCCAGTCGTCCCCCCAGATCACCTTGATTGCATTCCAGCCGGCGCCGCGAAAGGCGGCCTCCAGTTCCTGAATGATTTTACCGTTGCCGCGTACCGGTCCGTCCAGGCGCTGGAGGTTACAGTTGATGACAAAAATCAGGTTGTCCAGTTTTTCCCGGGCCGCCAGGGTGATGGCACCTAAACTCTCTGGTTCGTCGGTTTCACCGTCGCCCAGAAAGGCCCAGACCCGTCGATCGTCGGGGGGCTTGATGCCCCGATCCTCCATGTAACGATTGAAGCGGGCTTGGTAGATGGCCATGATGGGTGACAGGCCCATGGAGACGGTGGGGAACTGCCAAAAGTCCGGCATCAGATAGGGGTGGGGATAAGCGCTCAGTCCCCCACCGTCGGCCAGCTCCCGCCGGAAGTTTTCCAGTTGTGCCTGACTGAGGCGGCCTTCCAGAAAAGCACGGGCATAGATGCCCGGTGCGGCATGACCCTGGAAGAAGACGATGTCTCCGGGGTGGCCGGCACTTTTGGCACGGAAGAAATGGTTGAAACCCACCTCGTAGAGGGTGGCGCAGGATGCAAAGGTGGAGATGTGGCCGCCAATGCCGGCGTGCTGGCGGTTGGCGCGCACCACCATGGCCATGGCGTTCCAGCGGATAATACTTTTGATCCGGCGTTCAATGGCCCGATTGCCCGGAAAGACCGGTTGGCGGCTGGCCGGAATGGTGTTGATATAGGGTGTCGTGGCGGAGAAATGGACGGCTACGCCTTGTTGGTGGGCCCGCGTCTGAAGGTGCTGCAGCAGCTCTGCGACCCGCTGGGGCCCCTGGTTTTCCATTACATAGTCCAGGCTTTCGATCCATTCCCGGTTTTCCAGTGCGATCTCGCGGGCAATCGTCTCCGCGTCATGTTGGTCCATGGGAGCTCCTGCTTTTGAAGGCAACGAATTTTAATCCGGCCAATGGATGCCGTGGGCCGGGCCTGGAGGTTTAACTTTCGACCGATGATCTATTGTGAGTTGGATCATGTCAGCTGTCAACAGTCGGATTGCACGGTGATCGATCGAAGCCTGCCGCGGGACCCACGGGGCAAGACCGATTTTAGGGAGGGCGCCGGCGGAAACGCGCGCCGTGGCGTGTTGCCAATCCAGGGCTGACGTGGGTTGAATGGCCGTTTCTTTTTTTAATCAAACAGGATATAATAAATTTCCTGACTTTGAACGGGTCTCCAACTTGGAAGGGAACGTATGAACAAGGCACTGGAAACCGCCAACCTGGCCGTCTTCTGCGATTTCGAGAATATCGCCCTGGGTGTGCGGGATGCCCGCTACGCCCAGTTCGACATCAGCAAGGTGCTCGAGCGTTTGCTGCTCAAGGGGAGTATTGTGGTAAAAAAGGCCTACTGCGACTGGGAGCGGTACAAGGAGTTCAAGGAAGCCATGCACGAAGCGGCTTTCGAACTGATCGAGATACCGCATGTCCGCCAGTCGGGCAAAAACTCCGCCGACATCCGCATGGTGGTGGATGCGCTGGACCTGTGCTACACCAAGTCCCATGTGGACACCTTTGCGATCGTCAGCGGGGATTCGGATTTCTCGCCCCTGGTCAGCAAACTGCGGGAGAACAACAAGCATGTCATCGGGGTGGGTGTGAAGAACTCCAGTTCCGATCTGCTGATCGCCAACTGCGATGAGTTCATCTACTATGATGATCTGGTCAGGAAGAAAAAAAAGGCCAAGAAACCAGCGCGCAAAGCAGCGCCCAGAGAGATTAAAACACCGGTGGCCGAAGCCAAGAAAGAGGAAGCCGAGTCCCTGACCCAAGAGGCCTTGGATCTGGTGATGGAGACGCTGGAGGCCCTGGCCGAAGAGCGTGGGTCGGAAGACAAAATCTGGGGATCCATGGTCAAGCAGACGCTCAAGCGCCGCCGCCCCGGTTTCAACGAATCGTATTATGGCTTTCGCTCTTTCAAGCGCCTGCTGGATGAGGCCGCCAGCCGCGGCCTGATGGAACTGGAGTCGGACGAAAAATCGGGCGGGTACATTATCCGCAGCTTCCATGCGGATGAGTGACCCCCCCTACAGGCGTTGCCGATGAACCGTGAACCCCGGACCCCATGAAAATCAGCCGCGATACCGGTCCGCATCGATTTTGTATGCCCGCCTGGATCAGTTGCGCCCCGTTCGAAGAAATGTTGGGCATGGAGATTGTCCGTGCCGATAAGGGAACGGCGGTCTTAACCATGCCGTTTATCCGATCGTTGGCCCAGGGTGCCGGCTTGATGCACGGCGGCGCGCTGGTTAGCCTTGCCGATACCGCCGTCGTGATGGCCATCAAGAGCATTGTGGAACCGGGAACCCACTTTGCCACCATTGCCATGCAGAGCCGGTTTCTGCACCCGGTCAGAAAAGGCATTCTCCAAGCCAGGGCGAGCATCGTCGAACGCAACGGCGCCACCCTCAGCGGGCGATGTGATGTGCATGACGACGATGGCCGTGCAGTGATGATCTTTTCCTCTGTTTTCAAGATCGCCAGGGATGCCGTGATCACCGAGGTCCGTTTTGGGGATGCCGCGCCCTGACCCCTATCCGGTCAGGGCCCGGGAGTTGGGCTGCGACTTTCGATGACCCGGATGATGCGCTGCACCGTTTGGTTTACCGGTGTGGGCAGATTGTGGGTCCTGCCCAAATCAACCACTTTGCCGGCAAATATCTCAACCTCGGTTTTTCTGCCGGCCTCCACATCCTGAAGCATGGATGTTTTGCCGGATGGAGAAAGACCGGCTAAAATCTTGAACCATTCATCGATCTCTTTTTCACCCAGTTCGATGCCGGCTCTGGGGGCCAGGGCGACCACCTCTTCCATCAGCGAGCGCATCAGGGCCCGGGCGTCGGCGGACTTGTGAAAAACACCATTGGGGGCTCGTAGCACGGCCGAGGCTTGGTTGATGCCGACATTGATCATAAATTTCCACCACATGGCCCTCAGGATGTCCGGTGGGATCTCGTTGGGGATCCCGGCCCGTTGCAACGCTTCCTGAATGCGGTCCAGCCGCGGTCCGCTGCCCTGCTCCCTTATCGGACCGAAAAGAATCTTGCCGGGATTGTCGTAGCTGAAACGCCCATTCTCGTGGAGCGCATCGATTCCCAGCGCAATGGCGTAAACCATTTTTTCCATTCCGCAGGCAGCCCCGATGATCGTTTCGCTCTCCAAGCCGTTCATCACTGACAGAATCACCGTATCCGCGCCCAGCAGCGTCGTGATATCGTTGACGGCATCGGCCAGATGATGGTGCTTTAAGGCCACGAGAATCAGATCGGCCGGCTCAGAGACGGTCTCCGGGTGAATGACCGGGATGTTGTAGAGTCTGTTGTTAACGGTCACGGATTGCTTTTTCAAGCGTTGGTATCGTTCACCCCGGGCAACGAAGGCAACCGAAAAACCGACCGCATCGACAAACATGGAGCCATAGGCCGCGCCCATGGCCCCGGCCCCAACAATTGCTATTTTTTTAATTTTTTTCATTGTTCATTCTCCCGACATCATCCGCGGTCAAGGTCGGGGACCCTTCATCCGGGCGTCAAAACCGGTCTTGCCCGCACTTCTCAGCGGATGATGAACCAGGCATCCGGCAATGTCTGCGGGTGCCATTTAGGCCATTTCGGCGTTTCCAAGGTTGTCCATAGCGTTATCGGCAACAAATGGCAAGACGGGCCCCTCATTTCGAACCCGGTTGCCTCGAATTTGAAAATCCTGAGGAAGGTCTTATGTTATCGCGACTACGATTGTCGGAATTGTCAGCGGCACGCTTTCTTGGGGTGGCGGAGACGAAATCCGCCGGATACCGCCCTACACACCACCAACACCGGGGGAGACACCACCCATGGCCCTGCTGGAAGCGCATCACATCACCAAAACTTACTCGGTGGGCAGTCGCGGTATCACTGTGCTGGAAGATGTTTCTCTGACAGTTGACACGGGCGAGTTCATTGTCATCGCCGGCAGCAGCGGCAGCGGTAAAACCACGCTTCTGACCCTGCTCTCCGGGCTGGATCATCCCTCCTCGGGCCGGGTCTGCATCGAGGGCCGGGATATTACCGATGCTTCGGAAGAAGAGCTGGCACCGTTGCGCAACCGTTCGGTCGGCTTTGTGTTCCAATCCTTTCATCTGGTGCCGTCCATGACCGCCCTTGAAAACATCATGCTGCCGGCTGAGTTGAAGGGCGATGCCGATGCGGGCGGGCGGGCCGGGAGGCTGCTGGCTCGCGTGGGCTTGTCGGAACGGGCTGACAACCTGCCCAGCCAGTTGTCCGGCGGTGAGAAGCAGCGGGTTGCCCTGTGCCGTGCCCTTATCAACCGGCCGAAGCTGATTTTCGCCGACGAGCCCACCGGCAATTTGGATTCGGAGAACGGCCAGGTCGTTTTTGATCAGCTCATCGATCTCAAAAATGAACAGGGGGCCACCCTTATCCTGGTGACGCACAATCTGGAAATCGCCCGCACCGCCAACCGCGTGCTGACCCTCAAAGACGGACGACTGACCGGTTGACCGCTTATGCGCCACATGCCAACCATCCTTCGCCAGGTGCGACGCTCCTCGAAACAGGCCGGCCTCTTTGTACTCTGCGTTGCGCTTTCCTTGGCCACCCTGACGGCTCTCTCCGGGTTCGCAGGGAGCGTCAGCCGGGCCCTGCACGATGACGCCCGCACCCTGCATGCCGCCGACATTGTGATCGGATCCTATGAGCCCATCTCTGCCCCATTGGCGCAGGCCATCGAGCGGCTGTCGGATTTGGGCCGGATTGTGCGGGCCGATGTGCATGAGTTTTACACCGTGGTGCGGACTCCGGATGGGCAAGCCTCGGTATTGTCCAGGCTGAGAGTGGTGGCGCCCGGCTACCCCTTTTACGGCGAGGTTGTCCTTAAATCGGGCCGTTCGCTCGCACAGGTGCTGGTCCCCGGTACCTGCATTGTCGAGCAGGCCCTGCTGGACCGCACCGGGTTGACGGTGGGCGACCCCTTGAGTGTGGGCTACACCACCTTGACGATTATCGATGTGGTGACGGCAGAACCGGATCGGTCCCTGGAACTGTTCGCTCTTGGGCCGCGGGTTCTTATCGGCAGTGCGGATCTGGATGCACTGGGCTTGATGGCAAGCGGCAGCCGCATCCGGTATGTCGTGTTGATCAAAGTCCCGGATCAGCGGCAGGTGGATGCTATTGCGATTGAATTGAGGCAGGCCTCCGCCTACGAAGGGGAGCAGGTTGACACCTTCCTTACCGCTGGATCGGCAGTTAAACGGTTTATGGACAATTTCCTCTTTTTCCTGAAACTGGTGGGGCTTTTCATCCTAATGGTTTCCGGGCTGGGTATTCAGAGCACCCTGATGGCGCTGTTCAACGAAAAACAGCACACCATCGCAGTCATGAAAACCGTGGGTGCCACCAGGGGTTTCATCACCACCCACTTCGTGTTGCTGGTTTTTTTGTTGGGGGCGGCGGGAATAGCGATGGGCTTTTTGGCCGGCACCCTCCTTCAGGTGCTACTGACCTCGGTATTTGCCCCGTTTTTACCCGAGAACGTGAAGCTGGCCATCTCCTGGCGCGGGGTGACCGAGGCCGTCTTGCTGGGTGTTGTCGTGGTGGCCCTTTTTTCGTTCCTGCCGCTTCAGCGGCTCAATGAGATGCGCCCGCTGGCGATTTTCAATCGTCAGGCGTCCGGCGGCGGCAAACGCTGGCCCTTTATTTTCTCCGTTGCGCTGTGTCTGTTTTTTTTTCTGGCCCTGGTGCTGTGGCACATGCGCGACATTCGGTTCGGCCTTTATTTTTTCGGTGCCGTCACCACCATGGTCTTGGTGGCGTCCCTGACGGCCCAGGTGTCGCTGTGGGCGATCAAACGGATGTCCGTGGGTTCTCTGGCGTTGCGTCAGGCGATCCGGGGACTTTTTCGGCGAGGAAATGCCACCCGAGCCACCGTCATTACCCTGACCGTTTCCCTGGCGGTGATTTTCGGTGGCTTGCTGATCGAACAGAACCTCAACGCCACCTTTGTCCGGTCTTTCCCGGTGGATTCACCCAATGCCTTCTTTATTGACATTCAGCCTGGTCAGACGGACGCTTTTTCAGCAGCCATCGGCAGGCCGGTCACCTTTTTTCCGATTGTGCGGGCCCGTATTACGGCTGTGAACGGTGAGCCCGTCGATCGTCAGCGCGAAGACCAGAAACGGCAGGACAACCTTTCTCGGGTGTTCAACCTGACTTACCGGGAGGAACTGCTGGACGACGAAACCCTGATCCAGGGCAACACGCTCTTTCGAAGCGACTGGGCTGAGCCCCAGGTGTCGGTCATGGATAGTGTGGTGGCGATGCGCGAGATGAAAATCGGTGACTACATCAGTTTCACGATTCAGGGGGTAGCGCTGACTGCGCGTATCTCGAGCATCCGGACGCGTGACGGCCAATCCTTAAGCCCGTTCTTCTACTTCGTGTTCCCGGGTTCAGTCCTGGGACAGGCGCCCCACACCCTTTTTGCAGCCTTGACGGTGGCTCCGGATGAGATAGGGTCGCTACAAAACCAAGTTGTCGCCCGGTTTCCCAACATCAGCGTTATTGACATGTCGCAAACCATCGGCGCCTTTGCCCGGATCATGGTGCGACTTTCACGGATCCTGCGCCTCTTCAGCTTCTTGAGCATGGCTGCCGGAATCCTGATCCTGGTGAGTGCGGTGTTTGCCACCCGGGCGGAGCGGATGGCGGAGGCGGTCTACTACAAGATTTTGGGAGCCGGCCGGCGGTTCATTTTCAGCGTATTTGCATTGGAAAACCTGTTGCTCGGGCTGCTCAGCGGCGGTCTGGCTCTGGTGATGGCCCAAGCGGGCGCCTACTGGGTTTGCGCCGAAAAATTGGACATTGCATACCGGCCCTTGATCCAGATGTCGCTGGGCATGGTCGGCCTGAGTGTGGCCCTGGTGGTGGTTGTGGGAATGATGGCCTCGCGCTCGATCATGGCCAAAAGGCCGGTCACGTACCTCAGGGAGCAGCAAAATGGATGATTTTACCCTCGGGGCCGGGGCCACACCCGCCGATGCTGGGTGCTGTCGCGGCGAAGCGACCCTGCTGCGGACGCTCAGGCCCCCATTGCCTGCCCGCCCGGCTGCCATCTCGGCTGCCAGACGACCCCTGAACCCATTGAGCGCAGCACTTTTTTGCGCCTGGTGGGTACCGTTCCGGAAGCGCTTCGTTGCGATGTTGATCATCATCGGGGTCCTTTTGGCCGGCTGCGGACAGGATCACCCACCTGATCCGGCCATCGAAAAGAGCCAATTGCCTGCCATCGCCCATGACGGCACGATTGTGGCCGTCGGGGATAGTCTGACCGCCGGCTTGGGTGTGCCCGAAGCCGATGCCTACCCTGCCCAGCTGGCCCGCCGGTTACAAGACGAGGGTTACACCTACCGGGTGATCAACGCCGGTGTCAGCGGCGAGACCAGCAGTGGTACCCTCTCGCGCATCGAGTGGGTGGTTTCCAGTCTCTCCCCGGACATTGTCATTTTGGTAACCGGTGCCAATGACGGCCTGCGCGGTTTGGATCCCAATTTGCTGAAAGCCAACCTGGACCAGTTGGTGAGCCGGTTGCGGTCCCACAAGGTTGACGTCATTCTGGCCGGCATGCTGATGCTGCCCAATCTCGGTCCGGACTACACCCGCGCTTATAGCGCCATCTTCCCGGAGGTCGCCGACAAACACGGGATCCTGTTCATCCCCTTTTTTCTGGAAGGGGTGGCCGGCCAAGCGCACCTCAACCAACCGGACAAGGTGCATCCCACAGCTGACGGGTATGCCCGCATCGTCGAGACAGTCTACCCGTATGTCGTAAAGGCTATCCAGCGCCACAGAGCCCGATAGCAGTGTCTGCGGCGTTATCGACGTCCGGATGCAGATTCGGAGGATCGAGCCCATCGGATGATGCCCGGAAGACGACCGGCGGATTTGGATAGTTCGATTGGCTTGTTCGGGCCGTAGCTTGGCTGGCCTTGCAATTTTATGATATTCGGTTGAAAAAATAGAACAATGCCTTTATACCAGCCTAAGTGGTCAAGGAGAACCGACAATGACAGGCAATCAAAAAGCAGCCGTGATTGGCTCCTTTGTGGCCGATGCCCTCTCCCTGGGGGTGCACTGGGTCTATAATACCAACGTGATTGACAAAAAGCTTGGCCGGGTGGACCGGTATTACGATCCGCTCACATCCTACCACAAGGGAAAGAAAGCAGGAGATTTGACTCACTATGGGGACCAGACGCTGGTCTTGCTGGAGTCATTGAGCAACAGCGATGGATTCGATGGTCATGCTTTCGCCGATCGATGGCGCCTGTTTTTTGCCGGCTATCAAGGCTATTTTGACAAGGCCACCACAGCCACCCTGACCAACATGAAACAGGGCCGGGACCTGACTGCTTGCGGTTCGAATTCCGACGACCTTGCCGGAGCCTCGCGCATGGCGCCGCTGGTTGCCGTTTATGGGCACGATCCGGATCAGCTCGTTCATTCGGCCCGGGTGCAAACCAGCATCACTCACAACCATGAGCAGGTGATTTTGAGTGCCGAATTTTTCGCCCGGTCGGTTGTCGCCGTGCTGGGGGGGCAAGCTCCAGGCGCAGCCATGGCGGCAACCGTGGCGGCACACTTTTCCAACAGCCCCATCGCATCCCTGGTCAGCAAGGGCTTGGAGAGTCGTGATCGGGATACGCGTGAAGCAATTGCAGAGTGGGGCCAAATGTGCAGTGTTGAGGCGGCTCTGCCAGGAACCGTTCACCTAATCTCCCGCTATGCCGGTGATTTCAAAACAGCCATGGTGGAAAATGTGATGGCCGGCGGGGATTCATCGGCGCGGGGGATGATGGCCGGCATGATTCTGGGCGCCGCCCACGGCATGGCAGCCATTCCCGAAACATGGGTGTCAGGTCTGAAGGCCGGTCATCGGATCAGCCGACTGGTCGACTCGGCCGCAGTCGTGGAGAACTGAAAAAAAGAGGCCCAGGTTGTAGGGTCTGAGCGGCGGTCTAAGTAAAGCTCCCCTCGTTTTCCCATTCAAGGTTAACTGTCAATACGTGGATAGAAAACCGACCTTTCCGCCCATTTTGGTTCTGATACTGCTGGTGGCGCTGCTGTCGATGCCACCCGATGTGGTTGCGGGCGCCCTGATACAGGCCCTGGATTCAGGCCACATCGACTGGAGTGCCGGGACTGTTCGGGCCAGCGGTTTTGCTGGCCCTGTTGCCACGGATGATGGGGTCCCAGCGGATTGTCCAGCGGAGCTGATCGACACGGCCCGGCGGACAGCCCAGGCCAATCTGCTGCAAACCGTGAGCGCCGTTCGCATCAACGCCGGCTCCCGGGTGGTTGACCGCATGACCCAAAGCGCCGCCTTTCGTGAGGTTCTGGCCTCGCTTGCCCAAAATGCGGCGGTCACCCGCCAGGAGTATTCCGACAGCGGCCTGCAAATTGAGTTGAGCATGAGCCTGACGGGTGGTTTTGGCCAGTTCGTCCTGCCCGAAGAGATCCGGCAGGTCGACGCAATCACCACCCTGGCCACTGCTGAACCGATGCTGGAAGGTCCGTCGAAGCCGGAGGCCGATGCTGACAGCGGTCCCCACACGGGACTGATCGTGGATGCCAGCGGTATTCAGGCAAAACCGTCTTTGGTACCGCTGATTGTTGATGAGTTGGGAGATGGGGTGTACGGCCCGGCTTTCGTCAGTCGTGAGTACGCCGTATCCCGCGGTATGAGCGGGTTTGCCGCCACCTTGCCGGCAGCTCGCAACGATCCGCGGGTGGGAGGGCGGCCCATGGTCGTCAAGGCCATACGGACCCATATTTCGGGAGAGACCGATCTGGTTATCGCCAATGCCGATGCGGCGCGTCTGCGCAGTTCGGTGGTTCACTTGACTTTTCTGAAAGCGTGCCGGGTGACGGTCGTGATCGCAGCCGAAGACGGTTCGCCGTAGGCGGGAACCGGTTCCGTTGGCGTGCCGTTGTCGGGCGAACAGGGAGGTTTTATGCCGTACAGGAACAGCCTGATGTGGTTGCTTGTATCGCTGTTGGTAATCGGATCCTGCGGCCCGGAGACCATTTTTCTGAGGCCCGCACTGGATACACCGGACCTCCATGTCAACAATGGACACCGCTTTTTGGCCCTCGGCAAATTTGATGCTGCCGCTGCTGAGTTCACGCGAGCCAAAAAACTGGATGATGGTTTTGTGCCGGCCTATGTGGGCCTTGCTTTGGTTCAGGGCCACCAGGGGGATGTAGCCGCTGGGCTGGAAACCTTGAAGCGGGCCAGGCGGCTGGCCGCCACAGCGGAGGAAGTGGAGGCCGTGGAACAAGGATTTGATGCGCTGAAAACGATGCAACCGCCTGCCCAGAAATGAGCTGGCCGAAAGCGATCGGTTCTCCCAAGGCCTAACCGTCGCTCAAAATAGCCGCTTGCAAAACCTGAAAAGAGAAACCCCCTTGTGCGCTGGCCGAGCATGGCCGTCACCGACCGCAGGTGCCGTCCCGCAGCGCCCACTATCATGGAACGACACCTTCCTGGGTGTTGCAGCAAGCACGACGATCCCTCAACCTGGGTTTCAGTAGCGGTAGTGATCGGGTTTGAACGGCCCCTCGACCGAAACGCCCAAATAGCCTGCCTGGATCTGGGTGAGTGTGGTCAGTTTTACGCCCAGTCGGGCCAAATGCAGGCGGGCGACCTCTTCATCCAGTCTTTTTGGCAGGGTATAGACCTTTTTCTCATGGCCTCCCGAGGCCAGTTCGATTTGGGCCAGACACTGGTTGGTGAAGCTATTGCTCATCACGAAGCTGGGGTGACCGGTGGCGCACCCCAGGTTGACCAGGCGCCCCTCCGCCAGGATGATTATGGACCTGCCTGAGTGCAGGGTCCACTTGTCAACTTGTGGCTTGATCGGGGTTTTTTTGCAGGCCGGGTTTTTTTCCAGGTGGCTCATCTCGATTTCGTTGTCGAAATGGCCGATGTTGCACACGATGGCCTCATTTTTCATCTGCTCCATGTGCTCGCCGGTAATGACTTGGTAGCAGCCGGTGGCGGTGACGAATATATCCCCCACCGCTGCCGCGTCGTCCATCGTTGTCACCTCGAATCCCTCCATGGCGGCCTGTAGGGCACAGATGGGATCGATCTCCGTTATCAGCACCCGAGCGCCATAACCGCGCATGGACTGGGCGCATCCCTTGCCCACATCTCCATACCCGCAAATCACAACCACTTTGCCGGCCATCATCACATCTGTGGCCCGCTTGATACCGTCGGCCAGCGATTCACGACAACCGTAAAGGTTGTCGAATTTAGATTTGGTGACCGAATCGTTGACGTTGAAAGCGGGAAAAAGCAGATCCCCCTTCTGGGCCAGTTGGTAAAGGCGGTGAACACCGGTGGTGGTCTCTTCGGAAACCCCTTTGACGGTAGCGGCGATCCGGGTCCAGAAATGGGGATCGGCTTCATAGCCGGCTTTCAGCCGGGCCATCAGCAGCTGCATGTCGGTGGAATCGTAAGGCCTTTCCAACAGGGACGGGTCTTTTTCCACCGCGACCCCCTGATGGATGAACAAGGTGGCGTCGCCGCCGTCGTCAACA
>JAWOIA010000232.1:0-3600 GCA_046484885.1 Desulfosarcina sp. | reverse complement strand
CGATGATCTCGGCCAGGTTGCCGCCCGTCTCGCGCTGCAGGATCACCGAAACCACGAAAAACTTCAGGTCGGGGCACTCCACCCGTACCGCCAGGTTCTTGAGGGCATCCGCGACGCTCACCCCGAAATTGATCTCGTCCAGGGTCTCGGCAAACTCGGGGCCCAAGGGGTCCACGAACTCCTCGGCGGCCAGCTTCATACCGCTGGTGAAGGCGTGCCCGGCCCGCAGGGCGCGGGCGATCAGCCCCAGGCCGTCCGGGAGCTGTTTTTCAAACTTGAGCATGCGTTTGTTCTTCTTCGATCGCAGGGTCAGGTAGGGCAGCGCCGCCGCCGCCACCGCCAGGACCAGGGCCAAAAGGGCATTGCGAGACAGCACGGTCACGAACAGGTAGCCGGTCAGTCCCAGGGCCAGACTGAGCAGCAGGAAAAAGCCCATGGTGTACTTGACGTTGGCCTGCAGCATCAGCAGGTCCAGCCGGTCGACCCCCGGCAGGGCCGTCAGCACCTGGTTGAGAAAGGGCACGTCGCTGAGGGTTTTTTTCTTGACGATATCCCGGTTGGGGTCCGCCGTCTCCGGCAGCACGCTCTTGCGCAGCCGTTTGCGGATCTCGGCCCGGTCCGGGAAGCGGATGATGCGCAGGGCATAGGCCGCGAACTCGATCACAAACAGGGTCAGGATGAAGATGATCACGCCCAGAAAAACGATGTTCATGCCGTGCTCCTTTCGGGGTCAGACCTCTATGGCCGTGGCGGGGTCGAACAGGTCCGCCGACACCTGGATGCCGGCCATCTTGAAGCGCTCGATGAACTTGGGCCGCACCCCGCCGAAGGCGAAGCGCCCCCGCACCCGCCCCTGCTGGTCGATGCCCTTCTGCTGGAAGGTGAAGATCTCCTGGGTGGTGATCGTGTTGCCCTCCATGCCGGTGATCTCCTGCAGGCTCATCACCCGGCGCGAGCCGTCGGTCAGGCGGGCCAGGTGAATCACCACGTCGATGGCCGAGCTGATGTAGCGCCGCATGAACTCGGCCGGGATGTCGAAGTTGGCCATGGCCACCATGGTCTCCAGCCGCATCAGGGCGTCGCGGGGCGAGTTGGCGTGAATGGTGGTCAACGATCCGTCGTGGCCCGTGTTCATGGCCTGCAGCATGTCGAAGGCCTCCTTGCCGCGCACCTCGCCCAGGATGATGCGGTCGGGCCGCATGCGCAGCCTGTTGATCACCAGGTCGCGCTGGGTCACCTCCCCCTTGCCCTCGATGTTGGGCGGCCGGGTCTCCAGCCGCACCACGTGCCGCTGCTTGAGCTGCAGCTCGGCCGAGTCCTCGATGGTCACGATGCGCTCCTCGGCCGGGATGAAGCGCGAGAGCACGTTCAGGATCGTGGTCTTGCCGCTGCCCGTGCCCCCGGCGATCAGCACGTTGAGCCGCGAGCGCACGATGCCCCTGAGCAGCTCCCCGATCTGGGGGGTCAGGGTCTTGAACTGGATCAGGTTCTCCATCTCCAGGGGGTCCACCGAAAAACGCCGGATGGAGAGCAGCGGCCCGTCCAGGGCCAGGGGCGGGATGATGGCGTTGACCCGCGAGCCGTCCAGCAACCGCGCGTCGACCATGGGCGAGGATTCGTCGATGCGCCGCCCCACGGCGGTCACGATCTTGTCGATGATGCGCCGCAGGTGGTCGTCGTCCTTGAAGCGCACGCTGGTGGGCTCCAGCTTGCCATAGCGCTCCACGTAAACCTGGCGGTAGGTGTTGACCAGGATGTCCGACACGGTGGGGTCCTGCAGCAGCGGTTCGATGGGTCCGAAGCCCAGCACCTCGTCCAGGATCTCGGCGTGCACGCGCTCTTTTTCGTCGGCGTTGAGGGGCGTGGCGTGCGAGTCCTCCTGCAGGATCTTGTCCACCACCTTTCTCAGTTCGGGCTTGAGAAAGATCGGGTCCACCCGGTCCATTTTGGACAGATCCACCAGGTCCAGCAGGCGGTCGTGGATCCGGCTCTTCAACTCGAAATATTCGTCGGACAAAAACCCCCTGCCGTCCCCGTCCATCATCGCGCCGATCTGCATTTCAGGTGTCATTTTCCACTCCGGTGTGGCTGCGTCTGCGGTAAGGCGGTCCCATTGGCCGCCGCGTGCCTAGGTTCACCTTACTTTCTGAAAAACCAACCCTTTTTGGCCGCCTTTTGCGGGTCCGGGTCGCCCTGGATGATCGCCTCGGCCATCTCCCCCAGTTTTTTGGTGATCTCCGCCCGGGGCGAGATTTCGTGCAGCGGTTTGCCCCGGTTGATGGCCGACATGGTGGTTTTGTAATCGTTGGGGATGCTCCACAAAATCCGGCTGCGCAGGCTCTCTTCGGCATCTTGGAGGGTGATGTCCGATTTTTTAAGGTGCCGGTTGACCACCAGCCGCACCCGGTCGTTCTGGGACGTCCCCAGCCCGGCCAGCGATTTGAGCAGGTTGCCGGTGTTGCGCAGGCAGGGCAGGTTCAAAAGCGTGATCAAAAAAACCCGGTCCGCCATTTCGATCGCCTTGAGGCCCGGCCCGTCTAAAGATTGCCCGCCGTCCACGATGATGAAGTCGAAGGTGCGTTTCATGGTCGTCAACAGGCGGTCCATGATCTCCGGCGTCGCCGCCGGGTGGCCGTTGAGGTAGCTGGGCGACGGCAGGATGTGAACCCCGGATGGGTGTTTGGCCATGGCGTTCAACAAAAAGGTGGGGTCCAGGCGGCTGATGTTCTTGCTGATCTGGCCCCAGTGGTAGGTGGGCGTGATCGACAGAAAGAGCGGGATCTCGCCGAAAACCGTGTTGAGGTCCACCAGGGCCACCGAGCCGGCCTTTTTCTGTTCGGCCAGGATCAGGGCCAGGTTGACGGCCACGGTGGTGGTCCCCACGCCGCCCTTGGCGCCCATGACGTTGATCACCCGCCCCGCGTGCGCGGGCGCCGTCGCCGCCGCCGTCTGGGCGACGCGCCGGCTGAAGCCGAGCAGGGCGGCCTTGACCTCCCCTTCGTCCAGCGGCTGGGCCAGAAACTCCTTGGCCCCGGCCCGCATGACCTTGAGAACCAGGTCGGCGTCCTTTTTGTCCGAGGTGACGAACACTTCGCTCACCCCGTTGGAATCCAGCAGGGACTGGATCAGCTGGAATTCCTCGTCCGGGTTGTCACCCAGCTCGTATATCAGCAGGTCGGGCCGATCGTTGTCCATCGGCCTCTGCAGGCGAAACCCGCCCGTGGTCAGAACGATGCGCTCGATCTCGTCGCCCAGGCTCTGGTTGTTGACCTTGATTCTTACGGTTGTGCTCTGGTTCATGGTATTTCCTGTTTCAACTCGGCTCAATATGTTTAACCAACTGTTTCATTTAACCAGGTTGGGTATAGTTCCCCTCAAATTACCGTAAGTGGTACCGCTGCCGCGGCCATCAACTATAGATAAATTACAGTCGACTTTTACATTTATCATTTTATCCGGAGGGCCAACGGGCATTAGTATTTCAACCTTGGCGAAACCCACAATTTTAGTGAGATTGCTTGCCGTCTTGCATCCGCCGGTTTCTTGGTAAACCGGGACGATAGCAGTCCACTTAGTGTCAACACCGTCATCATCGCGATA
>JAWOIA010000217.1:0-6933 GCA_046484885.1 Desulfosarcina sp. | reverse complement strand
CTCCGGTTCGGTATAGGTGCACCATGGGATCGTCAGTGCGCTCGCCTTGGACCGGCCGAAAAACAGGGCGTTGCGGATGACGATGCGCGCCATGAAATCGGCCGCGTGGGTGAACTGATAGGGCGAGCAGATGTCACCGGCCGCGAAAATGTTAGCTTGACTGGTTTGCAGTTGGTCATTGACCTGCACGCCTTTTTTTGTGAAAGCGACACCGGCCGCATCCAGCCCCAGATTTTCCACATTCGGCGCACGACCCACGGCCACCAGCAGTTGGTCCACCACTTCGTCGTAGCCGTTGCCGTGGGACTCCACGGTGAGGCGAATTTTGTCGCCTTCGGCTTTGGCCAGCTTCAGTTCTTTGCCACAGCACACCAGCTTCACCCCGTCTTTTTGCATGGATTCCAGAACGATGCCGGAAGCATCGACGTCTTCCCGGGGGAGAATGCCGTGCATGGTCTCCACCAGAAACACTTCCGAGCCGAAGCGGGCGAAGGACTGGGCCATTTCACAGCCGATGGGGCCGGCGCCGATAACGGCCATCCGCTTGGGCAACTCGGTGAGGGAGAAGACGGTCTCGTTGGTCAGATAGGAAACTTCTTCCAACCCTTGGATGGGCGGCGCAGCGGCCCGCGCGCCGGTGGCGATGACCGCCTTTTTGAAGGCCAGGCGTTCGCCGGCCACTTCAACGGTGTGGGCATCGGCAAACCGGCCCTCACCGATAAACACGTCGACTCCCAGATCGCTGAAGCGCTTGACCGAGTCGTTGGGGGCAATGGAGGACCGCAAGCGCCGCATGCGCTCCATGGCTCGGCCGAAATCGATGGTCACGCCCTCCGGGACACGCACGCCGAACTCACCGGCATCGCGAACGGCGGCGGCGGCCCGTGCGGCCCGGATCACGGCCTTTGACGGCACGCAGCCGACATTGAGGCAATCGCCGCCCATCAGGTGGCGCTCGACCAGGGCCACTTTGGCCCCCAGACCGGCCGCGCCGGCCGCGCACACCAGCCCGGCGGTGCCGGCGCCAATGACGACCAAATTATAGCGTGACGCGGGCTTGGGGTTTTGCCAGTCCAATGGATGAACGTGCGACACCAGTTGCTGATTGTGGGCATCCCATGGGCTGAGGATGTTTTTTTCTTGGTCTGTCATTGGCTGCCTCCGAAAACCGGCCAAACCGGTTTGTTTCAGGTGAATCCTACTTCTCGTTCAAGGACCAGTCGTAATCCAGGTATTTGACGGAATACCCGCCGGATTTCAGGTAATCGCTGTCCGCAGCGGAAAGAAAGCCGCTGGAAAAATGGGCCACGGCGCGCTCGGTCTTATCGAGGCCTGAAAATCCGGTTGCCGGTAAAAACCGGTCGATGAAATCCTTGCCATACCATTTGAAGATGGACGATATGTAAACGACCTTCCCCCCGCGGTCGATGCGCAGGCCGGCCGGGCTTGCCAGGAACCGCCGGGACTGGTCGTCGAGCCGCGCATCCAGCTGGTCGGCGGCATAGGCCTCGCTTCGCAGCGTCGGGCAGCCTTTCGCTGCGCAGACCAGGGCCAAGTGAATGCGCGGTTCACTGTATTGCACGCGCACGATGTCATGCTCCAGGTTGTCCAGGGTGATGGTTTTGCCGTAGAGCTCGACCACCGGCTGATCCCACGGACCTTTGAAGAAACTACCGATATCCTTGATGCTCTTGACCGGATAATGGTTGATGATCAGCTTCAGGGTGGCCGCATTGTACAGATTGATCAGAAACGCCAATTGCTCCGATTCCGTCCACGTTTTAAACGTTGTTTCGGAAATCTCGGCGAGGCTGTCGAGATAATGATTCAGGCCGGCCGGATCGGATTTAAGACCCTGGTAGTCCACCCGACCGTCGGCGACGAACCGTTTCAGCAGTGCGTCGTAGCCTGCGTGGCGATGGTCGAATTCAACCGCGCCGGCGATGGCTGCCGAAAAAGGCAAAGCCGAAAAAAGAAGTATCGCGGCCAGGAGGTTGATGGTTAATACTCGCGCGTATGATTTCATAGACCCTCCAATCTCTATTTTAGACGTCATAGGCGGATGACGCGGTGGCCCCGCCGTGACCGGTCCAGTTGGTGTGAAAAAACAGGCCCCGGGGCTCGTCGACGCGTTCATAGGTATGCGCGCCGAAATAGTCCCGCTGGGCCTGAAGCAAATTGGCGGGAAGCCGCGCCGCGCGGTAGCCGTCATAATAGGCCAGGGCCGCGCTGATCGCCGGTGTCGGAATGCCCAACCGTATCGCCAACGCCGCGACACGACGCCAGCCGGCCTGGGCGTTCTCGATGGCCGTTTTGAAAAAGGTGGCCAGCATCAGGTTCACCAGGCCGGGCTCGGCGTCAAACGCTTTCTTGATATCTTCCAAAAACGCCGACCGGATGATGCAGCCGCCGCGCCACATCAGCGCGATGCCTCCGTAGTTGAGCTTCCAGACCTGTTCACCGGCCGCGGCGCGCATAAGCTGGAACCCTTGCGCATAGCAGACGATCTTGGACGCATACAGCGCCTGTTCGAGATCATCGATCATGGCTGTCATGTCTCCGTCGAAGGCGCTTGCCGGACCTTTCAGGGACTGGGAGGCCGCCTCTCGTTCCTCCTTTAGCGCGGACAGGCAGCGGGCGAAAACCGCCTCGCCGATCAGCGACAACGGCTGCCCGTAATCCAGCGCCGAGATCGCCGTCCACTTACCGGTGCCTTTCTGCCCCGCCGCGTCGAGGATGAGATCGACGGTCGCTTGCCCGTCTTCGTCTTGGTGGCCCAATATGTGGTGGGTGATGTCAATCAAATAGGAATCCAGCGGGCCTTGGTTCCAGCGGGCGAAGACATCCACCATTTGCTGGTTGGAAAGCGAAAGACCGTCTTTCATCATCTGGTAGGTTTCGCCGATCAACTGCATGTCGCCGTATTCGATACCGTTATGCACCATCTTTACGAAATGACCGGCCCCACCCTCGCCGACCCAGTCACAGCAGGGTTCACCGTTGTCCGTGAAGGCGCAGATGGTCTGAAAAATCGGCTGAACCGCCTCCCATGCTGCCGGCGAACCGCCTGGCATGATCGAGGGACCGGTCAAGGCGCCCTCCTCGCCCCCGGAAATCCCCGCGCCGATATAGTGCAGGCCCTTGCTTTCCACTTCCCGAAGGCGGCGGGCGGTATCGGTGAAATGGGAATTGCCGCCGTCGATGATTATATCACCGGTTTCAAGATATGGTATGACGGTTGCGACGACGTCGTCCACGGCTTTGCCGGCCTTGATCATGCACATGACCTTGCGCGGCCGCTTCAAGGTTGCGACGAGTTCTTCGATCGTGTGACAGCCGATGATGTTCTTTCCGGCGGCCCGTCCGTTGACAAACGCATCGACCTTACTGGTGGTGCGGTTGAAACAGGCAACGGTAAATCCCTTGCTCTCCATGTTGAGGATCAGGTTTTCCCCCATCACTGCCAATCCAACCACTGCGATATCGGCTTTTTCTTTCATTTGAAGTCCTTTCCCTGCCTTTTGGCTTAGGATTGCTTTTTTTCGATCTTTACCCCCTCCACGATCAACTGCACGGCAACCCGCAGCAGCCCATGCGCCAGGCATGACCGCTTTTGGCCAGCAGTTCATCAGCCGCGTCCGGACCCCAACTGTTCCTGGGATAGGACTGCAACGCAGGGGCATTGGCGGAGGTGGCCCACCCCGAAATCACCGGGTCGATCAGGCGCCAGGCGGCCTCGATGCCGTCGTTGCGGGCAAACAGCGATGCATCGCCCTTGAGTGCGTCCACGAGCAGCCGTTCATAGGCATCCGGCAGTGCGATGTCGGGAAACGCCTCGCGATAGGTGTGGCTCATGTTGACCGAACGGGAATCGGCCAGTGTATCGGGCACCTTGGTTTCGAAACGCAGGTGGATGCCTTCGTCCGGCTGGATGCAGATGGACAAAAAGTTCGGGGTGAAGCAGTCGTTGCGACCCAAATGAAAGATGACGTCGGGCGGCGGCTGGAATTCGACGACGATGGCACTGCTCTTAACCGGCATGGCTTTGCCGGATCTCAAGTAGAAGGGCACCCCTTTCCAGCGCCAGTTGTCGATGTAAAGCTTGAGCGCGGCGAAGGTGGGGGTTTGGGAGCCTGGGTCAATCCCATCGCCTTCCCGGTAACCGTCGTATTGTCCTCGTACGGTATCATCAATGACGATGGGGCGAACCGTTCCGAGGACTTTGACCTTTTCATTGCGGATCGCGTCGGCATCCAACGATGCCGGCGGTTCCATGACCGTCAGGGCCAGCAGCTGCATCAGGTGATTCTGGAACATGTCGCGCAGCACGCCGGCCTTGTCGTAATAGCCGCCGCGTCGCCCCACATCCACGCTTTCCGCCACCGTGATCTGTACATTGGCCACGTAACGCCGGTTCCAGACCGGCTCGAACAAGGTGTTGGCAAAACGAAGAAAAAGAATATTCTGGGCCGTCTCCTTGCCCAGGTAATGATCGATGCGGAACACCTGGTGCTCCGCGAAGGCCGCATTGACCCGACGGTTTAACGCCCTGGCGGAAGCAAGATCGCTGCCGAAGGGCTTTTCAATGATAATACTGCAGCGACCCTGCGCCTCGCCGGTCATGCCTGCGACGGACAGATGTTCACAGGTTGTGACATAAAAATCCGGTGATGTGGCGAGGTAGTAAAGCCGATCAGCCGGAGATCTTTCGATTTCCTCAAGAAAGGCACCGAGTTTTACAAAATCTTGGGCATCGTCCAGGCTGCCCTGGCAGTAATGCAGAGATTGGGCGAAAGTGTTCCACACCTTCGGGTCGAATCCCATGCCGTGTTCTTTGATGCCGTCGCCAAGTTGCTCCCTGAACTGGTCGTCGCTCCACTGCCGCCTTGCGAATCCAACGATCCGCAGCTTGTCGGGAAGGCGCTTTTTCCTGAAGTTGTTGTAAAGGGCCGGTATCAACTTGCGACGGGTCAGGTCGCCGGATGCACCGAAAATGATAATCGTGGCGGATCTATCGTCATTCATGTCAGGCTCGCTTTCGGCCGGTTTGGCAGGCCATTGTCCGGTCGACGACCGCTAACAGGGTAACCGGATCGTCGACGATCCAGCGGTTGTCAAGGATCCCGGCGGCGTGTAGCGCTTGTTTGGTAAAGGGTGTGCTCACGGCAATGCAGGCCATGCCGGCAGCCAAGGATGCCCGCACACCGCTGGGAGAATCTTCGATCACCAAACATTGAGAAGGCGGAATCCCCAGTTGGTCAGCCACCAGCAGATAAATTTCCGGATCGGGTTTGCCGTTTTCCACATCGTCGCGGGAAGCGACAAAATCAAAGACATCATCCAGTTTTAAGATACTCAGCACCCGCTGTACCTGGGTGCAAACGGACATGGTGGCCAGTCCCACCTTAGTGCAGCTTTTAGCGGCTCGTTTGAGCAATTCGACATTGTGCGGCCATTGGTTGCGCACGATCACCTCCGGATCCGCCAGGAGGTCGTTGTAAACCTTCAGGCGTATTTGAATATAAGCATGCCAGGGCGTTTCCAGCGAGTAGGCGTCCATGTGTGTCCGGGCTGCCGTTTCGAGGCCGAAGCGGGCCACAAGCTTCTGGGCGACCTCATGCCGGGACAATCCCACCACATCCTTGAAGGCTTCGATCACGTCTGCTTCATTCAGTTCCGGCCGCAAAACGGTTGCGGCCCCGGCATAAGAGAGCGCCTTGAGCTTTTCGGTTTGCACCAGCGTGCCGGCCAGATCAAAAATCATCGCCCGGATCATGCTGCACCCGCAGTTGATCACACTTAGCGGCCACGCCGGCCATCAAGGATGCAAATGATTTGGCAAAACCGGCCACCCCTTCATCCTGGAGCGTCTGCGCAATCGCATCCAAGTCGATCCCCAGACCGGCGAGCTGTTTCAATTGCGATCGGGCGTTGTCGATGCCCTGACCCAATGGTGCAGCAATGGTTCCATGATCAAGGAAAGCGTCGAGCGTGGCCGGCGGCACCGTATTCACGGTATCGCGCCCGATCAATTCGTCAAGATAGAGGGTGTCCGAATAGGCTGGATTTTTGGTGCCGGTGCTGGCCCAGAGCAATCGCTGAACGCGTGCCCCCTGGTCGGCCAGCTGGCGCCAACGATCGCCGGAGAAGATGGCATGCGAGCGTGCAAAGGCCAGCTTGGCGCTGGCTATGGCGATTTTCCCCCGCAGTGCCTCGTTGTTCAACGCCGCCAGCGCCGTATCGACAGCGGAATCGATGCGGCTGATGAAAAAGGATGCGACGGATGCAACTCGGCTCTCGTCGCCGCCGGCGGCGGACAATTTCTCCAGTCCTGCAAGATAGGCCTCGGCCACGGCTTCATAGGTATTGAGCCCGAAGATCAGGGTAACATTGATGGAGAGGCCTGCGCCGATCAGCGCATCGATGGCGGGGATGCCGGCCGGGGTGGCCGGTACTTTGATCATCACGTTGGGCCGGTTCAGTGCCGCATGAAGCCGCTGCGCATCCGCAATCGTGCCCTCGGTGTCATGCGCCAGCGTCGGGCTAACCTCCAGACTGACATAGCCGTCGACGCCATTCGTGTGGTCGTAGATGGGCCGCAACAGATCGGCCGTGCGCTGGATATCCTCATTGGCAAGCGTCTCGTAGATTTCCTCAACCGGCTTGCCGTCAAAGGCCAACGCCTGGATCGCATCATCGTAATCGGTGCTGCCCACAATCGCTTTCTCGAAAATGGACGGGTTCGAGGTGACCCCCATCACGCCGGCATCGAGCAGCGCCTGCAGCTCGCCCGAATCGATCAATGCCCGCCGGATGTTGTCGTACCAGATGGACTGGCCATGGTTTGTGAGTTCGTGTATTTTTGTCATGTTTGTCTCCTGATAGTCTACTTTTCTAAAAGTGCTTTGGCGCTCGCCACGATGCGTTCCACCG
>JAWOIA010000179.1:0-11054 GCA_046484885.1 Desulfosarcina sp. | reverse complement strand
CGCACCGACCGGCAGTGGCTCAGCGTGGATCCGGCCGATGCGGTGGTCGCCGCCGTCATCCGCGAAAAAAAAGAGCTGTTTCGGTTTCAGGACGGTCGGGCCCAAATTCGAATGGAAGACCTTAAACGACTCGACCGTGCCACCGTGAGCCGCCTGCGCCATGCGGACCTGTCGGGAATACTGCACCTCGGCGGTTTGTTCCTACTGGTGGTCATTGCCATTTTCGGTTTCTCCTTTGCCCAGAATCTGATCATGGAAACCGCCGGTCACCGCATCATGCACGATCTGCGCATGGGCCTTTACACCCATATCCAAAACATGCCCCTGCGTTTTTTCACCCGCAATCCGGTGGCCCGCCTGGTGACCCGGGTGACCAATGACATCCAGAATATGCACGAACTGTTCACCGCTATCATCTCCATGGTCTTCAAGGATCTGTTTCTGCTGGTGGGCATCGCCGTCGTACTTTTGGCCTTGGATTGGCGGTTGGCCCTGGTCAGCTTTGGCGTCTTGCCCCTGGTGGTGGTGGCGGCATTGGGTTTTTCACGACGGGTGCGGGATGTGTTCCGGGAACTGCGCATCAAGGTGGCCGAGATCAACACCCGTTTTTCCGAAACCATCAGTGGGATCAAGGTCATTCAGACCTTTGGCCGCGAGCGCGAAAACGCCGCCGCCTTTACCCGGCTCAATCACGACAACTACCTGGCGGGGTTGCGTCAGATCAACATCTTTGCCGTCTTCATGCCCATCATTGAAATGCTGGGCGTCACTGCCATCGCCATTCTCATCTACATGGGCGGCGGTTACGTGCTCGACCAGTCGGTGAGCATCGGGATACTGGCCGCATTCATCGCTTACATGAAGATGTTTTTCCGACCCATCCGCGATTTGGCTGAAAAGTACAACATCCTCCAGGATGCCATGGCGTCGGCCGAACGGATTTTCCTGCTCATGGACAGCGACACCGGCGGCGGACCGCGCCACAGCGGAGATGAAATTTCCGGGCCCTTGAAACAGATCCGTTTCGACTCGGTAACGCTGGCCTACAACCCCGGCCAACCAGTGCTGAAAAACATCAACCTGACGATCCAGGCTGGTCAGACGGTAGCCATCGTGGGGACCACCGGGTCGGGAAAAACCTCTCTGGTAAACCTGCTGGTGCGCTTTTACGATCCCACCGCCGGTTCGGTGCGCTTCAACGGCATCGACTGCACCCGCATTCCACCGTCGCTGCTCAGGCGGCGGATAGCCCTGGTGATGCAGGATCCCTTTCTGTTCACCGGCACCCTGCGGGCCAACATCTTTTTCGCCGCCAACGAGCTCTCCCCCGCACAGCAGGCGAGCGTTCTCGAGGCTTCCCGCTGCCGGGAACTGGTGGCCCGTTTTCCGGACGGTCTGGACACCCGCATTTCCGAGGGCGGCGCATCCCTGTCCAGCGGTGAACGGCAGCTGATCTCCGTGGCCCGCGCTTTTTGCGTGGATCCGGAGATGATCATCCTGGATGAAGCCACCTCCTACATGGACTCCCAGACCGAAGTCCACCTGCAGCATGCCCTCGCCAACCTGATGCGCGGACGCACCTGCCTGGTGGTGGCCCACCGTCTCACCACCGCCCGCAGCGCCGACCGCATCGTGGTGCTCAACAACGGCAGCATGGTCGAAAGCGGCGACCATCAGACACTGATGGCGCAACAGGGATATTACTATCGGCTTTATCACCTTCAAACCGAGCACCTCATCCATCGGCAGGCCGATTCGACGCTGGACGGTGGACAAACGAAATTTTGAGCAGCCTTGAGGTCGCGTTGGTCCGGCCCCGCCTTTACCATCGAAACAGGATCGCGGCAGCCATATTCATCTTGCCAAAATCGACCCGGCGTGATAAGCGTGGCTTGTTTTTCTGATTCTCGGAAAAATTGGCTCACCCAGACCGGCAACGATTCGTTTGAGACCGACCATTGACCCGACACGACAGCGGCGCCTGATGACGTGGTGTCAGGCCCATTTTTTGTTAATCATCAACTTAAAGGAGGATGGGATAAATGGCTTACGATGCGGTTAATATGGCCGATTGGCAGATTTCAGAAGCAGCCGAAGAAAATATGCCGACGCCGGAACAATGGCAGGAGAAGCTGGGGCTCCAGAAAGATGAAATGCTTCCCATGGGGCGTCTGGCCAAAATTGATTTCCTCAAAGTGATCGACCGACTCAAAGACAAACCCGACGGCAAATACATCGAAGTCACCGCCATCACCCCGACGCCGCTGGGTGAAGGCAAAAGCACCACCTCCTGCGGCCTGATGGAAGGCCTTGGCAAACGCGGTGTCAACGTCGGCGGCGCCCTGCGCCAACCCTCGGGCGGCCCGACCATGAACGTCAAGGGTACGGCGGCCGGCGGCGGCAACTCCCTGCTGATCCCCATGACCGAATTCTCCCTGGGGCTCACCGGCGACATCAACGACATCATGAACGCCCACAACCTGGCCATGGTGGCCATGACCGCCCGCATGCAGCATGAGCGCAACTACAACGACGAGCAGCTGGCCCGCCTCACCGGCATGCGCCGCCTGGACATCGATCCCACCCGCGTGGAAATGGGCTGGATCATCGATTTCTGCGCCCAGGCCCTGCGCAACATCATCATCGGCATTGGCGGCCGTACCGACGGTTTCACCATGCAGTCCAAATTCGGTATCGCCGTGGGTTCCGAGCTGATGGCCATCCTGGCCGTGGCCACCGACCTGGCCGACCTCAAAGAGCGCATCAACAACATCACCGTGGCATTCGACAAGAGCGGCAAACCGGTCACCTGCCGCGACCTGGAAGTGGGCAACGCCATGGCCGCCTTCATGCGCAATACCGTCAACCCGACCCTGATGTGCACCGCCGAATACAACCCCTGCTTCGTGCACGCCGGACCTTTCGCCAACATCGCCGTGGGCCAGAGCTCGATCATCGCCGACCGTGTCGGATTGAAGTGTTTTGACTACCATGTCACCGAGTCCGGATTTGCCGCTGACATCGGGTTCGAGAAATTCTGGAACGTAAAATGCCGCTTCTCCGGCCTCAAACCCCACGTCTCCGTGCTGACCGCCACCATCCGCGCCCTGAAGATGCATGGCGGCGGCCCCAAAGTCGTTGCCGGCAAAGCCATGGACGAAGCCTACACCAAGGAGAATCTGGGGCTAGTGGAAAAGGGCGTTGAAAACATGGTCCACATGATCGGCGTCATCCGCAAAGCCGGCATCAATCCGGTGGTCTGTGTCAACCGCTTCTATACCGACACCGACGCTGAAGTCGCCATCGTTAAAAAGGCCGCCGAGGCCGCCGGTGCCCGCTGCGCCGAGTCCAAACACTGGGAAAAGGGCGGCGACGGTGCCCTGGAATTCGCCGATGCAGTCATCGACGCCTGCAACGAAGAGAACGATTTTAAATTCCTCTACCCGCTGGAAATGAAACTGCGCGAGCGGGTAGACATGATCGCCAAGGAAGTCTACGGAGCCGACGGTGTAGATTGGCAACCTGAAGCCAATGCCAAGGCGGAGATGCTGGAAAATGATCCCAAGTACGGCAACTTCGCCACCATGATGGTCAAGTCCCATCTCTCTCTAAGCCACGACCCGGTCAAGAAGGGCGTGCCCAAGAACTGGCGGCTGCCCATCCGCGACGTACTCATCTACTCCGGCGCCAAGTTCCTGTGCCCCTGTGCAGGTACCATCAGCCTGATGCCGGGAACCAGTTCCAACCCGGCTTTCCGTCGTATCGATGTCGATCCGGCCACCGGAAAAGTGAGCGGTCTGTTCTAGACCGATCCAAAAGGGTCCCCAATCATCGGCCCGGGCGTTCCGCCCGGGCTTTTTTTATTGCAAACCATTGACAAAAATCGAAAAAACCGATTAGATAGCCCCTGTTTGCAACCGCCTACCCACGGGGAAACGATGGAGACGATCAGCGACGACCGCATTGGCCAAGCCATGGAATCCACCGTGATGGAAACCTTCGCGTCCATGCTGGCCATGGCGCTGGAGATCGTGGGTGAACACCAACCCACGGGGCTGGACGAAAATCCGATCGTGGGCACGGTCCATTTCTGCGGCGAAGTGGCCGGCGTGATGCGGTTGACCCTGTCCGACAGGTTGGCCCGCCAAGCCGCCGCCACCCTGCTGGGTTTGGCGGCCGATACAGTCCCGACCCAGCAGGCGATCCGGGATGTGATCGGCGAGTTGGCCCATATCGTGGCAGGGAACCTTAGAACGGAGTTACTGGACGCCGGACGCAATTGCCTCATATCAACGCCGACCATTACGTCGGGCAGCCGTTTCAAGCTTGATCCGGTGGACATTGCACCGATCATCGCGCGTCGATTCCGGCACCACGACCAGGAACTGCGGGTTGAGTTGTGCGCCAAGGAGGAGATCGGCGCCACCGAGGCTACCCGAAGCGATCTGCCCGAGGCGGTCATCCGGCAGCGCATCGCCGGCGTGGACGTCAAAACGTCCATCGTCCAGGCCGTCATCGACGTCTTTCAGACCCTCTTGGAACTGGAGGTGGCGGCCACCGACCAGGTCCCCGAGACGGCTGTCGCGGGCGTGCACATCATCGGATCGGTCACCCTGACCGGTGAGGTGGACGGTATCGTCAACCTCCAGGTCAATGCCGCTTTTGGCAAAACCATGGCCGCCGCCATGCTGGGTGTGGCGGCCGGTCAGATCGAAAGCGAGCAGGAAGTTTTCGACGTGATTCGCGAGGTCAGCAACATCATCTGCGCCAATCTCAAGTCCACGTTGGCGGATGCGGGACTTGCCTGCCTGCTCTCGATCCCTGCCATCGCCCACGGCGTGGACCTTCAGGTCAGCCCCGTTACGGCCGTCAGGCCTGATCGGTTTCTTTTCTCTTGCAACCAAGACACGATTGTGGTTGAGGCCGGCCTAACGGGTGAGAAATCCCCTTCCCTCGAAACAGGGGAAAGTGCGACCACAGCGCCCCCAGCGGCCGAAACCCGAAAAGAAGTCACTGCCGGAGTTGACGACAGCCTGGTGGATCAATTCAAAAACCTCGGCCTGGTCATGGACATCCCCCTGCAGGTCAGCGTTGAGCTGGGACGCTCCCGCAAACGGATCAACGATGTTCTGAAACTGGGTCCGGGATCAGTGGTCGAACTGGAGCAAATGGAAGGTGAGCCGGTGGATATCCTGATCAACCAGACATTGATCGCCAAAGGCTTTGTGGTGGTTGAAAAAGAGAAGTACGGCATTCGAATCAGCGAAATCGTCAGCCGCAGAGAGCGCATGAAGAGCATCCGCTGAACCGCGCTGGAAAACCAGGCCAACGGTGCAACGCGCCCGGGTGCATCGCGCCACTGACGCAGCAAAGGAGAACTCGATGAAAATCCTGGTCGGTTATGATGGGTCCAATTCAGCCAAAGACGCCTTGGCCCTGGCCAAGAAACACGCTTCCGCCTTCGACGCAACGGTAACCATCGTTTCGTCGCTGACCGGCGGCAGCGTCACCCAAGGCACCGAGGTTGAGCAGGCGACCGAGAATCTGGAGTCGGCCAAAAAAATGTTTGTAGACGCCGGCATCCCCTGCGAAACCAAACTCCTGGTGCGCGGCATGACACCCGGGGAGGACCTGGTCGAGTACGCCAAGGAAAAGGCCGTCGATGAGATCATCATCGGTATCAAACGCCGGTCCAAGGTGGGAAAATTGCTTTTTGGATCCAATGCCCAGTATGTGATCATCAAGGCCCCCTGTCCTGTGGTCACGGTGAAATGAACCGTACCGGAAGTCAAATCCCTTGTTTAGAGCCGCTATACCAGAGCGCTGGTTGCCCATGACAGCGTGCCCGACCAACCGCTGCCCACCGGTTTATCGGCGTCTGTCAGCGGCCGCTGAATCCGCAAGAGGAGCCCCATGATCATCGCCGGGCTCACCGGCGGCATCGCCAGTGGAAAATCGACGGTTGCCGGTTTTCTTTCGGACGCCGGTGCCCGCATCATCGATGCCGATCTCCTTGCCAGGCAGGCGGTCGAACCCGGCACGCCAGCCCACGCCGCCATCGTCTCGTTTTTCGGCCCGGCCGTTCTACGACCCGACGGCGCAATTGACCGCAAACGGTTGGGTGAAATCATTTTCAACGACCCTCAAAAAAAAACCCGTCTGGAATCCATTGTGCATCCACTCGTGCGTGAACGCTCGGCCCAAATGATCGCCCAGATCGAGGCCCAGGGCCTCGACACGGTGGTGCTTCTGGAAATCCCGCTCCTTTTTGAGGCGGGAATGGAAAAGGGTCTGGCGGAGGTGATCGTTGTTTATGTACCGGAAACCATTCAGCTGGAACGACTGATGCGACGCGATGGCCTCGACGAAAGCGCAGCCCTGGCCCGGATTCGCGCCCAAATGCCCATCGAGGAGAAACGCAGCCGGGCCAGCCTGGTTATCGACAACAGCGGCTCCCTGGCCGCTAGCCGCCGGCAGGCTTTGGCGGTCTTGAAGCGGCTGAGGCAATCCGTCCACGGGAATTGAGGGCAAACCGCTCCAGGGTGTTCGGACGTGGATAAAAAAAACCTGGCACCATGCCGGGCAAGCGCTCGAATCCGTTTGACAGACAGGAACTTGTGCCTTATGGTGAATGCGTTTGAAATGCCTGCTGGCCGTGAAACCCGTCCGCAGGTCAGCCGTGAACGCGTCGGAGCGTTAACACCGCCCTATCATTGCTGTATCTTGCCGCTGTGATGAATTCTCGTTTAGGCAAATCGTAAGCAGTGCACCAGGCTTTATCGGAAACGAAGTTGAATCCATTGACACACCGGTTAACAAGGAGGCTGTCGGGCGTCCATGCGACCGCATGCAACGAGTCGGAAACGACTTTCTGATCAGCACCTGCAGACATTGAATGCAATATCCATGGCTTTGGGAGAGAAGGATCGCTACACCCAGGCCCACGGCCACCGGGTAGCCCTTTATGCCATGCGCCTGGCCCGGCGACTGGGCTTTCCCCCCGCAGCGATTCGCAACGTGGCCTTCGGCGGGTTGTTCCACGATGTGGGCAAGCTGGCCTTGAGTGAGCGCATACTGGCCAACCGGGAGACGTGCCTCTCCAGTGACCTTCGCCAGGAGGTACACTGCCATCCACTGATCGGTGCCGCCCTGCTCAAAAGCATCGGCTTTTTGGAGCCGGCGGTGGATTTTGTGCTATTTCACCATGAACGCGAGGACGGCAACGGGTACCCCTTTGGCCTGAAAGCCTCTGAAATACCGCCGGGGGCCAAAATTGTCAGTATCGCCGACTGCTTCGATGCGGTGACCACGGACCGGCCCTACCAGATGGGGCAATCGGTTGCATCGGCCTATGGCATCCTGCGCGAAGGTTGTCAGGGCTATTTCTGCAAGGCCTATGTGGAAACCTTTATCGCAGAGATCGGAACGAACGGGGTCATTGCGGGCAGTGGCCCGGACCCGCTGGAGGTGGATGAACTGGTTCGATCGGCCGCCGGATGCAGCTCCATGTAATCGAACCCTGACAACCCCAATCGGCAGTCTGAACCACGCTACGGGCCATATGCGGCCCGTTTTTTTTGGCCATCAGAAGCGGGCACAACAGACATGAATCGGCATTTATTAGAGCAAATCAGAAAAAGACGAACTTTCGGCATCATCAGCCATCCCGATGCCGGCAAGACCACCTTGACCGAAAAGCTGCTCTTGTTCGGCGGCGCGATCCAGATGGCCGGTGCAGTCAAGGCCAAACGGGCCGGGCGCTACGCCACCAGCGACTGGATGGCGATCGAGAAGGAACGCGGTATTTCAGTGACCACATCGGTCATGAAATTCAATTACGACGGATATGAAGTCAATTTACTGGACACGCCCGGCCATCAGGATTTCTCCGAGGATACCTACCGGGTGCTCACGGCTGTGGACAGCGCCCTTATGGTGATCGACAGCGCCAAGGGCGTTGAACCTCAGACCGAAAAGCTCATGGAAGTCTGCCGCATGCGCAACACCCCCATCATGACCTTTATCAACAAACTGGATCGCGACGGCCTGCCCCCCCTGGATATCCTTTCCCATATTGAAGAAAAACTCCAGATCGAGTGCGCGCCCCTATCGTGGCCCATCGGCATGGGGAAGCGTTTCCGCGGGGTCTACAACCGCCACCAGCGGCAGTTGCACCTGTTCCGACCCGGTGGGCAGACCCGCCACCAGGAGGGCATACGGATTACCGAGCTGACCGATTCCCGGCTTGACGACATGCTGGGAAGCCAGGCCCGGGACCTGCGCGAGGATGTGGACCTGCTGGAGGGTGCTGCCAACCCCTTCGAGCTGGCCCAATACCGCAAGGGGAGTCAGACGCCGGTTTTTTTTGGCAGCGCCATCAACAACTTCGGGGTGCGGGAACTGCTCGAGGCCTTTGTGGAAATGGCGCCACCGCCGTGTGCCCGACCTTCCGTGACCCGCATGGTTCTGCCCGAAGAGGAGGCCTTCTCCGGTTTTGCCTTTAAAATACAGGCCAATATGGATCCGGCCCATCGCGACCGCATCGCCTTTGTGCGCATCTGTTCGGGGCGGTTCTATCCTGGCATCAAAGTGTTCCAGTCGCGTCTCAATAAGCAGGTCAGCCTGGCCAATGCCACCATCTTCATGGCCCGCGACCGCACCCAGGTGGATGAGGCTTACCCCGGGGACATCATCGGTATCCACAATCACGGCACCATCAGCATCGGAGACACGTTTTGTGAAAAGGAGCAGTTGCGCTTCACCGGTATTCCCAATTTCGCGCCGGACCACTTCCGCCGGGTGCGCCTGAAAAACCCCCTTAAAGCCAAACAACTGCTCAAAGGGCTGACCCAACTGGCCGAGGAGGGCACGGTACAGTTCTTTCGCCCCTTATCGGGAGGCGGCTATATCCTCGGCGCCGTTGGCCTGCTGCAGTTCGATGTGACCATGGCGCGCCTGAGAGATGAATACGGCGTCGATGCCGACTATGAACCGGTGACGTTTGCCGCCGCCCGGTGGGTGAGCAGCGATGACAAAAAAGAGCTGGCCGCCTTTGAAAGGGAAAAGTACGCCAGCCTGGTCCACGATTCCCAAGGCAGACTGGCCTACCTGGCTGCCAGTTTATGGCGTCTGGAAAATGCCATGGAGCAATGGCCGACGATCCGCTTTGACAAGGCCCGCGAACTGGCCGCCTGAAAAGCGGTCGATTCGATCGAACACCTGACCGCAAGCATCGTCCCTCCGGGGGGGGTCGAGGTCTTTTCAGCCCTTGGTCCGCACATCATCTGCATCGCTCAGATATGGTCAGAATTGATCGCGGTGAGTAAAGGCGGCGGATTCGCGGCGCGGGGGCGGGCTGCCCACTTTGGCGGGATACCCCAGCGGGATCAGCGTTACCACTTCATAGCCATCGGGCAGATGGATCACCGCAGCGGCGCGATTATGGTCGAAGAGGCCGACGATGACGGTCCCCAACCCCAAATCGTGGGCCATGAGGCAAAGATTCTGGGTGGCCAGCCCCAGATCGTACATCATCCAGTCGCCGAACTGGGTGGTCTCTGAACCCTTGTAATAGCCCGACGTACCGGTTTTGGCGCACAGCGCCAGCAGCACCGGCGCCTGGGCCACGGCCTTTAGGGCCGGGTTACCTTTGGGGGGCAGCGTGGCCTGAAGCTGCGCTTTAATGGCCGGATCCCGGATCACCACCACTTCCCAGCACTGGCAATTGGCCCAGGAAGGCGCCCAGCGCAGGGCTTCCACAACTTGCGCCAACAGGGCGTCGGGTACATCCTGCGCCTCGTATTTGCGGACACTGCGTCGGCCCTTGATGATCTCCATTAAATCAGTCACTGGTTCCGCTCCTTTCGTTTAGCGCGCAGCAACGCTTCCGGTCGCCCGCCGCTTGCCCACGCACCGCCGGGCCGATCAGCCGATATTGAATCGGCCCGACTCGATGTAGGGCACATCGGCCACATCGATGGCGTGAACGATGGGCGCATGCAGGCGCTTTTTCATCTCGGCCACCACCGAACGCCGTTTGTTGATGGCCATGGCAAAGGCCCTGGCCTCGGCCATCAGGGTTTCCATGGGGCAGGCCTGGCGGATGATATGGTGCGCCAGACACTGATCCGCGGTAAACCGGGCCCCGCTGTATACCAGGTACTCCATCACGTTCATGGGCAGGGCCTTCTTCAAGAGCGCGTTCATCCCCGGTAGAAAAGGGATTCCCAGATCCACCTCTGGAAAGCAGAAGAATCCGCGGTCGGAGCGCATGAATCGAAAATCGAAGGCGCAGCACAAAATGGCGCCACCGGCGAAGGCGTGGCCGGAAATGGCGGCCACGGTCACCAGGGGATAGGTCACGATGCGTTTGAAAAGGCGGTTGAGCAGATAGAAGAAATCCTTGGCCCGGGCGATATCGTTGCGTTGAATCAGCGGCACCAGCCACTCCAGATCAATCCCGTTTGAGAATATCTTGTCATGGGACGCGGTCACCACCAGCGTGGTGGCCGCAGTGGACCGTTCGACCGTGTCGAGGGCACCCAAAAAGGCGTTCAGGAAATCTGGATTGAAGCGGTTCTCCCCATCGTTGAGGGTAATCGTGGCCACATGCGCATCGACAGCGTGGTGCACCGGCATCTTGATCGGCTCCTTGGCAGAGATTGCATCCAATTGGGAAGCGGTCCAGCGTCTCCGACAGTTAGAGGGCCCCTGGCCGCCCGTATTTACCAACGGCGGCAGTTTAAACGCTTTACACAGGGGAGGCAAGCCATTTGTGGACCCCGATTTGAGGTCCACAGCCCCGGGACGTGGAGCCAGGGTCCCTCCCGGATGGGTGCGGCTGCAAGCCGCTGCCCCGATCACGGGACCTCGGGCCGTTTGTAGTTGGCGACATAGTAATCAGCAATGAGTTGACGTCCCTTGAGCTCCTCACCGATAGCCCTGGCGGCTTCCTTGGTGGCGTAGTGAGAAATCCGCACCTGATACCAGGTTTTGTTGGTGCCGGACGCCCGGGTCCAGTAGGCATCCAAGCCATGCCCTTTCAACTGCTCCGC
>JAWOIA010000097.1:0-6146 GCA_046484885.1 Desulfosarcina sp. | reverse complement strand
CACCTTGAATTGTGAATTAATCTGATCAATCTTGTTTCTCAAGATTTTGTCAGACCGGAGTCGCTCGTTCAAGCCTCCTGGGAATTGTCAAGTTTAATTCACAATTCAAGGTGTGACCCCAATTTCTGCAGGGCGGGCATGATCACGTCCGCACGGTCAGGTTTGAGACCGAGTTGGGTGACCCGATCGACATACGAGTAAAAACCCAGGTGGTTGCTGACCTGCTTGAGTTTTTTGAGGGTGATGGACTGGTTGTTGGCGCAAGGGGCCAGCTTGATGATGGTGTTGATGTTTCCCCCGCTGGCGATAGCGCCGATGGTCGAAAAACCGCTGGTTTGATCCTGGAGCCACACCTTCATCGCCCGCCACGGCGCCTTGGGTACGAGGTTCTCCAGCAGGCGTATGGTGCCGATGCCGAAGGAGCGGGAGACGGTGCCGCGGGTGGAAAAAATGGTGATTTCGGTGCTGCCGCCGCCCACATCGACAAAGAGCCAGGCCATGTCGCCCTCCAGATGGACCCAGGGGTTGTTGGCGAAAATGATCCGAGCCTCTTTTTTTCCGTCGATAATTTCAATATCGATTCCGGTTTGATCAAGAATCTCGCGCTTGAGCGTCTTCCCGTTGCTGGACTCGCGCATGGCGGAAGTGGCACAGGCGCGAACGTCCAACGGGCGGTAGGCGGTGATGAGGGATTTAAAGCCGTGGATGACGCTGATTAGTCGATCCGCATTGTCCTTGGATATCCGCCCGTGCAGGAAGGCGTCTTTTCCTAATCGGATCGGCATTCTGATCAGTGAGATTTTGCGGAAATAGGGGCCGCTGTCTGTCTGAAAAACTGCCGAGAGCAGCAGTCGAACGGCATTGGACCCGATGTCGATCGCTGCAAAACGTTTACCGGTTATCATGCTGCAAAGCCTTCGCCGCTGAGCACGTATGGCCTTGCCGGCAGGCGACACCGACGGCTCGGGCCACCCAGCAGCCGGGGCCACGGCAAGGATAAACACCGGCTGGCCGACCGGTGCGACTGGGTGGAAGGTTGCCGCTTCTCCTGCGATGATAATTTCAATGCAACGTTTTGTCCGGCCGATGAATCAGGGGGGTCGATGGTTGTGGATGGGGGGCTCCCCAGTGCTGCATGTACAGTTGATAGGCCCTGGCGCGCGGGCGTCGGGGTTTGACCGTGTAACGCAAGTAGCCGATCAGTTCCTTGAGGTGACGGGAGTAGGTCTGACCGCAGAGCAGCGGCCGCTGGGCAGGGTGATGACGGCTACGCAGGAAGATGCGATCGGCCCGGGTGGCTTCGTCAATGGCCAGGGCGATCACTTCCTGCGCCGCCTTGCCTGTGACCGCTGCAACAAACTCGTCGATGCTGCACTTTTCAGATATCATCATGGCTCCGTTTGGTTGATGGTGAATCGAAGGCTCCACTTCTTACGGTTCCGGTCTGACCGCCGGTGGTTGGGGTAGTAGCGCTCGATTGTTAGATTTGTGTTAGGAACACCATTTTTTTAATCATTTTCTAATTTCCGGGCAACACGGAGCTAGTCTTTTCCAGGCAAAAAGGATTTGGGCGCCAAGGTTGGGTGCCTGGCGATGAAACAGGCGAGGAGGATTTCCATGTCCGACGAGATAATCGACCTTCTGGTTCTATCCGTTTCCATTTGTTGCATCGTGATGAGTAGTTTCTTTCCCCGTTTTTGACCGCAACGACAGGTGGATCTTTGGAAGCAACGGGCAGCGACATGTCACCGGAAATCACACTAGCCCCCATTGCCGGTTCGGGCACAGCAAAAGATGAAAATTTTTCATTTTCACATGAAGGGGACCGAAAGGAATAATCCGTTCAATGGAGGCCGCAGATGAGTATTCGCAAACAGTTCCTGAAAACCAAATCCGTGTGCAAAGTCACCTTTTGTATTCCGCAAGCCGTCGGCAATGCGGTCGATCAGGCCCATGTAGTTGGTGATTTCAACAACTGGTCAATTACAGCAACCCCTATGAAAAGAATGAAAACTGGTGCTTTCAGCACAACAGTGGAGTTGAAGAAGGGTTGCTCCTACCAGTTCCGCTATCTACTGGGCCAATCCCAATGGGAAAATGATCCCGATGCCGACGGCTATTTGCCGACCCCTTTTGAAGACAGTCAAAATTCGGTTGTCAGCTTGTAGCACCCTTTTTGCTGTGCCTCTATTGCCTGGTTGTATTTCCCGTTCTCGATCAACGGGACCTCATGAGGCCGGCTTGGCTGGGAGGGAGAAACGGGCCATTCCGATGTGGCTGTTGTGGAGGCAGGATTTGGCATCGCTGACCTATTTGCTGTTGGGGATGGTGTCGCTGATGGGTCTGGTTCCTTCTGAAGGGCTGGCTCAGCATGCGGCTGTTGAAGCCCACCGCTATGTCGAGGAAAATGGCACCACCCGTCAGGAGGTCCAGTGGTGTCTGACCCGGACCAACGATAGCGGTAGTCAGCTGGTTTATCACACCTCCCAGCAGACCCACCTCACCCGCACCGACGCGGCCCTGCATACCCAAGCCTGGTCCATGCGGGATCATCGGGAGGAAACCGACGTTGAGGTGTTGCGCCAAGGAAACAGCCTTGTCGTGCAAGGCCGTTGGAGAGGCGCGGTGATCCTCAAACAGATAGAACTGGACGATTCCCCTTGGTTCCAGGCGACCTCCTTGTCGTTGCGCCCTTTCATACTAAGCGGCCAGGCAGCTGTTAGTTTTTGGACGTTGCGGCCCGATACGTTGAAGGCCTATAAGATCACCGCCACCCGCCAAGGAGTCGAATCCCTGTCGTTGCCCTCAGGTCAGACTTCGGCGGTCCGCGTGGAACTGCGCCTGGGCGGCCTGCTGGCTCCCTTTTGGCGAGGCCGTTACTGGTTTCGGGCTTCGGATGGTCTCTTTTTACGCTTTGATGGCTCGGGGGATGCCTCCGGTCGTTTCCCCGCGACCGTTGTTTATGCCGGACCAAGTGATACCGGTTGCCTGGAAACCGGCAAGCCTGTCACTCCTTGATCAATTGGCGCCTGCCCAATCGATCGCAGCTTGGCCGATCCTAATCATCTGCTAACATAAATGGGTCAGGCTACCAAAAAAAAACAGTTTCGGAGAGCTCCCGCATGCTTGAGATCGGTATTCACTACCCGCTAGCCGGCTTGATCGTTTTGATCGGTGGCGTTGTTTTAGTGAAGGGATTCCGCCGGCTGGCCGCCTGGAATGCCAGGCGACGGTTGGCGCAATCTGATAACTCCGATGTCGGGCAGGGACGGTGATCTTAAAGCATCCAGCCGGCCTGCTTCATCGTTGCGTTGCCTTGCGATAACAGCAAACCGCCCGGAAGGCGGCGAAATAGCCACCGATGGCCAGTGGAATGCCAAGGACCCCGCCGCCGATGAACAGGTCTACCAGGATCAAGGGACGGATCCTGATTAAATTCGATCCTGGTGAACATGGAAGCTGACAGCCGACCCGGTGACCCGACTTCTGCCCATGCGCAGGAACATCAGAATCCACAGCACCTGGAGAAACAGAATCACAACCGGATTCAACAATATTCCCAATCCGGCCAATAGATCCGTTCCATAACCGGATGCGGGGAAAGCCAGCGGCATGAAAAGCCCATAGGGGATCGTCAGCAGGCTCATGACCTGATAGGCGCTGATTTTTCCGTCACCGCGATAGTCCGCCCTGAGGAATTCGGAAAGGACCCGCCAACCCTGGGTTACCAGGAGGCAGAGAAAATAAGCCCAGGCCGGTTCACCCGTCAGGTACAGCAGGGTTCCGCCCAAGGCGCAGGCGGTGTAAAGCACAGTGGTTGCCGCTTGAACGGCCAGGACCTTTTTGCCTTCCATACGGTGGGCGTAAGTGATCTTTTTGGTAGCGCCGATATAGGTGACGGTGGCCCATGCCAGGTGGCGCTGCACCCACGGCGGCATCTGCTCCAAGGGCCGTCCGTAGCAGCAACCAAAGCTGATGCAGGCCAGCCTGCCGAAGCCCTCGCCCAAGGTATAGCCGACCATCAGGGCCGAAAAAACCGTCATGGGTTCAAAGGCCAGCCCCAGCAGCCATTGTGAGGCCGCAGCCAGCAGCCACACCAGCCAGGGTCCGAGAATCATCCCCATAAAAGAGGCCGCCGCCACGCTGAAGGTGTGCGGTTTTTTCTCTACCCAGCCGGCGATCAGCCGCGATGCCGGCAGGCAGCAAGCCAAAAGAACGCTGACCACGACCACCAGAACCCGCACATCGATACCGGCCGCGCCGCATAAAACAAACACAAGGGCCATGGCAATGCATAGAGCCGTGGCGTTGAACAATCCGTAGTAAGTCAGGTTGAGGCCCTGCCAGGTTCCGCCGGCCATCTTTCGGATGGGAATGGCGCAGATGATCTGCCATCGCTCCCCTGGCAAGGCCTTGAAGCTCCAGATGTAGATGGGTGTGAGAATCAGCGCCATGCCCAAAACGAACAGCCAGTTGCTCATGGACCGTGCTCCTAAAGGTGGGGCAAATTCCGCTCACGCTAAAAGCCGTTGGTTCACACCGCGCGGCCAATTTCCGACCGCACGGCCACATCGGTCTCGACCAGGGGAGACCCAAAATGCAGGCTGAAGCGACTGGCAATGTCTCGGCGCTGCATATTGGCTACGATATCCTCCGCAAACACGATGCGGCCTTTCTGAAAGAGCAATACATCAACGCTGCTTCCCGGCCGGTAAAGGCTTTTGGGAAAACCCCGTTTCACAAACATGCCTGGGGAGAGCCCTTGCGGGTCTTCATAGCCCCGGGCGCTGTAGCATTGAACAACATCCCCGATCATCAGGGCCGTAATTTCGATCATGGTCACCAGTCCGACTCCGGTTCCGCCCGCAACGTCCGTGTCTATGACCGTAACCACCCGATAGTTTTTGGAAAAAGGGGTAACCATGGACACCACGGCACCGGGGTTGCATGAGTGGCAGCACCCGTCAACGGCATATAAGTCGATCACCCGCCCGGCGACGGGGGTGTGGTTGTAGTGGTATTTATCCGGGGTGAGGCGAAAGATTGCGAAATCGCCGCCCTTAAAGGCCCCCAACCACCGTTTCCGGTCAAGGCCGATGAGTTCATCAAAGCAGAAAAACTTCTCTTTGAGGAAAAGGGAAGCGTGCCGGTCACAGGAACCGACGAGCATGCGGGCGTCGGCCGGCGATACCACGCGGTCGGTCGCTTTGGGCATGGGGCGGCAATGCCAGTAGCGGATCTTGCGTTCGAACAGTTGGCGGGGAGTGCTCAATAGCTCAAGGCGCTCCAGACATTCATCGACCCGGATGCCCATGCTGCGGACACGATGAACCCAACCCCGGTAACCGCCGACCAGGGGCAGGTCAAAATTGAGGAAAGCGAGAATGGCCGACATGCGCCGGGAGGTCACCGCGTTGAACAACAAGGGGGCGTTTTCTCTGGCCCGTGAATACAGGTGCTGGATCAGCGGATCGCCAACCAGCCGCTCCGTCACCACGGCCCCGGTTTTGCGGTCGACATACTGGTGCGGAATATTCGTGCAGGTCACCCTTTTCAACCCTCCGGGTAAGCGTTCTGCGCCTGCCGTTTCATAAAGTTCAAGGTCAGCAACATGAGATGGATCAGCCGGGTGATGACCGATGTAGGCAGCTCTTCAGCGATTACCGCGGATCTGTGGCTGGCGATAAATTCGGCGGCATCGTTGCCCTGCAACACTGAAAAAAGGGCCTGGTTGTCAATTCCGCTGCGCCAGCTTGACAGGCTGTCCAAGCGGCGGACCTGTCCAGTCCATTCATCCAACGCCTCACCCATGTGCTCCTGCTTCAACTGCTCACGATAGAAGGATTCGGCCGCGGCATTAAATGCCTCGCTTCCCAACTGTATGGGCGACGAAACCCCTGCCGTTTCACAGATCCGCTGGGTCAAGCGGCCCCCGACGGTCCGGCTGCCACTCCCGTCGATGCGATCTTCCAAATCCCGAAGGGTGTGGCGAAAGGTACCGATCTCGATCAGTTCCGGGGCGTCTTCCCATAACCGGTTGACCAACGTCCGCCGAAAGTCTGCGGTCTGAACCCGGGTATAACCCGGATAGCGCCGGCTGGACCGCGTGTTGAGGGTCTGTTTGACCATGCGGGCCAGGAACCGGT
>JAWOIA010000254.1:0-2590 GCA_046484885.1 Desulfosarcina sp. | reverse complement strand
CTGCTCGCTGACGCCGATGACTGCGGCCAGCGCCGCGTAGGGGCGCGCCACGATGGGGATGTCCCCTTGGATGGCGGCGATCACCTTTTTTTCCAGGTCTGTCAGCTCGGGTGGACGGGCGGGTTGCTGTGGCATGTGCTCAGGCCTCGGGGAAGAGCCGTCGAATTTCGGCTTCGCCGGCGCCGCAGATGCCCCTTTCGGTGATCAGGCCGGTCACCAACCGGGCCGGTGTCACGTCAAAGGCGAAGTCCGCCGCCGGGCTGTCGGCAGGCGGCACCAGGACCCGCATGACCCGGCCCTCGGCCAGCCCCTGGACGTAGCGCACCTCGTCCGGGCTGCGCGTTTCGATCGGGATCTGCGCCAGCCCGTCGGTCAGGGTCCAGTCGATGGTGGAAGCGGGCAGGGCCACGTAAAAGGGAACCCCGTTGTCCCTGGCCGCCAGGGCCTTGAGGTAGGTGCCGATCTTGTTGGCCACATCGCCGGTGTGGGTGGTGCGGTCGGTGCCCACGATCACCATATCCACCTGGCCGCGCTGCATCAGGTGGCCGCCGGCGTTGTCCGTGATCACCGTGTGGGGCACGCCGTGCTGGCCCAGTTCCCAGGCCGTCAGCCGCGACCCTTGGTTCAGGGGCCGGGTTTCGTCGACCCACACGTGCAGGTCGACCCCCCGGTCAAAGGCTTCGTAGATGGGGGCCGTGGCCGTGCCGTGTTCGACGCAGGCCAGCCAGCCGGCGTTGCAGTGGGTCAGCAGGTTGACCGTGGCGCCGTTTTTGCTGCGGCTGAGCGCCTCGATCAGCCCGGCGCCGTGCAGGCCGATGCGGCGGCATCGGTCAGCCTCCTCGGCGGCGATGGCGGCCGCTGCCTGGCGCGCCGTCTGGATGCGCGCTGCCGGCGAATCCAGCGCCAGTACCGTGGCGCACACCCGGTCCACGGCCCAGGCCAGGTTCACCGCCGTGGGCCGGGCCGAGCGGATGCGGGTGCAGGCGTCGGTCAAAAAGGTTATGGGGTCGGGGGCGTGCTGCGCGCCGACGGCGGCGATCATCACCCCGTAAGCCCCGGTGACGCCGATCAGCGGCGCGCCGCGTACGACCATCTTGCCGATGGCCTGGATCACCTGGTCCACGCTGGTCAGGTCGGCCACCACCCAGCGGTGGGGCAGCTGGCGCTGGTCGATCACCTTGACGGTGACGCCGTCCTCATCCAGCCAGATGGGCCGCCGCGCCCGGCCGTCCACGCTCATGTCCGCATCCTCCCGGAAATGGATTGCTCGCAACCCGTCCGAAAAAAAAAGCATCCTTACCACAAATCGCCCGGCCCTAAAAGTCCTGCTTGAGGGTGGTGTTGATCGCTTCGGGGAAGGCCATGCACAGGGTTTCGTTGAACAGGTTGCGCAAGGCGCCGACGTCCGGGGTGCCCAGGGTCTGGTTGAAAAAGGTGCGCGGCGAAAAGAGCAGGTGAAAGCGGCTGTGGTCGTCGCCGGCGGCGCCGGTGAAAAAGTTCATGTTGAAGCTGTAGATGCCCATGCGGTCGTAGGCCTTCATGATTCGGGCCAGGCCGTCGGCGAGATCCAGCAGGTCGGCCGCGGTCAGCTCCAGGGTGCCGCGGGCCCCTTCCACCACCGCCAAAACGTCGCCGGCCACTCCCATGGGCGCAAAGGCCGTCATCCAGTGGCTGCGGCCGATCTGCCCCAGGTAGCGCTGTTGGGCGGCCTTCTCGGCAGCGACCAGGTCATCCCAGTAGACCGAGCCATGGTTCTGGAAATAGACCTGGGCGGCCTCGAGTTCCTGGCGCATGAGATTGGGGGCGGAGGCGGTCGAAAAGACCTGCAGGTGGGGGTGGATCAGCGAACTGCCCGAGGGCGGCATGTAGTTCCAGTTGACGATGTGGTATACTGACTCCGGGTGGCCCGAGGCCTGCACGCGCTCGAAAAACGCCAGGGCGAAGCCGAAGGCGTCGGCCATGTGGGCGGGGGTGAAGGCCGTCATGGGAATGTAGTGGCGGCTGCCGAAGGTGGCCACGGCGCCGATGGCGTCGTAGGGGGCGATGTTGGGGAAGATCACCATGTCGCCCTTGCGCATGCGCCCCTCGGGCAGCAGATCCTTCGGAAAGCAGGGGGTGATCTCGATCACCCGGTCGCCGCAAAAGGGGCACCAGGACTCGGTGCCGGCCACCAGGGCCTCGAAATCGGGCTTTTCCCAATGCAGTTTCATGAAATGACAGATCCGGGCGGTTCGTCCGGTGAGCGGGTCGACGCGGATTTCACTGGGGATGCGCTTTTCGGCCATCTCCGCCTGGGGATCGAGCATCACGGTCTCTTTGTGGATGGCGTTGAATTTCATACTCCCTCCTCGCTGGGGTTGGATTGACAGGATCAGCCTGCCAATGGCCACTTAATCCTATCACATTGAAAGGGCAGCGCTCCGGAACGATTTTACTGTAAGAGATTATGCACCGAATTGTAAAGGGTTCAAATGCGCAAGGGAGGGTGGGTGATGTCCCGTTTCTCCATCACATCGCAGTCGGCGGCGTTCATGTTGGCCGTCGTGCTGATCGTAGCGCCGGCGGGTGCCGTCGCAACGGGCAGGGCGGA
>JAWOIA010000234.1:0-4213 GCA_046484885.1 Desulfosarcina sp. | reverse complement strand
GGCACAAGAGGTCGGGGTCCACAATCGCCGCCACGATGGCGTCGACCGGCTGGGGGGTGCTGAAGGGCGGGTGCCAGCGATAGGCCGCCGCGACGGCCGGATCCTGCTGGGCGTAACTTTTTAAGAAACCGAAGGCATAAGGGACAAACCCAATCATGTTGAGGCTGAGGAAATAGATCGATTTCATTGTTGTGGTCGCCCTATGTGGCCTTTTTCATGTCGGTAGAGAAGGTGGATACGGCATTGGTGTTTCCGCCGCCACGAAAAAAAGACGGGTGATTGTCATTTTCGGGATTGGTGAACAGCACGGTTACCGTTCGGTTTTCCTGATCCACGCGGACGCTGTGGTCGCGGGCACTGGCGTACCAGATGCCGATCACCACCCCGTTCGGGTCCAGAATACGGTAGCCATAGGATGGGTAGCGATTCTGATCGAAAATGCTGCCGCTCATCGTTTTGAGCTGCTCGGGATTGGGCTCAAAAGGGACCCAGAATTTGGAAGGGACGCTGTAGCGGCGGTCGATGGCCATGATGGCGTAAGGCATCGTCTGCCTGCCGGAATAGTAATACTGGTAGTCGGTCTGGATCGATCCGCTTCGAAAGGCCTGGCTCACCTGATCGTCCAATGTGAACCGGCCGTAGTTTTTCATGCACCCGGTGACCAACAGCGCCAGAAGCGCGGCGACAATCACAACAGCGAAGCGGCGATTGACCGGTCTTGGGTTGGGTTCGAAAGTTGTCATGTTGACCTCCTTGGCCGGTTAATGGCCCAATGGCTTATGGGGCAAATTAAGCACGAATGGATGCAAAACAATGATATCCGCCGGCCGTCACGGCCGGGACCGGATTTTGGTGGCCGTTTGGTTTGCCCGCTATCGAACGGCTGCTCCGCCACGGATTCTATCCCCGGCGGCGGAATAAACAACTTAACCCGACGCAGGCCATGGGCGACCATTTCTAATCTGAAGGATATATGGTAGATGCTTAGATGAACTGTGGTCTCCGGTCCGCTTTCGTAGAACTGGTCCCGCTGCTGGCAAGAAAAAGGTGGTTACCCCCACAAAGTAAACCCCAACAACAAGGAGGTCTATCATGGGAAACAGCCGTTGGCGCATGGTTTGGGTTGTTGTTTTTGCATTTGTCGTCTTGTCCTGTGGCGGCGGCGGAGGCGGCGGTAGCGCCCCAACGACCCTCACTCCGGCAACGATCACCCCGGAATCGTTGGCGCAATCGGCGGCGATGGCCCTGATCACAGGCGATTTGACTGATTTGAACCAAACCCTTTCTCCCTTGTCCAGCAGTGGCTATCAACCCCTCAAGGCCGATCTGGCCGCCAGGATGATAGACATTGTGATGGATGAAATTTTCCGCCAGCCCCATATCCTCAAACCTGCAGGCAGTGTCAGTGAGAGCGACACGTGCAGCAACGGCGGGACGATTTCCATCTCAGCGTCTTGGGTTGGTCCGGACGACGACCCCGTTGATTGCTCCGAAGTCACGAATTTGAATGCGACGATGACCTTCAGCAGCTGCACAGAAGGTGGTCTTTTCGCCGATGGGACGGTGCGGCTGCGTTTTACCGGCAATGCCTGCGAGCCTACTGCCATAGCAATGGAATTTGCCAACCTGACCCTCGAGGAAAGCGTTGAGAACATGCAAATCTCCATGAATACTTTCAAGATGGACATTGCTGGTATGGTCTGGTCCCTGGGAGAGGTTACGCGGATGACGGCGACCTTTAACGGTGACGTAAGTGCCATCTTGGGTGATGAGGCTTTCGATATGCAGTTCAGCAATTATCGGTATGGCGTGCAGCCGTCGGGCTCCGGCGGTGCTTATGTTGTGACCGTCGACGGCTCGCTGACAGGCAGTTGTTTGGATGGATGGGTTACGGTGAGCACCCTGGAGGCGCTGGTGGTGCCTCTTAGCAACGGTTGTCCTGTCAGCGGAAAGCTGGGCATCTCCGGTACCGGACAGGGAACGGTGACATTCACTTCTCCCGGCGTGCAGGTCGATTGGGATGGGCAAATAACCGACTACCCCACTTGTGACGACCTGCCCGGCTGCTGACCGCCCCTGGGGCGGGAAAGAAAAAAGGGCTATTCGGCTGTGAATAGCCCCTTGATTGCATGTGGCTGAGGGACAAGGATTCGAACCTTGATTGACGGAGTCAGAGTCCGCTGTCCTACCATTAGACGATCCCCCAGCAGCGGATTGGTGCCCGTTTACACAAAAGCGGTCGGGGAGTCAAGTCTTAATGTATACAGATTGTTGGATCCCTTGCGCATGCCAGCCGCACGTCGCAAAGCAATTCATTCTTCGGGAAGACAAAATCCCAAAATCCAAACAACAAATCTCAAATAAATCCCAATACCCAAATCTCAAACAGGACGTGTTCGGTTGTTGTTTGGGATTTGATCATTGGAATTTGAAGTTTGTTTGATATTTGGAATTTGTGATTTGATTTTTTAAATTTGCGGCTACGCTTCCTTCGATTCGATAAATTCCACCGCTGTTCGCAGCCGCGCCAGCACCCGGGTTTTGCCCAGCACGGCGATCATCTCGAAGATGCCGGGGCTCACGGTGGTGCCGGTCAGGGCCACGCGCACCGGCTGGGCGATTTTGCCGAAGCCCAGGCCCGTTGCGTCCATGACCCGTTTAAAGGCCGCTTCCTGGGTTTTCTCTGCCAGATTTTCCAGCTCTGCCACTTCGTCGGCCAGCCGAGCAAGTACCGGGGCCATTTCCGTTTTCAGGAACTTGGCGGCCGCCTTTTCGTCGTAAGGCCGCACGTCGTCGCGGTAGTAGAAATGAGCGCTGTCGGCCATCTCCACCAGGGTTCGGCTGCGGGCGTGCAGGGTGCCGATGACGCCGGCCAGGTAGCCGCTGTCGGCGGCATCGTAGCTCTTGCTTTGCAGAAACGGCAGCACCCGGAGAACGAGCTGATCCACCGAAGCCGCCCGGATGTGGTCGGCATTGAGGGCGGTGAGTTTGTCCGGGTCGAAAACACCGGCCGATTGGCCGATGTTTTCCAGGTTGAACTTCTCAACCAGCTCCGCCCGGCTGAAAAACTCCTGGTTTCCGTAGGACCAGCCCAAGCGGGCCAGATAGTTGATGAAGGCGTCGGGCAGGTAGCCCATGTCCCGGTAAGCGGTCACCGACATGGCGCCGTGGCGTTTGCTCAGGCGCGTCTTGTCCTTGCCCAGCACCATGGGAACGTGGCCGAAACGCGGCAGGGAGGCCTGCAGGGCCTGATAGAGCAGGATCTGCTTGGGGGTGTTCATGACGTGGTCGTCGCCGCGGATGACCGTGTTGATGCCCATGGTGATGTCGTCGACCACGACCACGAAGTTGTAAGTGGGGGTGCCGTCGCTGCGGCAGACGACAAAATCGTCCTGCTCGCTGTTTTGGAAAACAATCCGGCCTTTGATCACGTCGTCAAGCACCGTGGTGCCGGTCAGCGGTGCCTTGAACCGAATGACGGCGGACGGCGTTTGAGCCAAGCCGCGCTCACGGCAGCGGCCGTCATATTTGGGTTTGCCGCCTTCGGCCAAGGCTTTCTGACGCATGGCCGTCACCTCGTCCGGGGAACAGGTGCAGTAGTAGGCAGCCCCCGCGTCGAGCAGTTGGTGAAGGTATTGGCGGTAGATGGCCAGCCGCTGGGATTGAAAATAGGGGCCCTCGTCCCAGTCCAATTCGAGCCAGTTCAGGGCTTCGAAAATGGCCTCGACCGACTCCCGGGTGGAGCGCTGCGTGTCGGTGTCTTCGATGCGCAAGATAAATTTGCCCTGATGTTTGCGGGCGTAAAGCCAGTTGAACAAAGCCGTCCGCGCCCCGCCCACATGCAGAAAACCGGTGGGGCTGGGGGGAAAGCGGGTAATGACGGGTTCCATGCGGTTTCACCTTTACGAATCTAGCGGTTGTCGGCGGCCGGTTGGAAATGGTTTCGGTCGCGATCGGGCAGCAGCGCTTTTACTGCCGCCTGACGCCGCTTTTTGCGCCGATGACGACTCCCGCTGCCAGTATTGATGAACTCGTAAAAAGTCGAATTTTTCGCTTCGTGAGGGTTTCGGGGCGCGATTTTGGTGGCGGCTAAATTGCAAGAACTCGTCGCAAACTCCTCAAACAGCTTGCAATTTTTAACGCCTTCCCCAAAATCGCTCCTTCCCCCGAAACCCTCAATGGCACTCAAAATTGACTTTTTACGAGACCGTCA
>JAWOIA010000219.1:0-5030 GCA_046484885.1 Desulfosarcina sp. | reverse complement strand
GGTCACCTCACCCAGCATGGCATTGGCCCAGGTAATGGAGACCGGACCGATGATACAATCAACCCGGGCGGCCGTTCGACAGATGGCGTTTTCGCCGGAAGCGCAGCGGTTGGCGCCGGCGCGCAACATCTGGGACGCGGCGATGGCATTGGTCCCCAAGGCCAGCAAATCGACCTGTTCACCGTAAGCGGCCTTGATGTATTTGATTACCGTTGAGCCGATGCCGCCCCCCTGACCGTCTATGACACAAATTTGTTTCCTCATCGAAACCTTCTTGATACCAACCAGTAAAGGACCCTGGACCATAAGGCCGGGTTTTTCAGGCCAACAAAGAAAGGCCACAAGTCAAACAGCAGGAGCCCTCCCGCCGATGCCTTCGTGGCCTGAAAACACATTCGATGATCAAGTTTGCCGCCGCGCCTTCGGACGCTCAATGAGCATCAAATTAAACCGATTGCACCGGTCAAGTCAAGCTTATTCCACCGGAGGCGGTGCCGGAGAAGCGCCGGCCGGAACCGTTATCCGGCCTGAGGGCGGCTGAGGTGGGTGCCCGGGTGGGCTTGCAATTGAGACCCAAATGGGTTAACCGTCTCCTATGAAAACCCAACCCGACCCTGCCACTGCCGGTGCGCCAGTGAACCTGCCCAGTGAAACCGATCAGGTCGCCCAGGAGATACTGGCGGACATGCCCCTGCGGGAAAAATCGGCTGTCGCCCACATGGACGAAACCGAGATCCCCTACCTCCAGTACGCCTTTGACCGTTGCGTCAGCACCCAGATCGGCATGAGTGCCGAAATGAGCCGGGACATTATGCACCGGATCTGGCGGGAGCTGCGGGCTACCCATCGCATCCGCATAATCAAATAAGGGCTTTTGAGCCATTGCAGATCGATTGGGTGGTGGGCGAATAGCGGGTTGCGGCACTCATTCGGGCAGGTCGTAGCGTTTTAACTTTTCCCTCAAGGTCTTGCGGGTGATGCCCAGGCGTCGGGCCGCTTCGCTCTTGTTGCCGCCCGCCGATGCCAGCGTGTGAACAATCGCTTGCCGCTCGACCTGCTCCAGCGGCATATCGGCTATCAGGGCAGCGTCAGACCCGACGGTCCCATTTTCCAGCCGGCTGGGAGCCAGGGCCGCAAAGTCATCCTCACTCAAACAGTCACTGCGGGCCAGCACCACGGCGCGCTCAATGGTGTTCATCAGTTCGCGCACATTGCCCGGCCAGGCGTGACGGATCAGCAGATCCATGGCCCGGGGGGAAAACCGGTCAACCGCCTTGCGGTTTTTTTCGGCAAAGCGCACCAGAAAATGGGCCGCCAGCAGCGGAATGTCTTCCCGGCGCTCCCGCAAGGGCGGGGTTTTCAACTCCACCACGTTCAAGCGATAGAAAAGATCCTCCCGGAACAAGCCGGCTTTGACCATCTGGGCCAGCTCCTGGTTGGTAGCCACGATCAGCCGCACATCCACGGGTATCACCTGTTCACCGCCCACCCGAGTCAGTTCGCGCTCCTGGAGCACACGCAGCAGCTTGACCTGCATGGACACCGGCATCGCCCCCACTTCGTCCAAAAAGAGGCTACCCCGATCGGCCTGGACAAAACGTCCCTCCTTGAGGCGGTCGGCACCGGTGAAGGCGCCTTTTTCATGACCAAATAGCTCCGACTCCAACAGGGTCTCAGTGATGGCGGCGCAGTTGACTTTGACCAACGGGCCCGCTTTTCTGGGGCTGTTGTGGTGAATGGCCGCAGCCACCAGCTCCTTGCCCGTTCCCGACTCACCGGTCACCATGACGGTGGCCTCGGAAGCCGCCACCTGGGCCACCGTCTCCATCAGGCGGACCATGGCCGGGCTGCTGCCGATGATGCCCCCGGAATGGAATCCGCTTGCCAACTGCTGCTTGAGCCGGCGGTTCTCGTCCTTGAGACGGGTGTGCTCCAGAGCCCGCTCCAGGGTCAGCTGCAGTTTATCGAAATCCAAGGGTTTGATCAGATAGTCGTAGGCGCCTTTTTGGAGCGCTTCCACCGCCATCTCCACCGAAGCATAGGCGGTCATCAGCACAATCGGAATGGCCGGGTTGATGATTTTGATCTGCTCCAGGGCTTCGATGCCGGAAACGCGCACCATGCGGATATCCATCAGCACCAGATCTACCGGCCGGGCCTGGACGATTGCAATCGCCGCTTCCCCGTCGTCCGCTTCCAGGACAGCATAGCCCCAGCCGGCCACCAGCGTGCGCAGCATGGTGCGGTGGGCGGTATCGTCATCCACCACCAGCACCCGGTACGGTTGAGCCATCACACCTCCTTTGCCGCCGGCAGGGTGATCTGAACCGTGGTTCCCTGACCGGGACGGCTTTCCACCAGGATATCGCCCTGGTGAGCCTTGACGATATTGTGCACAATCGCCAACCCCAACCCGGTTCCAGTGTTTTTGGTAGAAAAATAGGGTTCAAAAACGTGGGGCTGATCCGTGGGGTCGATCCCCTCGCCGGTATCGGCAACCTGAATCTGGACCCAACCGTTCCCGTTGTTCGAGACCCGCACGGTCAGTCGCCCGCCACCCGGCATGGCGTCCAGGGCGTTGAGGAAAAGGTTGAGCATCACCTGGCTCATCTTGTCGGCATCCATCACTGCGGCCAGCGTCTCATCGACCATTTCCAGCGTCGTGGTGACACCGGTTTGACTGCTCTGACGGGCCACTAGCTTGACGGCCTCCTCCAGAAACGGCTTGAGGCGCACCGCTTGACGGTGAATAGCCAAGGGGCGTGAAAACTCCAACAGCTGGCCCACCACCCGATTGAGCCGGTCCACCTCCTGAATCAAAATGGCAGCCACCTCCTGATCCTGGTCACTGTCGCGGTATTTCTCCTTGAAGTAGGTGGCAAAGCCTTTGATCGAACTCAACGGGTTGCGAATTTCATGGGCCACACCGGCGGCCAACCGCCCCACCGAGGCCAGGCGCCGATTTTTTTCCAACTCGTCGTGAAGGGCCCGAATCTCGGTCAGGTCCTTGAACAGGATCACCTGGCCGAAAACCTGGCCGTCGTCATCTGTCAACGTCGCGGCGCTGACATCCATGGGAATGCGCCGGCCATCAGCAACCGGGCAGAGAATTTCCTTTTCCACCAGACCGGCATCGCCAGCCAGGGCATCCACCAGTGCGGCCGGGATAACCTCTCGGGCGGGAAGGCCCGTCACGTCGGTAGAGTCGATCGCCAAGGTCGTCTCCGCGACTGAATTGAGGGCCGTCACGCGGCCGTCCCGGTCCAGCGCCACCAGACCGATGGGGATGCGCGACACCAGGCTGTCGGAAAAAGCCCTTACCTGCACCAGGGAGGTGCGGGCAGATCGGTAGTTCTGAGCCAGGAAGAGGAGCAGCACGCCGGCGCAGCCCACCAGCAGCAGCACTGCGGCCATCACCACGGTGTGGCGCACATCAGCCGCATGGGCCGCATCGAGGGCATCGGTTCGCAGCCCCACAAAAATCACCATGGGCGAGGCCTCCCGTTCCAGGGAGGGCATTGCCATCCGGCCGGGCCTGGGGGCGTTCCTGGGCCGATCGAAGCTTCGGGCCAGGGGGGCGAACTTGCCAAAAATTTCGAAGACGCGATCACCCTCCTGGGAAACCGTTTCTCGCCATTCCAAGTCACCGGCCTCGTGGATGGCGCTGAGACCCAATTCGCCGTTGGTGCGCATTCCAACCTGGTCCACGCGATTGTGGGCGATAACCGTGCCGTCGAGGCGGAGTACCGCCAGATGGGCGATGTCCGGCTGGGCGGCGGTCTCGACCAGCAGCCGCTGAAGTTGAAACCCGCTGCCGTGCCCGCCACGCATTCCCATGCGCGTGCCGGCTTCAAAGGATCGGATCAATGCGGCACCTTTTTCCATCATCAGGCGGATGTGCTGCTGCTGCTGGCGTTTGATGGTTTCCACGGTCATCAGGGCCATGATGGGCAGCAGTACCAGGACGGCACCCAGGATAACCCAGGGCGACACCCCCCACAGCAAACCGTTGTATTTCTCTTTTTCCATCTCCGACCTTAAAACAAAAAACATGCCAGCTTTATCGCCTTCCCGGAAAGCCAGGCCGATCGGGGCAACCACCCGATGGCCTTCATCCAGCCAGGGAAAAGCGGCACTTTTTTACCCGGCCAACGACGATGACCTGGTTATTATCGAACCACTTGACTTCGCGTGACACAGCCGGCTCGATCGTTCAAAAATAACACCTAGATTATTTTAAATCTTTGGATTTAGGCAGTTACAATCTTTGGGCCCGTAATGCGATCAGTTTTGGCACCCACCTTGCTTAGAAAGATGTCGAAATCACCAACCGGTGTCCCCGAGACACAAACGAGATCATCTCAAACTGAAAGGAGTGCATCATGAAGACCAATCGCGGAATCACCATGATAGCCGGCCTGGTTGCCGTCGCCGTCATCACGCTGACAGCCAATGCCGTTGCCGGCAGAGGGATGGGACAGCGCTGGGATGATGCGGGATATGGCCCCCAGCAGTCCCGGAACAGCTGGGCATGCGGCCGGATGGCAGTGGACTTCACCCCGGAGCAGCGGGAACAGATGAATGCGCAGCGGCAGGCTTTTTTCGAGGCCACCCAAACCGAACGTCAGGAACTGTTCGCCAAACGACTCGAGCTGAAAGCCGAAATCGCCAAAAGTGAACCGGATTCGGGAAAAGCCGCAGCCTTGCAAAAAGAGCTCTCCCAACTGCGGGCAAGTCTGGACCAAAAACGTCTGGAGCACATCATGGTCATTCGGAAAATCCACCCGGAAGCCGGCCGGGGGTTTTTCCGGGAGAGCCAGGGCATGGGCCGCGGCATGGGTCAAGGTCGGGGCATGGGCTACGGTCCAGGCTGCCTGCGCCAGTAAAATGCGCTCGAACGGCTCTACCACTCAACGGACGGCGCGCTGGGAACGTGATCCCGGCGCGCCGTTCGCCCCCGCCCCATCGACTGTTCGGCTCTTTCATGACTTGCGTTTTTTCGCATAATCGGCGGCATTGAGCCCGGCCAC